>NZ_JBHIKY010000028.1:0-47923 GCF_042139015.1 Alteribacillus sp. HJP-4 | reverse complement strand
TAGCCAAAAATCGTATTTTATCGGGTACTTTTTCAGCAGCCTCGAAGAGCAGCGGCTGAAGATCCGCCGGGCGCGGGTTTCGCCCGGTTAGCTGAAGCGCTGCCCACGGAAAGCGAAGGACTTGTCCACTGCTTTTTTTCCCATGCAAAAGGGGCGAGTATCAGTTATGATACAGCCCCGTTTCTTTATTCTTTTCTAAATCCTTCTTGCTCCAGGTAATCAGCTGCTTCTCCATAAGTGTGAAAGGCACCATCCAGTTCGACACCTGCGTATACGTTCCATCCATCGTCTTCCTGGATCATTACGAGAAGCTGTTCTTCTTCATTTATCCATTCTTCCATTACCATTTCTTCCTCCACAACAGGAGCAAGTGATTTAATGGCTTGCTGCACAATGTTACGAAGCTCTTTTTCACCGAAATCGCGAATATTAACTAAGCCCTTCGAATCTGTCTCTAAACCGTGGACCTCTTTTGCATACACAAAACCATTTCCATTAGGATGTAAATGGTATACGACATTTTTCTTGTCGGAAGCACTTTCTTCATAATGAAAATTGACACGGCCCAGTGAAACATCTTTTCTTGTCAATTCAGGAAATGAACTGATGATTTCGAGTTTTTCTTCAAACGTAAGCATGGTCCCTCCAAAATATCTGACTGTTTGCTGAATTATTATAGCATACTTTGCTCTTCGGCTTCGCGAAGTTCTTCGAGGCTTAGGCCGAAATCCATTTGTAGATGAGGATAATCAGAAAAGCCCTGCCAATCTCCGCCCCATTCAAAGCCTAAATCCTTCGCAATCTCGACGACCTCCATCCAATCTGCTTCTCCATTGTCGTTATCATCACGTTCCGTATCCCACACGATCTGTCCATCATCGAGCCGCAGGGCGAAATCTACAGCAAGACCGTAGTTGTGATATGAGCTTCCACCTTCTGCATATGTCACAATACCCCCGTCAGTTGACTCACGCCCTTCAGCAAAAAGCTCATTCTGTTCCTCTGCTGAGCGATAACCATCAGTAATAACTACATCTATACCTTCTGCCTCAGCCTGCTTCTGCAGCTGCTCTGATTTCTTTTTTACCTCAGGAACCAGACCATCATGCTGAACAATGTCTTCAGCAGGAATCGCAGGTTCATTAAAAACAACCTCGTCTGCCTGATCAATATTTGTCAGCAGAAAATAAATGGCGCCTATTAATAACAAAGCACCCAGTATATTTCTCATAAAAAAGAAACCCCCATCTGAAATCAGAATATACTTCAGATTCCGACAGGGGTCAATAAATTTGAATGCTATCTATTCTATTAAAATTTTCTTTAAGTCAATAAAGTAAAATAAACACTGTTTTCGTTTAAAATATCCTGAATTTTAAACCCGGGAATTGGAAAAGTAGGAAAGCCAACGTAACCCGGGCTTATTTCGTACTGATCAAAATAAATAACCACCGTTTTATCAGCAAGATAAAACGACTGATTTCTTGAAATTCCAGGGAATCCATTAAGCAGTGGAATATTTCTTGCTTCAATCTGTTCTAAAATCAATTCATTTAAACGTTCAACATAATGACTGTTTGGCATAAATAAATCACTAAGTTTTGTAATTTCTCCTGTAGTAGCATTAAAGGTCAGCGAATTAAGACCATTTACAGGATGAGCCAGCCCGGGCATATTGGCGAAACTACTGAATGTAAAACTGAGTATGCCGAGTTGATTATTTTTCATTTCGTAGCTTCCGCGATATTCAGTTACCCCAGGCTCGTAATATCCCATTTCCTTCACTTTAGAGAACAATCCGAAGATTTTTTCTTGTATGGAATTGTTTATTAAAAGCTGCCAATCAGGCTGTGGAAGAAACACATACGGATATAAAATAAAAAGATTAGGATCGGTAAATGCACGTGTTTGAACAACAACAGGTGCAGCATGATCATTCATAGCTTTCCTCCCAAAACAGTAGTCTTGTATTACTTTATTCAAGAGAAGCCTAAGAAATGAATGTGTTCCATGGTACAATGAAAAAACAATATAACAAGAAGGTGGGATAGGATGCTGTCTGCAGCAATGTTAAGCCGCTGGCATGTTCATGCTGATGATTACGCAAAGGAAGCGTTGGAGCACCCGGAGATAAATATTGTTAAAATTTGGGATGAAAAACCTGAACGGGGACAAGCCTGGGCTGAAGAGCTCGGTGTAGAGTTTGAAGCCGACCTGGTCACCGTTTTAAAAAATCCGGAGATTGATGCTGTAATAGTGGATACACCGACCAATCTGCATAAGGAAGTAATTCTTGAAGCAGCAGAGCATGGAAAGCACATATTTTCTGAAAAAGTACTAACTTTGACCAGTGCTGATTGTGAAGAGATTTTCGAGAAAGTGAAAGAAAAAAAGGTTCAGCTTATGTTGTCACTTCCCCGCTTAAGCGATCCGTATTACGTATACGCTGAACAGGTAATGGAAGAGGGGCTTATTGGAAAGCTTACAACCATTCGCTGCCGCCTGGCACACAATGGCGCACTGCCGACAAGTAATAATCCTGACGGCTGGCTTCCATCACATTTCTTTGATAAGTCGGCCTGCGGCGGTGGAGCATTAATCGACCTCGGAGCCCACCCGATTTACCTGTCTAACAGGCTTGGAGGCAGCGTGAAAAATGTTTCCGCAAGACTGCAAACTTTTCTTGATTCAGAGGTGGATGACAACTCAATTGTGACCATCGAATACGAAAATGGAGCACTCGGCATTCTTGAGGCAGGCTTCGTATCCGAAGGCAGCTTTATACTGGAGCTTCACGGAACAGAAGGTATATATATAGTGGAGAATGGAAATGTCCGTTTAAAATCCTGCCGCCGTACGAATAATCAATGGGAAGATATTATGGACCTTCCACCTTCCGGCCGTTCACCTATGGAGCAATGGTGTGAAGCAATTCTTCACGGCACGAACCCTCATATAACCAAGGAGGACATGCTTCTATTAACCAGACTGAATGAAGCCGCAAGCCTAGCAGATCAAGAGAAAAGAATCGTTTCTCTGTAATCAATTAGAAAAGTGGGTCTGTATCAAATGGTTATAAACAGTTGACGTTCTCCCAAAAAATAATGGGGCTGTATCATAACTGATACTCGCCCCTTTTGCATGGGAAAAAAAGCAGTGGACAAGTCCTTCGCTTTCCGTGGGGCTTGTCTTCAACTAATTCTGCCTCAGCGAAGCTTCGGCAGAATGGATTTTCAGACTTCGCTGATCCCAACGTCCCCGCCTTCCATTCTTCAATCGAAAAATAAACACCATAAGGGCGATTATGTATTTTTCGTAATGAAATTAATGAATGTCAAAGATGGCCGTATGAAAAAGCTTGGACAAATAAAAATAGCATCTTGAGAGTCGAATATTAATTTCTTTGAATGAGAAAGCAGTGCTCTTGCGTAGTCAAAATGCGTAGACTCCTGCGGGAACAGCACGAGTCTCAAGACTCCCAGGCAGTGTTCTTTCTGCCGTGAAGGCTTGAGCCGTGCCCGCGGAAAGCGAAGCGTTTTGACGGAGCATATATTGAAAACTCATAGGAAACAAACAATCCTAGTAGAATCGTCTAAACATTGCAATGAATAATTTTCTTTTGTCACAGCCTCTTTTTGATAAACTATAGAAGGGAACCTGGCGCCATATGGTAAACTAATAGAAAAATAAAATCGGAGGAATTGTCATGAACATAGCGACAATTGGTACGAATTGGATTACAGAGAAATTTATAGAAGCAGCCGCTGCAGTTCATGATTGCAATATTACAGCAGTTTATTCAAGGAACCTCGATCGAGCCGAGGAGCTGGCTGGAAAATACAGCATCGTAAAAGCGTATGATGATTTTCAGGAGATGCTTGTTAACCCGGAGATTGATGCAGTTTATATAGCGAGCCCGAATCGTTTCCATGCCGTACAGGCAAAAGCTGCAATGGACCAGGGCAAGCACGTTATGTGTGAAAAGCCTCTCTGTTCTAATGAAATTGAAGCGGAACGTTTGATTGAGGTATCTATTCAAAACGAGGTCGTATTAATGGAAGCAATTAAAACTTTATATCTTCCATCGTTTCAAACAATGAAGGAATGGCTGCCTAAGGTTGGAAAAGTACGTCGCGTCGTATCGCATTATTGTCAATATTCAAGCCGCTATGATGCATTTTTAGAAGGTAATGTCCTGAATGCTTTTGATCCGTATTACTCAAACGGGGCAACGATGGATCTTGGGGTATATTGTCTGTATCCTCTCATCCACTGTTTCGGAGAGCCGCAGTCACTGGATGCAGCTGGAACAATGCTGAGCAGCGGAGTGGATGGCCAGGCTGGTGCGTTATTGAAATATGAAGATTTTGAAGCGATTATTTATTATTCAAAAATAGCGCATTCAGAGACGCCAAGTGAGATACAAGGTGAAAAAGGAACACTGTATATAGATAAAATAAATTCTCCTCAAAAACTCACCTTCCATCCTGTGAAAGGAAATAACTCTGAAACAACCTTCATAGAGCTGGAAAAGCCGGAAATGAGCTATGAGATTGAAGCATTTATACGTCTTACAAATGAATCAGGGCCTGCAGATAAGACATTGACAGAGTCACGGCTTGTATTAAGGCAGACAGATCGGATTCGTGCAGATCTTGGATTGAAATTTGATGCAGATCGAGCACCTACTATTTAAAATTGGAGGGAGAAGATGGAACCCTTATTTCTTGAACCAATTTTCAAAGAAAAGATATGGGGCGGAGAGCGTCTGCGCCAGTATGGCTATGACATTCCAACAAATAAGACAGGAGAAGCGTGGTGTATTTCTGCACATCCGAACGGAAGCAGCAAAATTTCATCAGGTACATATGAGGGATGGACTCTGCGGGAACTATGGAATACCGAACCGGCTTTATTTGGAGAAAAAACTGTCAGGGAATTTCCGCTGTTGGTGAAGCTGCTTGATGCCAATGATATTTTATCGGTACAGGTCCATCCCAATGATGAACAAGCACAGAAGCTTGAGCCAAACGAAGCTTATGGAAAAACTGAATGCTGGTATATCGCCCATGCCGAGCCTGGAGCGGAGCTGATTCTGGGACATCATGCTTCCAGCAGAGAAGAGTTCAAAGATAAAGTAAAGAAGGAAAAATGGGAGACCCTTTTTAAAAGGGTGCCAGTAAAGTCAGGTGACTTTTATTTTGTACCAAGTGGTACTATACATGCCATAGGTAAAGGAATTGTAATTCTTGAAATTCAACAGAGCTCAGACACTACGTACCGCGTTTATGATTTTGACCGAACTGACAATGAAGGTCACAAAAGAGAGCTTCATTTAAAAAAAGCAGTTGAAGTGACGACAGTTCCTGCCAGGGATGCCACTCCAAACAAGAAAATCCTCTCAGAAAGCAGTGGAACAATTCTGACTGAGCTGCTTTCTGACAATTATTTCTCGGTTTATAAATGTGACTTAGGCGGTTCTTTTGCGCTTCCGTTAAAAACCGGCCTTAATTTATTCAGCGTCCTTACAGGATCAGGTCAATTTATATTAAATGATAAAAAATATCTTTTTGAAAAAGGAGATCACTTTATACTGCCTGCAGGCTCGAAGGATAAAGAATTGGAGCTTAGAGGGAAAGCGAGTCTCATGATTGCGAATGAAGGGAGTCATTGAAGGTGGGGTATGCGGTTGGAATTGATATTGGCGGCACGAAAATTGCTATTGGATTGGTAAATAAAAGAGGAGAACTCAAGGATAACAGGACTATCCCCATGGAAAGAGACACTGCTCCGGCAGAAATGGTGTCAAAAATTGCTGATGTCGTCCGTGGACTGGTGGAGGGCTCGACAGGCTGGCACGAAGTAATCGGAATTGGAGTGGGGGCGCCTGGACCATTGAATTTAAAAGAAAACACAGTGCATGAGCCTCCAAATTTACCGGGCTGGCGGAGAGTTCCTATAGTTTCCTTATTAGAAGAAGAATTTTCACTTCCTGTATATTTGCAAAATGATGCAACTGCTGCTGCATTGGCAGAAAAATGGCTTGGTGCTGCTCAAAATAGTAATGATTTTATTTATCTTACGATAAGTACTGGTATTGGAGCAGGCATGATGTCTGGTGGTAAGTTGATTTCGGGAACAGGAGGAAATGCTGGAGAGGTAGGACATATTGTAGTTGATCCTTCTTACGGAAAATGTACTTGCGGCCAATATGGCTGTCTGGAATGGATTGCATCCGGCACTGGGATCGCACGACATGCTTCCGCCCGGTTCGGCAGAGATATGACCTCCTCCGAAGTTATGGAACTGTACAGAGATCGAGATCCAGCTGCAGTCGAATTTATAGAGGAAATATTTTCTAAAATCGGTACTGGTTGTGTTTCTTTAATCAATATGTATGACCCCGAAATAATTGTAGTCGGCGGTGGGGTCTCGAACGCAGGAGAGCCATTGTTTCATGCCCTGCAATCGTATGTGTCCACTTATGCACTGAATAGCGTTTCGAGAAATATACAAATTGTACCGACTTCGCTCGGCTCAAATAACGGTCTTCTTGGAGCAGCAGCGCTGGTGTATTATGAGACTGATAAAAATTTAGTGTGTAAATATGGCCGCCGGTGAGGCGGCCTCAATTATGGGTATAAGACTGGACGTATTCGGCACGCCCTGCGCCAAGTCCAACAAATAACATACCTGCAGAAACAGCAATAAAAATAAACAGAGCCGGTGTCCACGTGCCATATATATCAAATAACAACCCCATTAATAATGGTCCTGCTGCAGCAAACAGGTAACCGAAGGATTGGGCCATTCCAGAAAGCCTTGAAGCATCTAAAGGATTGGCTGCCCTTAGACTTAGAAGTGTAAGGGAGAGACTGATGGCAGATCCCTGTCCAAAACCGAGTAAAACAACAAAAAAACAGAGCCATAAGAATTGGCTGCTTACCTGCACACCAATAAGCCCAGTCATATAAACAGTACAAAGAACGGCAATAATGCCTCGTTGATTTTGAAAACGATCCGCCAGCACTGGAGTTAAAAAGGATAAAGGCACACCGACGATCTGCATAATAGAGAGCATCCAGCCTGACAGCCCCACAGAAAGGTTTTTCGTTTGAAGTATTTCGGGGAGCCATGCGACTAAACAATAAAATAAAAAAGACTGCATCCCCATGAATAACGTAACTTTCCAGGCAAGCGGGGAACGCCACAGCGGGCTTTTTGAGACAGTTCCTGCGCTTTGCTGCCCTGCCCCTTCATGCGACAGCCGAAGCTGAGGCAGCCAGATGATTAGTGCTATTCCGGCAGGGATACCCCAAATGGCAAGTGCGTTTTCCCAATCAAGACCTAATTCAGTAAGCGGATAGCTTATACCAGAGCCAGTGCTCGCAAACACTCCCATAGAGAGTGTATAAACTCCTGTCATTAGTCCAACCTTACGAGGAAACTCTTGCTTGACGATACCAGGAAGCAGTACATTGCAGATAGCAATTCCAATACCGGCAAGCGCAGTCCCTGTAAATAAGGCAGCGAGAAAATCGGCAGAGCGTATGAATGTACCTGTTCCGAGTGTTACAATTCCGATAAATACGGCAGGGTATATTCCAATATACTGACTTAGTTTAGGAGAGAGTATGGAAAATACGGCAAATCCAAGCAAAGGCAGTGTGGTAAGAAGTCCTGCAGCACTATTAGAGATTCCAGTATCCTCACGAATTATACTAATTATCGGCCCTACAGAAGTAATGGCAGGCCGAAGATTACATGCAATAACAATGATACCGACAATAAGAATAATTCTTTGGCTGCGTATAGATTTTAAAGAAGTAGTAGATATCATTCTGGGATCCTCCAAATATGTAGTACACTTGTTTCATTATAAATAAATTTTTTAGATATGCGAAGGAAATAGTTTTCAACCTTAATCTGAAGGTGATCGTATGGAAATTTTAGAGCGTTCTTTTTATGAACAAGAAACAATCGAGCTTGCAAAGATGCTGTTAGGTAAAAAGCTTGTTAAACAGACAGCAGAAGGAACGGCTTCTGGTTGGATTGTAGAAACAGAAGCTTATATGGGACCGGAAGACAGAGCTGCCCACAGCTATGGAAACAGAAGGACCAATCGCACGGAAATTATGTTTGAAAGCCCAGGACATGTTTATACTTACGAAATGCACACACATTGTCTTGTGAATGTTGTCTGCGCTCCCCAAGATACACCACACGCCATATTGATCAGGGCCGTGGAGCCGGCAGAGGGAATCGAATTGATGTTTAAAAGAAGGGGAATTAAAAAAAAGAAGGAATTAACAAACGGCCCTGGGAAACTGACGAAAGCGCTCGGCATAACAAAAGCAGATTACGGAAGCACCTTCTGGAAATCTCCCTTGTATTTAGCTGAGGGACCAGCCCCTTCTCAAATTGTAAGCGGACCGAGAATCGGGATCGATAATTCAGGTGACGCTAAGAATTATCCGTGGCGGTTCTGGGAAGAAAACAATCAATATGTATCTCGATAGAGAGGCGGTAAAAGATGTTCGAAAAAAATTGTGCCTCGAGTATCTGAAACTGACGGTGCTGGACATATCAACAATACCGTCATACCGGTGTGGTTCGAAGCTGGTCGTGATGAAATATTTCAAATGTTTACCCCTGATTTACAATTTTCTGACTGGAAATGTGTGATCCTCAGCATGAATGTACAATATAAGCATCAAATTTATTATGGCATTCCCGTTACAGTACGTACCTGGATTCAACGAATTGGTACAAGCAGTTTTGATATTTATGAAGTAATTCTTCAGAACGATATACTCTGTGCAGAAGGAATATCGACGTATGTTAATTTCAATTTTATTCATCAAAAAACTGAACCTATTCCTGACGCTATAAAACGTCAGCTCATTCAGCACGTAAAGGATTAAACGCATAGGTCTACTTAACGTGGCTCATATTAAGGATATACAGCCATTTAGAAGGAGGCGCTATCGCTATCATGAATGATCCATCCAAGAAATTACCCCGGGAATCTGCTTCATATTGGAGAGAAACAAACAAATTTAACAGATTCCCATCGCTTAAAGAAGAAATAAAGTCGGAAATAGCCATTGTCGGCGGCGGTATTACAGGATTAATGACTGCTTATCGACTCGCATTACATGGCGCGAAACCTGTTGTCCTCGAAGCATCCTCACTTACAAATGGAACAACAGGCCATACGACTGCAAAGATAACAGCTCAGCACGGACAAATTTATGATGAATTAATTGGTACTTTTGGTGAAGGAAGGGCCCGTCAATATTATGAATCCAACATAAAAGCCAAGGAATATGTGGAAAAAATTGTTAATGAAAATAGAATCGACTGTGATTTTCAACTTCAAGATGCGTGGCTGTATACGGAAACAATAAAAGGCAAGCAGCAGCTGTTAAAAGAAAAACAGGCTTACGATAAGCTTGGCATCAAAAGTGAACTAAAGCATGAGTGTCCACTTCCTTTCCCGGTGGAAGCTGCACTAAAAATGCCGGATCAAGCTCAATTTCACCCTATTAAATTCCTCACTTGGATTGTTCAAAAGCTCGAAGCAGCAGGAGTGAGAATTTTTGAAAACACTCCTGTTCTTCATCTTGAAAAAGGAGATCCAGTGAAAATTATAACGAAGGGACCCGGGAGTGTCCTGGCTGAAAAGGTTATAGTTACCTCTCACTTCCCGTTTGATGATTTAAAAGGCTTTTACTTTTCCAGACTACACCCGGAGAGATCTTACGCAATAGCTGTGAGAACTGAAGCACCGCTGCCTGATGGAATGTTTTTATCTGTCGGACAGCCGAGCAGGTCATTTCGCTGGACGAGTTCTAATGGAGAAAAACTGGCACTGATCGGCGGAGAAAATCATAAAACAGGCAAGGGTCCGAATACGATGGATCACTTTGAGGCACTAAAAGGATTTGCAGGCAAACATTTCGGCATTCAGTCGATAGAAAGTCGCTGGTCTGCACAGGATCTGACAACTCTAGATAAAGTGCCTTATGTTGGCAGAATGACTGCCGGAGATAACCATATTTTCGTAGCAACCGGGTTCAATAAATGGGGAATGACAAACAGTGTTAATGCTGCAATGCTGCTGAGTGATATCGTTTCAGCTAAATACAATCGATATGAAGAGCTTTATGATCCGGGCCGCAATGCTTCCTTAAAATCAAGCGGAACCTTTGTTAAAGAAAATACCGATGTTGCGGTGCAATTTGTGAAAACTCATGCAGAACGGGGAAATAAGTCAGTCGAGGATGTGGAACCCGGGGAAGGGGCTGTGGTAAACCTGGATGGAAGAAGAGCAGGCGCCTATCGTACGCACGAGGGAGATCTTCAGTTAATCGATACCACCTGTACCCATATGGGCTGTGAAGTAGAATGGAACGAAGCAGAAACAAGCTGGGACTGCCCGTGCCACGGATCTCGATTCACCACAAAGGGGGAGGTTCTTGAGGGACCTGCGAACCTCCCATTAAAAGCAATAGATCAAACTGCAATAATTGAAAAGTTTTGAGAATATGGAAATAAGATGGCAGGGAATCTTTTCTGCCGTCTTATTTCGTTATGGAGAGCAATTATATTGACATACACTTCGATCAACTGTATTCTTTGAAAGAAATCCCTACTAAAACGATAGATTAAGAGGTGAATTATAAATGGCTACAAATGTTCAGCCGGTAACTCAGCAGACTGAGGTGAAACAAAGCAGTAAACAGCTCAATTCCCCCCAGACCAGGCTGTTGATCGGCGGCATCGCTGCTGGTACTGCTCTCACCATTTTCCTTGCGGCAACGCAGGCAATCGTTCAGCCCCTTCTGATGGTGATTGGCACTCTGCTCGGATATACTTTATTTCACGCACGCTTTGGATTCACATCCGCCTTTCGTCGCTTAGCCTCCGTAGGTAACGGCACGGCTTTACGGGCTCATATGGTCATGCTGATCGTTGCTGTTACATTATTTGCTCCAATATTAGCCACAGGCTATACTTTTTTTGGAGGTGAAGCGGCAGGGTATGTATCTCCGGTCGGTATAAGTGTGCTCGTAGGAGCATTTATATTCGGCATTGGCATGCAGCTTGGCGGCGGGTGTGCGTCAGGCACTCTGTACGCTGTCGGAGGCGGCCGTTCAGTAATGTTTATCACATTATTTTTCTTTATAATCGGCGCTACCATCGGAGCAGCTCACTTGTACTTTTGGACGGAGGATTTACCGGCTGCGGAACCTATTTCCCTGGCCACTTCAACAGGACTGGGATATTCCGGAGCATGGCTTGTATCTGTTCTAATTTTTGGAATTATTATTTTGCTTACTTTATGGATTGAAAAAAAGAAAAATCCTCCCAAAATGGCTGCCGTACCGAGTGAAAAAGGATTAAAAAGAATAATCCGCGGCTCCTGGCCGTTAATTGCAGCAGCTATTATACTCGCTGTGCTGAATGCTCTAACATTAATGACACGCGGCACACCTTGGGGGGTAACCTCAGCTTTTACCCTATGGGGTTCTAAGACATTGGAAACTTTCGGAATGAATGTTTCAGAGTGGCAATATTGGCAGGAGAATGCAGCTCAGCTTCAATCATCTATCTTTGCAGATTCTACAACAGTATTAAATTTTGGTGTAATACTGGGTGCATTTTTAGCTTCCGCAGCAGCAGGACTATTCAACTTCTCAAAAATTACAAAAGGGAATGCAGCTGCTTCGATTATAGGGGGGCTATTGATGGGATATGGAGCACGCTTAGCTTTTGGATGCAACATTGGAGCATATTTTGGTGGCATTGCGTCATTTAGCCTGCACGGGTATGTCTGGGCGGTCATGGCACTCGCAGGGACGTTTCTTGCGTTGTTCCTGAGACCACTATTTGGACTATCCGTTCCAAAACCAAAAGACAGCTTTTGTTAATACAAGCACGTTGCAGCTGGTTCTTTCAGTGCAGCGTGCTTTTACTATTTGAAAAATAAAGCAATGGAATGTGAACCATCTCTCCTATTTCAAACTTTCGTCAAACAATACATCAATGCTGGAGAGTACATCACTTATGTTTCTTCCCTGAATTACTTTATCAGCAATTGAATCAAGTTCGGTTTCTGTATGGTTAATAATAACAAGGCGTGCCCCATTTTGTTTTGCGTCCTGCGGGAAATAGGAAGCGGGAGATACGGACAGACTGGAGCCCAGCACAATAAACAGGTCAGCGTTTGCAGTGTGCTGCTGCGAGAAGGAAATTGCTTCGTCAGGAAGCATTTCCCCAAATAAAACTACATCTGGTCTTAAAAAACCACCACAGCTGCTGCACGTTATTTCGTCACGTAAGTATTTTGTGTAATCATATCTTTCGGAGCAGGAATAACAGTGAAGAGCTGTCAGCGATCCATGTAATTCAGCAACACGTCTGCTTCCGGCGGCCTGATGAAGTCCATCTACATTTTGAGTAATTACTCCTTGGATTTTTTCGGCTTTTTCCCATTCTGCTAAATAATAATGACCCATATTAGGCTTAGTTTCAGCAATTACTTTCATTCGTTCCTTATAAAATGCTATAAATTCTTCACGGTTATTCGTGAGTGCGTTTACACTGGCGAGTTCGGCCGGATTTTTATTATTCCACAAACCGTCTGCTGAACGAAAATCCGGGAGGCCGCTTTCCGTTGACATGCCGGCACCTGTCATTAAAACAGTATAACGGGAGGCCTGAATCCACTCAGAAATTTCTCTCAAAACTATACACTCCTTAGCTGTAGTGGTATTGAAAAAATACGGTACTCTTAATGGACGACATTTATCTGTATAAAAAAGAGCTGACCTCTTCCGGTCAGCTCTATTACTTAGTTTATGTTTGGTGCGGTTGAGAGGACTCGAACCTCCAAGGGCACAATGCCCACACGGACCTGAACCGTGCGCGTCTGCCAGTTCCGCCACAACCGCGAGACAAATTATATTATATAGATATTATATATTAAATGCAATAGCTACTAATCAATTAATCTATATTTTTTATTATGAAAGTTAGTCTTTCTGAAGAGCAGCATGCAAAAAAAGCGTATACTTTCACAAGCAAGGCAGAACTGTAACACAAAGTTATCTATGCTAGTATGGTAAGATTACGGAAGCTGATAAGAAGGTAGTGCATTCATATGTTTAAGCTCAATAAACCAAAAAGAGATATTTCCTACGAGGCTTTCATGGTGCTTCTTGCGGTTCTGGCTGTGGGAACAATTTGGTATGATACAGGGGTTAACGACTTAATTATCTGGATCACCTGGGCGATTTTTGTCGTTGATTTTGTGTATCGTTTTTTTACCAGTCCAAGCAAATGGGCCTTTATTAAAAGTAATCCATTTCTTCTCATTGCGATTGTTCCCCTTGACGCTTTGTTTCAAATGGCCAGGCTGGCAAGAATATTGCATCTTTTGCGTTTAAAAACAATTACAAAATATTATACTATGCCATTTATAAGGTTTTTAAAGCGCCAAAGCTATTTCATAGTGGCAGCGATAACATTTCTAATGCTGTTTATTTCAGTTATTCCTTTATACTACTTAGAGCCAGAGATTCAGAGCTATATTGATGCATTCTTCAGCAGTATTATCTCTCTATTGTTTTTCGGGAGAACTGACTTTGAGCCGGCGACTACAGCTGGAAAGTCAATTCTTGTTACGTTAAGTATATTTGGGGTAGTTTTATACGGACTAATAATCAGCATCACCATTGATGTTTTTCTTAATCTAAGCTGGACAAAAAGGTTGAAAGCTGCCTGGAAAAGAAAGAGTCGTCAGCGTTCTAATTAAAGCCTGCGGATCATAAGATGGCAGAAAGTCGGATTTAAGGCAGGTTACAGCATGAAAGAATTCACACAACGAAAGTTTTATCGTCCGTACATCGGTCCGAATGATCCGTGCCCTCCGATTAAAGTGAAATCCTATGAGACTCCTCCTAATCTTTATATGGGCTTCCAACCTCCTGGACTGCCTCAATACACCCCGCAGGAAGCATTGTTCAGCGGGACCCTTTGGCCTGCACTTTTTTCTCCTTATAAAAAGCCTCATGAGTGGAGGGAAGAGGAATGAAGGATCAGCAGACACAGCTTCCAGAAGAGTTTTATCGATTGATGGAGGAATTACAGGCGATTGATTTCGTACTCGTAGAATTAACTCTGTATTTGGACACTCACCCCGACGACTATGAGGCGATCCAACAATTTAATGAAACTGCACAGTATCGGCAGCACCTTAAATTCAGTGTGGAGGAGTATTACGGACCGCTTTTACAGTATGGTCAATGCCTCAGCTACAGCAGCTATCCGTGGAACTGGAACAAAGCGCCGTGGCCATGGCAATTATAAAGGGGGGACGCTCATGTGGATATATGAAAAAAAACTGCAGTACCCTGTTAAGGTCAGCACCTGTAATCCAACGCTGGCCAGATACTTAGTCGAGCAGTATGGAGGGGCAGATGGAGAGCTGTCTGCAGCTTTACGATATTTGAATCAGCGCTATTCTATTCCCGATAAAGTAGTCGGCCTTTTAACAGACATTGGCACAGAGGAATTCGCTCATTTAGAAATGATTGCCACCATGATCTACAAACTAACCAAGGATGCAACCCCGGAGCAAATGAAAGCCGCAGGACTGGGAGATCATTATGTCATCCATGATAATGCGCTTTATTATGAAAATTCTTCTGGTGTGCCTTGGACGGCCTCTTATATCCAGGCTAAAGGCGATCCTATTGCAGATTTATATGAAGATATTGCAGCGGAGGAAAAAGCTAGAGCAACGTATCAATGGATTATTGATCTTTCCGATGACCCGGATTTAAATGATGGCCTAAAATTTTTGCGACAGAGAGAAGTGGTGCATTCTCAGCGCTTCCGGGAAGCAGTAGAGATATTAAAAGAAGAAAGAGACCGCAAGAAAATTTTTTAGCTTAATGGAGGCAGGGAAGATGGATCCCGCCTCCATTATTAGTCACTGCTTCTGTTGTACCTCTGCCAGTATTACTCCTGAGCTTCAAAATTTGTCAGCCGGAGCAGCTGATCGTCATTTTCAGAGGGACTCCCGCGCCCATCGCGGTTATTCGTGATGACATACATTTCATCACCGCTGATCATTACGTCCCTGAGTCTGCCTTCACCTGACAGAACCACCTCCATATCCTCTTCCTCTAAGTTGAATCTCATAAGCTGAGTCCCCCGCAGTCCCGTCACATAATATTGATTCTGCTCATCAAATATACTTCCTGACGGTGCCCAGGTCTGCTCACCAGAGTGAATCAGCGGGGGAGTCATTTCATTTTTATTATCGTCGCCGGTGTTTTCAGGCCATCCATAATTATTTCCCGGCTCGATGAAATTTATTTCATCATAGGCTGAAGAGCCGTGCTCAGAGCTGTACAAATCATCTTTCTGATTCCAGGCAAGACCTTGCGGGTTTCGGTGTCCATATGAATAAATATAAGAATCTTCATAGGGGTTATCTTCGGGAATACTTCCGTCAAGATTTAGCCTCAGAATACTGCCGGCCAGGCTTTCTCGATTTTGGGCGGCATCTGGATCATCAGCATCCCCGGCAGTCGCAAAAAGCTTTCCGTCCGGCCCAATCTTTAAGCGGCCGCCATTGTGAATCTGGGCACCAGGAATGTCCTCCAGCAGCACAGCCGTTTCCGACCATGTATCTTCGTTCCGTCTCACCTCAATAATACGATTGGCAAGGCTATCTCTCCCATTATACGTGTGGTAGAGGTAGGCACGTTGATTGTGAGTAAATTCTGGGTCAAGTACAAACCCAAGCAGGCCCCCCTCTCCCCGACTCACAATTTCTTCTGATGTTTCCACTTATTCCCGGGAAACACTGCCATTATTTTGAACACGCGCAATATTTCCTTCGCGTTCTGTGATGAAAAATTCGTCCTCATGTTTTTCCACTGCCCATGGGATGATCAGTTCCTCTGCCACAGTTTCAATATTGGATGAAGTGCCTGAAGAACTGTTTTCATCCCCATCATTTTCAGTTGCACCAGGATTTTCTTGAGTCGAATTATCATCATTTGATTTCTCATAGCACGAAGAGAGGATTAGAACTGGGATAATCGAAGCGGATACAAATAAATATCGCATCTTTTACTCCTTTCCAGTAATTCTCTTCTATTCCCGTCATTTAGGATCAGTTAACATGCAGGCGAAATCCATTCTTTTCGATTTCTATTTCGCTCCAGGTCCATAATTTTTCAGCTAGTACGGGATCACCGGCAGCCCCTTCAAAAGTAACTGACTGCTTATCTGCAATATAGGCGCCGTTTAGTAAATTTGTCGATTGAGAAGCTAAATATATAGACGTCTCAGCACCTTCTTGAGGTGTTAAGAAAAGTGGCCGCAGCAGCTTATGAATGGACTTCCCAAAGCCGTTTTCTCGACTGACTCCAATATTTGTGCTGACTGCACCGGGGTGCAGGGCATTAGATGTTACATTTGTGCCCAAGAGCTGCTCTGCAAGACGATTGGAAAATAATATATTGGCAAGCTTCGACTGACAATAAGCTTTCCAAATACCAAACCCTCGATGTAAATGCGGATCGGGAAAATAAATATTTCCCCACTTGTGAGCGCCGGATGACACATGAATTACTTTTCCATTGGAAGAACGTTTCAGGAATGGCAGGAGCTGATGGGTCAAATAGAAATGTCCCAGATGATTGACACCAATCATCTGCTCAAAATTATCTTCCGTTACTTTTCTTCTAGTAGTGACGACCCCCGCATTATTTATAAGTACGTCCAATGTGTTGAATTTCGTCGTGAATGCAGAAACAAACTCATTAATACTTCGCAGGGAGGAAAGGTCGCAGCGCAAAAAGGAAACTTTATCTGAGGATGAAGCCGCTTTTGCAATGAGCATTGCCTGATTTCCTCTTTCTTTACTCCGGCAGGCAAATATTACATGAGCACCTTTTTTTAGTAAACCTACTGCAGTATGTAGTCCAATGCCACTGTTTGCTCCAGTAATTATCACAATTTTATTTTCCAATGTTATCCACCTTTTAATTGTCTATTAATTCACATTATAAAGGAATATCACTTATTCTGGGATAATTCTTATGAAAGTAGCAAAATCAATAGGATTAAAAAAAGAAATACGAGAGTTTTTAGATGGAAGGAGCAAGGAAAATAAACCCTCGGAGAAGCTGCTGTAAGGCTTTTAGACTCAAGTTTTCTAAAAAAAATGTATTGCATTTTTGAGGGAAAGGAGTATGATTATTTCACGAGGAGGATGATAAATAATGGCATGGTTACACGTATTACAGCATACACGAATTATCGCAGTAGGGCTGCTCTCCTTAACTGCAGCAAGCTTGTTTACGTTTCAGTCCATTGAAATCACCCAGGCGTTTATGAGCTTTTTTACGGATCTTTTTCAAAAAAAATAGGTTTAAACCCTTCGCTGATAAGCCTGCGAAGGGTTTATTAAATGCAAGCATGAAAAAAGCTCTCTGAAATCAGAGAGCTTTTTATATTATGGGTTGGTTTATTATGCTTTAGTTACGTTAGCAGCTTGTGGTCCACGGTCGCCTTCGACGATTTCGAAGCTGACTTGCTGACCTTCTTCCAATGTTTTGAATCCTTCTTCCTGAATAGCGGAGAAGTGTACAAATACATCGTCTGCTCCTTCGCGCTCGATAAATCCAAAGCCTTTTTCTGCGTTAAACCATTTTACTGTACCTTGTTCCATGTGGAGATCCTCCTGTGTGCATCATTTCATGCACGAATAATATTACTTATCTTGCAATTACCTAAGCTGCTGATGAATCATGCTGATGTCTCTGAAGCTTAGATGACAAAATAGCAATTACATCATATCATGGGATTTTCCATATTGCAAGGTCCTCAAAAGAAATTTTATTGTATTTTTTGCGGTGCATGCTGTGATGCAGTACAATTGAAAGCGTTTTCTCAGTTTTATCGATCATTCATAACGAATGGAAAGGAGTTTTTATTTTTCGTCTGAAGCTGTAAAATTAGCTGGGAAAAAGGTAAAGAGGGTAGGAACATGAATGGAGAATCAATATCGGGATATTACGAATTGGACCGGAATGCTTCATCAAAATCCAATCTTGGATTCGGAGGAAAACAGTAAAACGATAGTAAAAAACGAAGAAGTAGATGCCTGGTATTTCCGGGAGCTGGAAAAACAAGGAATGCTTTTAAATGAAGAACAAATCCACGTGGTTCGTCACGGAGAAGGCCCCCTGTTAGCTCTTGCCGGCCCGGGATCGGGAAAAACGACAGTAATGACCTGTCGTGCTGGTTATTTACTCAGGGTCAAGCAAATTAACCCCCAAAAAATTCTTATGATCACATTTACAAAAAAAGCGGCCCAGGAAATGAGAGAGCGGGTGGGACTTCTTCCCGGGTTACAGCGGTCGCAAGCCTCACTCATACATATTGGTACGTTTCATTCTGTTTTTTTAAAAATGATCCGTGGATGTGGTCATTCTGAGAAGATAATAGCCAGTGAAAGGTATAAACAAATTGTGATGAAAAAACTCCTTAAAGAAAAAGGGCTTCATCAAAAATATGAACCGGAAACTCTACTGGAGTATTTGTCTCACTGTAAATTAAATAACAAGTCATTAGATAATTCAGCCGGGGAAACGGCCCTACAAGTGATTCAAACTTTTGAGAAATGGAAAAAGCAGCAGCATTCCATTGATTTTGACGATATTTTGGTAAAAGCCTTACAGGAGCTTCAGTCTAACCACGATCTGCGAAGAAGAGTACAAAACAGATTCGAGTATGTAATGGCAGATGAATTTCAGGATACGAATTATTTACAGTTTGAATTGTTAAAAGTTATGATCAATACGCATCAAAACCTTTCAGTGACAGGGGATGATGACCAGACTATTTATTCTTTCAACGGTGCTCGGAATGAATTCATTCTTCAATTTGATCAAGTGTTCCCATCAGCTGAAACTGTAAAACTTGAAAGTAATTACCGCTCTCCGGGGCAGATCATCCACTTCTCTAACTCAATTATTCAGCCAAATAAATACCGTAGAGAGAAAAAGATGTATGCTTCCCGGAGAAGAAAAGATAACAATGCTGAGCCGCAGTTTTTGAGGGCTGCAAATGTGGAGGAAGAAGCAAAAGCAGTTGTCGATGAAATGATGCTTTTAAAGAATAAAGGTGAACAATATAGGGATATGTCTGTTCTTTATCGTACAGCAAGCAGCAGCAGGGCGATATTCGAAGAATTAACCTCAGCAGGAATTCCATTTATTTATTATACAAGCCAAAATCAATTATTTTATGAGCAGGCAGCAGTACGCCCATTGATTGACCACCTTCGTTTAATAATAGACAAATATGATATTAAAGCAGTTGAAGGAGTGCTTCCTTCTATATATATTTCAAGAGAGGCAGCTTTATCTTCTGTCCTTCAAAATACAGAGGTTCATCCGCTGCTGCAGGTTGCAAATTCAAGTAATCTTAAACCATTTCAGGTTAAAACTGTAAAAGAACGCTTAAACCTGCTCGATTCGATAGAAAAGATGAAACCTGCCACAGCTATTAAACGAATGAGAACTTCCTTTTATGATGTATATCTGGACACGAAAGACGCAAAAGCCTCAACCAGTTATAAAGACTCGCTATTGGAAGCACTTGATGAGCTAGAAGGCTCTGCAAAGCGATTTGAGGATATTTCTTCTTTTGTAAAATTTATTGATTCTATGAGAGAAACCTTTTACCAAATGGAAGAGCTTAAGAAAAATCCTCAAACCGATGCTGTGTCGCTAATGACAATTCACCGGGCAAAAGGACTTGAATTTTCATATGTTTTTTTCATCGGTTTATCTGAATCAATCCTTCCTCACAGCTCCGTTATTGAGTCAATGAAGGGAAAATCAATCATTGACGGCCATATTACTCAGGATAAAGCATTAGAAGAGGAACGAAGAATAGCGTATGTAGCTGCCACCCGGGCGAAAGAATGTTTATACCTCAGCTCCCCATCCTTTTATAGAGGTAGAAAAGTAGGTATTTCAAGATTTATAGAAGATATGTTTACCGGCCGGCATAAGAAACAGGCAAAATCAGTATGGTATTGTTCTTCAGCCACTTGTAATATTTGGCAGGAAATCGATTCACAAAATATAACCGAAAAAAATAAAACATGCCCGCTCTGTAAAGAGGAAATGTTGAAGGGTGAACGGGTGATCAGATAGTAATTAAAACTAATGCTGGAACAAAAAATATTATTCACTGCAAAATCCAGACGATTCTACTTACTCAGTCTGGATTGTTTATTACATTGCAATTATAAAGTTTTACACGTTTAATGCACGTCCACGTGGTGGAATAGAAATAAAGGTTAATTAATTTTGAGATTCTATAAATTGGAGGATGATTCGTAATGAAACCAATTTTTACATCCTATGCTACCGCTGATGGAGGACGTGAAGGCCACGTAAAATCCAGTGACGGTTTAATCGACTTAAATTTAGTAATGCCCGGCGGGGATTCTAATGAAACCGGCTCAAACCCGGAGCAGCTGTTTGCTGCAGGATATGCCGCCTGCTATGATGGTGCACTCAATCTTATGGCAGAAAAACAGAACAAAGATATCGATTCAAAAGTAACAGGGGCTGTAAGCTTATTAAAGGATGAACAGGATAATGGTTTTAAAATTGGAGTACAGCTTGATGTTGAAGTTAAGGGAGTTTCCCAGGAAGAAGCAGAAGAGCTGACCACCGCAGCTCATCAGTTCTGCCCTTATTCTAAAGCCACTAGAGGAAACATTGATGTAACGATTAATACAAAAGCTCAATGATAAAGAAACATCCGCCCCTTCCAACAAACGGGCGGATGTTTCTTTATGTGTTTGAATCAATTTCTTTCTGATTCTTTGATCAGCGGGATGCCGCCTGTCGCGTTTCCGGATACTGTATCCTTACCCATGATAGCTTAAAATGAAGCGGGATGTAACTACGTGATATACTTCTTAATGAGAAGGAAAGGCGGGATAGCATGATACGTTATGAACAAATTCACCATGTGAGTTTAACCGTGGCAGATGTGGAAAAAGCTAAACAGTTTTACGAGAATGTTTTAGAATTAGAGCTCGAAGAACGGCCGCCGTTTGATTTTAACGGAGAATGGTATAAAATAGGGCGCCAGCAGCTTCATTTAATTGAAGACACAGAAAAGACCATTGATACAGAAATTAATACGCGCGCACCGCATTTTGCTTTCCGGGTAAAAGATTATGAAGAAACAAAGCTTCACCTTGAGCATCACAACGTTCCGTTCACAGCAAAACCCGATAGTATCGCTGGTTTTGCCCAGCTTTACTGCCTGGATCCCTCCGGAAATGTAATTGAATTGAATACTCCTCAGGGACAATTAAAGGCAGGGAAGACACATGAATAAATCGCTAATCCTGGCTGAAAAGCCTTCCGTCGGCAAGGATATTGCCAGGGTGATGGACTGTAAAAAAGAAGGAAATGGATATTTCGAAGGTAATCACTACGTGGTCACATGGGCGTTTGGCCACCTGGTGACTCATGCAGACCCGGAAGTTTACGATAAAAAATATCAGACTTGGAGACTGGAGGATCTGCCGATGCTTCCTCCTCGCCTGAATTTAACAGTTATTAAAAAGGGTGGGAAGCAGTTTCAAACGGTTAAAAGTCTGCTGCACAGGCAGGATATTCAAGATATTATTGTCGCTACAGACGCTGGACGTGAAGGGGAGCTTGTGGCCCGCTGGATTCTGGCCAAAGCAAACGTAGAGAAGCCATTAAAACGTTTATGGATTTCCTCTGTAACGGATCAGGCAATTAAGAATGGATTTAAAGAATTAAAGAATGGCAGCCGGTACTTTTCTTTATTTAAAGCAGCAGAAGCACGAGCGGAGGCTGATTGGTACGTGGGCATGAATGCGACAAGAGCCTTGACTACCAAGTACAATGCACAACTGTCCTGCGGGAGAGTGCAGACGCCGACGCTTGCGATTGTCGCTCAAAGAGAAAAAAATATTCAAAGTTTTAAACCGGCTTCCTTTGAAAGAATCATCGCCATTACAGATAAAAATTTTTCCCTGACTTGGCGGGATGAGAAATCAGGAGAAGACCGTATTTTCTCAACAGACGATGCAGAAAGCATAGTAAAAGAGCAGCAGGGAAAGAGTGCGAATATTACACAGGTAGATAAAAAAGTGAAAAAACAGTTTGCCCCTTTATTATATGACCTGACTCAGCTGCAGCGGGAGGCTAACGGAAGGTATGGATATTCTGCGAAAGAAACTCTTTCCATCATGCAGCGATTGTATGAAACGCATAAAGTCGTAACCTATCCCCGTACAGATTCGAGCTATATTTCAACGGATATTTTATCTACACTAAAAGATCGGTTAAAAGCATGTGATGTCCATCCTTATTCGAAGCATGTGCTTGCAATTAACCGCCGCGGATTGAAAATCAACAGTAATGTCGTGCAGAATAAAAAGGTAACTGATCACCATGCTATTATACCTACGGAATCAGCTCCTGATTTCCAACAATTTTCAAATAAAGAACGAAATATATATGATATGGTGGTTCAGCGCTTTCTTCAGTCCTTTTACCCTGCTGCCGAATACGAAGTAATAGCAGTGCACGCCACTATTGGTTCTGAAAGATTTATGGCTAGAGGGAACCGGGTTTTACAGCAGGGATGGAAGGCATTATTTCAGACCGAAAACGAGGATCAACAGGAGCTTCCCCCTCTGCACAAAGGGGATTTAATAAAGATAGCATCTTTAAAAACAGAAAGTGGCAAAACGAGTCCTCCGCCGCCATTAGATGAAGGGGCTTTGTTGTCTGCAATGGAAAATCCTGCACCCTACATGCCTGGCGCTGATCAAAAGCTGATGAAGCAGCTAAAGGTAAGCGGGGGCATCGGCACGGTTGCGACAAGAGCTGATGTTATTGATAAACTTTTGAATAGTTATTTATTAGAGAAAAAAGGAAAGACTTTAAAAGTCACATCGAAGGGAAGGCAATTGCTGGAGCTTGCACCTGAAGAGCTTAAATCCCCTGCACTGACAGCTCAATGGGAACAAAAATTAAAAAATATTGAGCAGGAATTTCTCAAAAAAGAAGTATTTATTGAAGAGATGAAAAAATATGCAGAATCTATTGTAAAAGAAATTAAACTGAGCACAAAGTCTTTTAAACATGACAATATTACAGGAACTCCATGTCCTGAGTGCGGAAAGCATCTTCTCGAAGTAAATGGGAAGCGGGGAAAAATGAAGGTGTGTCAGGACAGAAGCTGTGGATACAAGAAAAATATTTCTAAAGTGACCAATGCGCGCTGTCCTAAATGCAAAAAGAAAATGGATCTTCATGGTGAAGGCAGCGGAAAGGTTTTTGTATGCCGCTGCGGTTACAAGGAAAAGGAAGCAGCTTTTAACCAGAGAAGGAAGCAGGAGAAGAACTATAAAGCGACCAAGCAGGATGTGAATAAATATTTAAAGAAACAGAGCAAGGACGATGAGTTCACCAACCCAGCCTTAGCGGAAGCATTATCGAAATTGAAGAATAAATAATAAGGAGGCTGTCCTCATCTAGGAGACAGCCTCGTTTCATTTCATGTATTTTTAGAACTCCCAGGGAAGGCACACCGCAGGAATAAGTTGAAATTAAGTCATAAATAATTCTTCTTCAAAGGTCTTTAATCTCGTTGCAAGAGTTACAATCCATTCTCTTTTATAAAATTCTCTTACATTGCTAACCAGTTCCGTTTGAGTAGCACAGTAAACAATTTCATGATTATCTCTATTGAGCTTTTCGATATCTTCTTTCGTCCCTACAGTGACTTGCCTCTGTGAAGCATCGTGAAAATACGCATATTGTTTTTCCACCGCCATAGACCTCCTTAAAGTCACACACCCCTGCAGTGACTGCCACATTTTCGAGTTTACGCCCAAACATATTTCGATTCAACGGATGAAACATTAAAAATTCATTACGAAATAGTAATAATTCTTTTTTATAAATGCTTTTTGCTTTATAGTTTAAGTATAATGGAGCAATTGCCACTTATATTGAATTAGTCAAGTATTTCTTCTTTGGAGGATAGGGATGACAATCGCTGCAATAGTGTGCTAAACTGTTCTAGTTGGTTTAAGCCAGCGGACACGCTTTACCATCCGTAATGGGCATAACCTGTTCAAGAAACTTCAGGATGCTCATTTTTTATTTGTCTTACCACAACATTTTGGTTTTCTAATCTCACATGAAACCCGGAAGACGGGGAAAAATAAATAATATTAAACCGGCAACAATAGAAAAAAAGGAGTTAGTATATTGACATTATTTCAAGATTTAAATATTGAACAGAGTATATTCCGTTCGATAATGGACATGGGATTTGAAGAAGCCACAGCTATTCAGGCAGAAGTTATTCCAATAGCAAAAGAAGGTCGAGACATTATAGGGCAGGCTCAGACAGGAACTGGTAAAACAGCTGCTTTCGGTATTCCGATGATCGAAAAAATGAAATTGGATGAAAAGCACCCGCAGGGACTTGTTCTGGCCCCTACCCGTGAGCTTGCTATTCAAGTATCAGAAGAGCTTAATAAGCTTGGCCGCCATAAAGGTGTAAGAGCCCTTGCTATTTACGGAGGCCAGGAAATCGGCCGCCAAATCAAGGCAATCAAGAGAAGCCCGCAGATTATAGTAGCCACGCCCGGCCGTTTGATGGATCATATGCGCCGTAAAACGATCCGCCCGGCGTATATTAACATGGTCGTGCTTGACGAAGCCGATGAAATGCTGAGCATGGGTTTTATCGAAGATATTGAAACAATTCTAAAAGAGGTGCCGGAAGAACGACTCACCTTCTTGTTCTCTGCCACGATGCCTCCGCGCCTGCAAAATGTAACAGCTCAATTTATGAATGATCCTGAAGTTGTAAAAGTTAAAAGCAAAGGGCTGACTGTATCTAATATTGAGCAGCGCTACATTGAAGTTCCGGAAAAGCAAAAATTTGATACTCTATCCTACTTGTTGGATATTACTCCTCCGGACCTCGCCATTGTATTTGGGAGAACAAAGCGGCGTGTTGATGAGCTTGCTGAAGCCCTTAATCAAAGGGGCTATGCTGCAGAAGGAATTCACGGTGATCTTAAACAGGAGAGACGAAGCCAGGTTCTGCGCAAATTTAAAAATAACGCAGTAGACATTCTTGTGGCTACAGATGTTGCGGCTAGAGGATTGGATGTAAGCGGCGTGACACATGTTTATAACTTTGATCTTCCTCAGGACCCGGAAAGCTATGTGCACCGTATCGGCCGGACCGGAAGAGCCGGAAAAGGAGGAATCGCTTACAGTTTCGTAACCCCGAGAGAAATGGGCCATCTTTCCTTTATCGAAAAAACAACACAGAAAAAAATTGACAGACAGTCGATGCCTACTTTTACTGAAGCGATGGAGGGGCGTCACCAGCAGACAGTAAGCAAACTGCTTGAAGTGATTAAAAATGATAATTTAGAGGAGCTTGAAAGTACGGCCAAAACGCTCCTCAATGGTTATGATGCAGTTACACTTGTATCTGCAGCGTTAAAATTGAACACTACCTCCTCAGAGCAATCATCAGTAAAATTGACAGAAGAAGCACCACTGCGTCCAAAAGGCGGAAAAAAACAGGGCAATAAGAAAAAACGGCCATTTCGGTCATCACGTTCTGATCAGCAGTGGAAAAACAGCCGCAAAAACAACAAACGGAAGAAATCAATGTAATTCAGAGCCGGGCCCAAATGGTGCCGGTTCTCTTTTTATTTAAAAATAGTTTTATCTTATTTAAATAATGAGAGATACGAGTAGTAAGGCTTTCACCTTTTGAACTTTTCGACAAGCCAATTTTTCTTTAATTTTTGAGATGTTATGATATATAGACAAGCTAATGGAGACAGGTGAAAAAAATGAGTGTAATGAGAGCAGATAAGCTTTTAAAAACATACGGTGATAAAGAATTATTTCGACATATTTCTTTTACGGTGGAGCCTCATGATCGAATTGGATTAATTGGAGTAAATGGAACTGGCAAATCATCATTATTAAAAATTCTGTCAGGGCAGGAAAGCAAGGAAGATGGTTTTATTTACCACGCCAATAATTTGCGAGTGGAATATCTGCCTCAAGACCCTATTCTTGATGCAGAGAAAACGGTGCTGGAACAGGTGTATGATGGAGACTCTCCTGTAATGAATTTACTGAGACAATATGAAACAGCAGCAGCATTCCTTAATGAAGATCCAGAGAATGAACGAAAGCAGCAGCAGCTTCTGAAACTGCAGCAACAAATGGACGAAAACAGTGCGTGGGAAGCAGGTACACTCGCTAAGCAAATATTGACCAAATTAGGTGTAACTGAATTTTTTAAAAAGGGAAGCCAACTGTCCGGAGGGCAGAAAAAACGGGTGGCTATTGCTAAGGCGCTGATTCAGCCAGCTGATTTATTACTTCTGGATGAACCGACAAACCACCTGGACAATGAGACGGTAGAATGGCTTGAGAAATATTTATCGACCTATCAAGGATCCTTAATGCTGGTGACTCATGATCGTTACTTTCTTAATCGCGTGACCACCAAAATTTTTGAGCTGGACAAGGGAAGGCTTTTTACCTACCTCGGCAATTATGAATTATTTTTAGAAAAAAAAGCAGAACGAGAGGCTCTTGAAGCATCTCTTGACGTTAAGCGACAAAACACACTTAGAAAAGAGCTGGATTGGCTGCGGCGCGGGCCGAAAGCCCGTGGTACGAAGCAGAAGGCAAGGGTGCAGCGTGTGGAGTCAATGAAAGAAGTGAAAGCAGCTCCTGGTAAAGAAGAAGTGGATTTCGCAGTTGGCTCTTCAAGGCTGGGTAAAAAAGTAATTGAAGCGGAGAATCTCTCTAAAGGCTATGGGGGAACAACGTTATTTTCAGATTTCAGCTGCTTGATTACTTCCGGAGACAGGATAGGCATGATTGGAGCAAACGGGAGCGGTAAATCCACCTTGCTGAATGTTCTGGCCCGTATTGAAAAACCTGATACTGGTTGGGTTGAACATGGAAGCACAGTAGATGTTGGGTATTACAGGCAGGATCATACTGATATGGACGAAAGCTTACGCGTCATTGAATATATTAGAGAGATTGCTGAAGTTGTCACCACAACGGAGGGAACGACCATTACTGCGGAACAAATGCTCGAGCGCTTCTTGTTTCCAAGACCGATGCAGTGGAATCATATCAATAGGCTTTCAGGAGGCGAGAGACGCCGTCTTTATCTTCTCGGTGTATTAATGAAGGAACCGAATGTCCTTTTCTTAGACGAGCCGACTAATGATCTTGACACTGAGACACTGAGTGTATTAGAAGAATATCTTGACCATTTTCCCGGGGTAGTAATTACTGTTTCTCACGATCGTTACTTTCTCGATCGAGTCATTGACAAATTATATGTATTTCATAACCGAGAGGTCTCCTTGTATTTTGGTAATTACTCGGATTATCGGGAAAAGTCAGGACTCGAAATGCAAAGCCAGACTGTGCCTGACGAAATCAAATCCCCTGGGCCAGAATCGCCGGTAAAAAAGAAATCAAGAAAACTTTCTTATAAAGAAAAAAAAGAATGGGAGACAATTGAAGATAAAATCACTGAACTCGAGGAAAAGCTTGAATCGGTGGAGGAGAGAATAACTGCAGCAGGGAGCGATTTTGAAGCAGTACAGCAGTGGACCGAAGAACAGCGTGTATTAACCATGGAGCTTGAAAACGCGATGGAACGCTGGGAAGAGCTTTCGGAGCTTGTAGAAGAACTGAAGGAATTGGAATAAAGTATGATTGACTTTTTCAAGAAAAAGCATTACATTGTATATAATCAAATATTTCCTTGCTTAGGGGAGTAGCGTTACATTAAAATCGTCAATACGAGAGTATAAGCTCTCCGGTTTTAATGGACAATAATTGTTGTCAGCGAGACCTTTGCCTGTTATTAAATAACGGGGCAGAGGTCTTTTTTGATGGAAAAAAATGCTATATTGAAGCTTTAACTGTGCGGGTACGCTAAACGAAAACAAACTATTGGAAAAGGGGAAAACAATGGATATAAGCATTCTTTTAGAGTACGGCTGGGTATTGATTGTATTAATATTATTGGAAGGCATTCTAGCTGCAGATAATGCATTGGTATTAGCTATAATGGTAAAAAAGCTTCCGGAAAAACAGCGGAAAAAAGCATTGTTTTATGGACTGGCAGGAGCTTTCGTATTTCGTTTTGCTTCTTTGTTTACTATTTCATTTTTAATTGACGTATGGCAGGTTCAGGCAATCGGAGCTCTATACTTATTGTTTATGGCTATTAACCATATTGTGAGAAAATTTTATTTTAAAAAGGAAGAGGATAAAGCAGAAAAACTAGAAGCGGAGCTGCAGCAAAAAGAAGCCTCTAGGAAAAGCTTCTGGACAACTGTTCTTAAAGTAGAAGTTGCGGACGTTGCATTTGCAGTTGACTCGATTCTTGCCGCTGTTGCTTTGGCAGTAACGCTGCCAAATACTCCCCTTCCTGCAATTGGAGGAATGGATGGAGGAAAATTTTTAGTAATCTTAACAGGTGGTTTAATTGGCGTTGTTATCATGCGTTTTGCGGCTACGTTGTTCGTAAAGCTTCTCCATAAGCGTCCCGGTCTCGAAATTGCGGCCTTTGTTATTGTAGGATGGGTGGGGGTAAAACTTGCAGTGTATACTCTGGCTCATCCGGCACTCGGAATTATTCCTGAAGATTTTGCCCATTCAACTTTATGGAAGACCACTTTTTACATTGTCTTAGTTTTAATTGCAGCAAGCGGCTGGTTTTTATCAAAAAAGGAACCAGACCTTCAGGGATCAAGCGTTTCAGAGAGATAATTTATTTAAGAGAACTCCGCTGTTTACCGGAGTTCTTGTTTTTTTGAGAATACTTTAGAAAAGGATTGGAAGAGCGGCTTTGTGAAAATTATTTATTTTGATTTAATTACCCCACAGGAAATCCTATTTCCTGAATCGCCGGTGCTGAGTGTTTCTTCATCTGGACCTGGCTGCTGCTGATCATTGCTCTGATAACGATCTGGTATGTTGGCATAATTATCTGAAGCAGAATGAACAATAACTGCTCTCTGTTCATTTGCGAGACGACGGGCGTCAATCTTATCCAAAGCAGTGTACATGTACGCTGATCCGTCCCCGAGTCCGTAAATGACCGGCATGTCACCGGCGTGCTCGCCGTGGGTCCCTCCATCTGGATTATAATGACTGCCAGCTGTGGAAAAAGCTCCCCCCGCGGCATCAGGTTCACAAGTCCCTGTCTCATGAATATGGAAACCATGGAAACCCTGTGGAATACCTGTTTGAAATACAGCTTCAGCGAGGACAGCTTTATCTTTTTCATGAAAGGTAACCGTGCCGATTCTTTCGCCATTGGTGTCGATCATTTCTGCTTTTGCAACGTCACTGCCTTCCGCCCGTACGGCTTCGGCGTTGACTTTTTTAACAGTATCATCAAATATGATTTCATTTGATGGTCCCGCTCCTTCTTTACAGCCGCTTAAAAGTACTAGAACTGCGGCAGCAGCAGAAAAATAATGATATCTTTTCATTAGTTGTCATCCTCCTTCCACTATAGCTTCTTCCGAAATGTTTCCTGCCATACATATAATTTGGGAAGAGATGAAAGTAATCAGTAAATAAGGTATAATAAAAGATACGAAAATTCTCATAATGTCAGGTGATATAAGTGGCAAACATATTAAAGGTGCTTACAAGTATTTGGTTTATTATCTTAATGGTGCAGATACTTTCTTCATTCAGTGTTTACATAGCGGATTTATCTGAAACGATGGTCGTAATATTTCTACTTTTATTTTCTTTCGTTATTGTGAAAGAGTTTAAGAAAGGTATTGTGAAAGAATTGGAAGGAAATTCTTCCGGGGAATGAATGCTGCTTGTCACGGGAATGTACCGGACATGCAGCATCTTCTATTTTAGTTTAGAAAGGACGTGAGAAGAGTGGCCAGTAACCCCACAGGAAATCCTATAACTGGAATAGTTCAAACAGTTGAACGAATTGGTACAGGTTCAAGAGTTTGTTTGGATTTTGCAGATATATTGACTCCGACTGAAGGGGTGTTTGTTGGAAACACGGGAGATGGTTACGTCTTCGTATTATCAGAAAACCGTTCTACAGAAACCTACCCTCCCAGACCGTTCCGTGTAAATGCAGGAGCGGTACACCAATATATTTTTCAAGATGGGGATACGAAATATTTATCTGAAATGGAGGCAGGACAGTCTTTGTTTGTATACGACGGGGAACAGACAAAGCATTTACCGCTTGGAAGAGTTAAAGTGGAAAAACGAGAACTGCTCCGTGTCGTTATCGAAGCAGAAGGGAAGCTTATTTCTGCCACCCTTCAGGATTCAGACAGCGTATCGCTGTTGACAAGCAGTGCCGAGCCTGTTCCGGCCACAGAAGTAAAAGCCGGTATGGAAATCATCTGCCTTATTGATCACCCGGGAAGACATTTGGGCAAGAAGATTTCAGAGGAAATATTTGAAAAGTAATAGGTATTAGAAAGGAATCTGACCGTTAATGTCGAAATATTTATATAATTATTTTGCATGGTGACAGGGTATAAGATAATATATCCTGTCTCTTTGTAATTTTAAATCCAAAAGGGGGATGGCTGTGTGATGTTTCAAACGTATGATGCAAAATCTTTTTTTGACGAGATGCTTGACAGCGATGGTAGGCCAAAATCTCAATACCAACGGTTCAATCAAATTCTGGATGATTTTAGTATTGATGAACTGACAGAAAAAAATGAAACAGCTCAGCTCAGTTTTCTCAGACAGGGAATAACCTTCACTGTTTACAGTGATGAAGTGGGAACAGAAAGAACGATGCCCTTTGATTTTATCCCGGTTATTATTCCACCGAGACAGTGGAATCGAATTGAATCCGGGATGAAGCAGCGCGTGGAAGCACTGAATATGTTTCTCGAAGACGTGTATGGAGAGAAACAAATAATAAAAGACGGCATTATCCCTGAAAAATTAATTTATAATAATCCATATTACTACCAGAAGCAGCTAAACGGATTAGCTCCACCTATTGGTAATCGGATTTTTCTCGCAGGCATTGATCTCATCAGAGACGAAAATGGAGAATACAGAGTTCTTGAAGATAACCTCCGCAATCCATCCGGAATGTCCTATGTATATCAAAATCGGTTTGTTATGCGTAAAGTCTTTCCTGAGTTTTTCTTTAAACATTCAATCCGTACACTCGAGCACCAGGTTTCTTATTTACATGAATCTATGCTGGATCATGTTCCTCCTAATGCCCTAAGTCCAAACAAGCTTCAGGCCGTTCTTCTCACTCCTGGTATTTATAATTCTGCGTATTATGATCATGTTTTTTTGGCGCAGCAGATGGGGATTGAACTGGTTGAAGGCAGAGATTTAATTATTAAGGATCATGTCGTATATATGAAAACAATCCGAGGCTTGCGGCGGGTTGATATTATTTACCGCCGTATTGATGATGATTTCCTGGATCCACTTGCTTTTCATCCTGATTCCATGCTTGGGGTTCCGGGGCTGCTCGAAGCCTATAGAAGAGGTAATGTCAGTATATTAAATGGAATCGGAAATGGTGTAGCTGATGATAAGGCGGTGTATGCTTACGTGCCGGCCATGATTCGTTATTATTTAAATGAAGAACCACTGATACCCAATGTGGATACTTATTTTCTTGATGAAATGGAACAGAGAGAATTCGTTCTTTCCAATATAAACAAGCTCGTAATTAAAAATGTCGGTGCCTCCGGAGGTTACGATATGCTGATAGGGCCGCATGCGAAGGAAGAAGAAGTTGAATTATTTAAGAAAAAAATAATCGAAGAACCTCACCAGTATATTGCACAGCCGACTATACAACTTTCAAGGCTGCCTGCCTTCCAGGATAAACGATTTTACCCTTGTCACGTAGATTTGAGGGTCTTCGTGATCCGAGGGGAACATACTCATGTCATTCCAGGAGGTTTATCCCGTGTGGCACTTAAAGAAGGGTCTTTAGTCGTGAATTCCTCTCAAGGAGGAGGAGGCAAGGATACGTGGATTTTGAATGAAGGAGGAGAATCGTAATGCTGAGCAGAGTTGCCGACAGCTTATACTGGATGGGAAGAAACATTGAAAGAGCAGAAAATAATGCACGCGTTGTAAGCATCCGCCTCATAAACATGCTGGAAGTTTCTGACGGTGAAATGTATAGTGATAGAGACTGGGAAGAGGTTATTGAGATCTGCTCGTCCCTGACAGAATATCATCTGTTATATCACACTCTGGATACTGATTCGATCATTCAATATTTATCGTTTTCCGATCACAACTTAAACTCTATCTCTAATTGTGTAACTTATGCGAGAGAGAACGCAAAGTCCAGCCGGGAAACTCTTCCTGAGGAATTATGGGAATCTCTCAATGAATGCTATTGGCTGGTAAAGGATTTAAATCGAATTGATTGGTCGATCAGGGAAGTTCATTCATTTCTTTACCATATTAAACAATTATCGTTCACTTCACAGGGAATTATAGAATCCTGTATGCCAAGAGATGTTCCACACGCTTTTATTCAAATAGGGAAGTGGCTGGAGCGTGCTGAGAAAACGGCACGGATTTTAAATGTAATTTCTGAAAAAACGTTTCTCATCGATGATAAAAAAACGGCGGACAATTATTATTACTGGCTCGCGGCTCTTCAGTTTGTCAATGGCTTCGACGCATATTTGAAGCAATATCCACCAGTGATGACAGCGCCGCAGGTTCTGCAATTTTTAATAGGGGAGAAGGTCTTCCCTCGTTCGATCAGATATTGTATTGATCATGTCATGGCTGCTGTCCGTGACATTGAAGACGGAAAAGTCTCGCATTATTCTGAAGAGCTGTTTGATGCGATGAACCGGCTCGATCAGGAATTTCAATCAATTGATTTTCAGAAGGTCTCCCAGGAGGAACTCAAATCTTTCCTGGACAGATTCCAGAATCATTGTAATGAAATAGGATCCATCTTTTCACGTACGTATTATTTATTAGATCCTGCTGCAGGATCACTCTAATAACAGAGGTGAAGGAGCCATGAAATATAACATTGAACATATCAATACATTCTACTATGATAACCCAGTAGATCAAAGCATGAATGAAATTAGGTTGAAGCCTCGATCTGATGAATGCCAGCGCTTATTAGAATACCGTTCGGAATTGACACCTTCCACTTTGACGAAAGAGCATACTGACATCTGGGGAAATCACGTAGAAACATTTTTCATTGCAGAAAAACACAGTTCACTTGAAGTGAAAACGACATCCACTGTCAGTATTCAAAAAAGCCCCTTTTTAAGGATGGTGAAATTTTCTCCCGAGATGAAGGAAATTTTTTATTCAGAAATGTTTCGCAACCATTATTTATCGTTTCTAAACGACACGCCGTTCACGTTCTTATATAAAAATCAATATGAAGATATACTGAAGCAGATTGGAGATATTGAAAATCCAATAGAGTTTTCCATTGAACTGATGCGCTGGCTGCATGAACAGATTTATTATGATGGCTCAGCCACAAATGTAATGACCAAAGCACATGAAGCATTTCCACTGAGAAAAGGTGTCTGCCAGGACTATACTCATATTATGCTTGGCGCATTAAGAGCGAGAGGAATCCCCGCGCGTTATGTCAGCGGTTACCTGTATGTAGGTGAGAACTCGGCCCTTGTAGGTGATTCTGCCACCCATGCCTGGGTAGAGGTAATGATGCCCGGTATAGGCTGGGCCGGACTGGATCCGACCAACAATGTAGAGGCGCTTGAACAGCATATAAGGGTTGGCACAGGAAGGGACTATGCAGATGTCAGCCCATTTCAAGGAATGTATCGTGGAGGGCAGCAGACTCTGGATGTGAAGGTCAGCGTCCAGCTGATAAATAATTAAAGAAAACGGACGATGAGGGTTTAACCCGTCGTCCGTTTTCTTTAAGCTGAGCTATTCTTAAAAGCGATTATTAATAACGTTAATAATTTGGCTGATGGATGCATGATTTTCCGGGGAGTCATCAAGGTGGGTCCATATATCTTCATTATTTTCATTGAAAAGCCATGTGCCTCCCTGAATGTAAACATCCGTCGTTTTCATAGACTGGAGGGTTACTTTCTTTTTAGAAGGATCTTTAGGAATAAAATCTTTGACTCGACCGCTTAAAATTCCGCCGGCAGCCTTCGCAAGAAGCTTAGCTTTATTAGCTGTATCGTGACCCATCCCACGGAAAGCCTTTCGATCAGGATCGGCATAGAGGGGAAAAGGATACGGGCCGAAAGCCTGCTCAAAGGATCCAACAAGAGAATAAGGAGCAGGGAAAATTATTCTGATGTGAATGTTCTGTTTTTGAATACTATCTGCATTCTCGCGCAACTGCGCAAGGTACTCCCGGCAGATAGGTCATCCGGGATGACGAACAAATATAAGTAAAGTTTTTTCATCATGCATTAATTGATTTAACACATGGGAAGAGCCGTCGGTATCAGAAATTGTATAATTCAGATTCATAATATACCTCCTTTGCGCTTACCATCAGTATAAAGTGTAGAACAAAGGAATCCAAAGATATTTCTTTTTTCATAATGGGTGAGTCGTGATAAGATGATTATTTGATTGAATTATATCTCACCAAATCCATTGGAGTGGAGAAAACCGGGTGAGCAGTGACTATTCATAAAGAAAAAGAAAGGACTTTGAATATGTTTGACTCATTATTGTCTCACCTTATGCTGATCGGAGCGGTCGGTATCGGCTCTCAGTGGCTGGCCTGGCGGTTTCGCTTACCGGCGATCGTTGTGATGTCTGTAGCAGGACTGTTAATTGGACCAATTCTTGGTTTCATGAATCCCGAAGAAGATTTTGGGGATCTTTTTCAGCCCATCATTTCCATGGCAGTGGCAATTATATTATTTGAAGGTAGTCTGAATCTTGATTTTCGCGAGATTCGCGGCCTTGGTAAATCTGTCTACCGGATTATTACTCTCGGAGCCTTTATTGCCTGGATACTTGGTTCTTTAACAGCCTTTTATATCGCTGGACTTTCGTGGGCGGTTTCCTTTGTAATAGGTGGATTGTTTATAGTAACCGGGCCGACAGTAATTCTCCCGATGCTCAGGCAGGCGAAATTAAAACCTCGTCCTGCAGCAATTTTAAAATGGGAAGGTATTGTTGTAGACCCATTTGGGGCGCTGCTCGCTGTATTTGCTTTCGAGATCATTCAATTTTTAACAGTAGAGACAATTACAATCGAAGTACTTCTCCTATTCCTGCTTGCCTCTGTTTTTGCTGTAATCGTTGGCTGGGGCTGTGGACTGGGAATTGGCTGGATGTTTAAGCACGGATATGTTCCAGAGTTTTTAAAATCTCCGATTGTGTTTGCAGTTGTCATTGCCTGCTTCACCCTTGCCGATGAAGTTATGCATGAAACGGGCCTGCTTGCGGTAACGGCAATGGGGATGACACTTGCTAATATGCATATAGCATCTTTAAGTGATATGAGACATTTCAAAGAAAATATATCGATCCTCTTAATTTCAGGGATTTTTATAATGCTGACGGCTTCTCTTGAAAGAGAAACTTTAATGCAGATTTTTACACCAAATATCCTTGCTTATGTTGCACTGATGTTATTTATTGTGAGGCCGCTGTCGATTTGGTTATCAACTTTTAATACTGAGCTTTCCATGAAAGAAAAAGCGTTAATTGGCTGGATAGCTCCACGTGGAATTGTAGCCTTGACCGTAGCCGGATATTTTGCAAATGTACTTGCTGAAGCAGGTTATCCTGGTGCATCTATTGTGACACCTCTTACATTCGGCCTCGTGTTTGCCACGGTTTTAGCTCACGGATTTACGATTGGTCCTATGGCGAAAAAACTGGGGTTATCAATGGATGGGAAGCCAGGAGTTATAATTGTTGGAGGAAGCAGGTTCAGCACAGAGCTTGCTAAAGTATTTAAACAGCTGAAGGTTCCTGTAATGATTACAGATTCCTCTTTCGAGCATTTATTTACAGCGCGTAGTGCATCCATCCCTTATTACAGGGGAGAGATATTATCAGAACAAACGGAGTATTATCTTGATATGACCCCTTATGAACACTTGATCGCGGCAACAGATCGGGATTCCTATAATTCTTTAGTCTGTACAACATTCGTGCCGGAGATTGGGAGAAATGATTTATTTCAGTTAAGCTGGCACGACCCGGAAAAGGATCATCCTGACGATCTTGTTCAACGTATTGGCGGCAGGGTGTTATTCAAAAAGGGAGAGACGTTTGAAGAGTTGAATCGAAAGCTCGACAAAGGCTATGTTCTAAGAAAAACAAAATTATCTAAGATTTTTACATTTGAACAGTATAAAAAAGAGCGAAATGGTCATTCTCTGCTATTATTTGTATTAAAGCAATCTGGCAAAATTGAGTTCTTTACCGCAGAAATAAATAATATCAAACCTGAACCGGGAGATACTGTGGTCAGCCTGGGACCACCATCACATGAAAGGAAGGATTAAAAAAGCTGCTGCACCCTCCGTTTTCACCGGTTGTCGACTGTACTACTTTTTAACGGGGCTGTGTCGAAAGTCCTTTACAATGAGAAAATGGAGTGAGAATGAGTTCAATCCTTACTCCATTTTCATGTGCACAGAAAACCACCTGGAGTCGCCGCCTTCCGTTCTTCAATCGAAGAATATACACCAACAGCGTGACATTGGAGTGGCTGGGACAAATAAAAATAGCCTCTGGAAAGACGAATATTATTTTCTTTGAATGAGAAATCAGGTCATTTGCGTAGTCAAAATGCGAGACTCCTGGTCGATTAAATGCGGCCACGTCCTGTGCGTCGAGGGACAGCACGAGTCTCAAGACTCCACAGGCAGTGTTCTTTCTGATGGAGAGACATGAGCCGTGCCCGTGGAAAGCGCAGCGTTTTGACGGAGCATAGTATGAAAACTCATAGGTAACAACCAGGGCAGTATCAAAAGGTTAATAAACAGTTGACATTCTCCCAAAAAATAATGGGGCTGTAGCAAAAGCCCCTTTTTATAGAAAAAGTAGCATCCTAAATAGAAGATAGCAGGGGACAAGTCCGAAGACTCCTGTGGGAAGAGCAGCGGCTGAAGATCCGCCGGGCGCGGGTTTCGCCCGGTTAGCTGAAGCGCTGCCCACGGAAAGCGAAGGACTTGTCCACTGCTTTTTTTACCATTCAAAAGGGGGGAGTATCATTTATAATACAGCCCCATAACTTGTTTTGGTGTGAATTGAACCACCAGAGTGGGGGGAGTGAATTTTTTGAAAAGTCTTTTGATATTGCCCCGATTTAATAACAATCTAAAAACTTGCCATTTAACAGATTTTAGCTGTTGTGCTCTGTTTCGGCTGTTTTAACTATTTGTTTGCCTGTGTTTTCTCCTCTAAACAATCCAAGAAATGCATCCGGTATATTTTCAAAGCCCTCAACGATTGTTTCCTCATACTTTAATTTTCCTTCATTCAGCCATTGACCAAGCTGGCGGGCACCTTCCTGAAATCGACTTGCATAATCTGCAACAATAAATCCTTTCATTAAAGCACTTGATTTAATTAATTTCGTCTGGACCCGCGGACCGATATCTTCTCCTTCTACATTGTAAGAGGCAATCGCCCCGCACTGCACGATCCGCGCAAACGTATTCAGGCGGTTCAGAACAACGTCAGAAATCTCACCTCCAACGTTATCAAAGTAAACATCCACTCCATTTGGGCACGTTCGTTTAATAGCTTCTGACATCTTTTTTTCTGTACGGTAATTAATCGTCTCATCAAAACCTAATTCTCTCATCAAAGCTGTTTTCTCGTTGCTGCCTGCGATTCCTACAACGCGGGCTCCGGAGATTTTGGCAATCTGGCCGGCAGCTGAACCGACCGCTCCAGCTCCTCCGGAAACGACCACAGTTTCTCCTTCTTTTGGACTTCCGATATCTGTCATGCCAAAATAAGCAGTCAAACCTGGCATGCCTAGAATTCCAAGGTGGGCTGTTAAGGGAGCTGCTTCAGGGTCAATCGACCGTACTTCAACCTCTGAAGCGATCGAATAGTGCTGCCAGGGGAGATTTCCAGTGATAATATCCCCTTCCTGAAATTTTTCAGCATGTGATTTCACGACTTCACCGATTACTCCGCCATTTATAGGCTCATGTAGTTCAAAAGGTTCTACATATGATTTAACATTTTCCATCCGTCCCCTCATATAAGGATCGACAGATACATAAAGCGTTTTGACTAGTACTTCTCCAAGTTTTGGATCGTCTATTGGAATGTCCGCGAAATGAAAAGTATCTTTACTGGGCAGCCCGGATGGCCTTTCTGCTAACTGGATCTTTTGATTTGTCAGTGGCATCAAATATCCTCCTTCATTCATTCTCACGGAGAATATTCCTTCCTTTTCTCATTTGCAAACATAACGGGATTACTTAAGTGAAATATTCCAGTTCAGCATTGGGGAAATATTTGTCCATATAACTTCTTAACGTATTTTTCATGATCTCTTGTTCATCTGTTTGATAAACGTATTTTCCTATCCCATAGCGTCCCCATTTATATTTTCTTTTTTCCTCATTCAGCTCCAGCTTTGTCATTGGGTAGTTTTTAGCAATTACTTTTTTAGCTGGTTTTGTAAAACGGTGCTGAATAAATTCAAAGGTCAGACCGGAACGACCAGTCTGCGGAAGCTTCTGGTGAAGTTTTTCGAAAAGAACCTTATAGCCATCTTCCCACCCTGAATATAAATATATAGGAGCTACAATGAAGCCCAGAGGGTAACCTGCTTCAGCAACTTTTGCAGCGGCCTCCAACCGCTGGTCCAGTGGAGAAGTTCCAGGTTCAAACTGTTTAATAATGTAATCAGCATTCACACTAAATCGAAAACGGGTGTGGTTATTATGCTCAGCATCAAGTAAGTGATCAACATGATGGAACTTCGTAACAAAACGAAGCCGCCCGTACTTTGTTTTACCAATATGCTCAATCGATCTTTTTAAAGTGTGTGTCAAATGGTCAATACCGACAATGTCAGAAGTACAAGAGGCTTCAAAGCGAGTAATTTCAGGTGCTCGCGCATTGGTATATTTATCTGCCTGTGCAAGAATTTCATTTACATTAACATAAGTTCTAATATATGGTTTACTGCCCATAGTTGTTTGCAGATAACAATAATGACAATGACCCATACAGCCTGTGGCGAGTGGAATTGCATATTCCGCAGATGGTTTAGATGAATCAAAGGTGAGAGTTTTTCTAACCCCGACTACGAGAGTTGATTTAGCAATTCTGTATTTTTGAAAGTCATTTTTGCCTGGAAGATTACGAATTTGATTGTGTGAAGTAGTTTCTTTGATCTCAAGACCCATTTTCGTAAATTTTTCTTTTAATTCTCTCCCGAGATCATACTCTAATGCACCTGGTTCGATATAAACCAGTTGAGGAGTAAATGGTTTAATAATAACCAACAACAAAATCCCCTTTTCGAATGTATTTAATTATCGACGGAAAAGTAATATTCATAAGCTGCTTCAGCCTGTTCCGGTGATGAAAAAAGAGCGAAACTCTCATCAAGTGGATAAGTTTCTCCATCTGCAGTTAAAAAAAAATTTCCGGTCTCAGCTGACTCGCTCACTATTGTTTCATGTACGTTTGCTACATCAGGAGAGTGAGGGTTGCGAAACATGACATATACCTTATCACCAACTGATATTTCAGACAAATGAAGCATGGATCAACACCTCTTTTACGAATAGTGTGTGCACTTCATAAAGATTCATACTCGTTTGATACGGTGTGTAAAGTCTAAAAGTCAAAAAAAAGATTGACATTGAGAATGATTTTCAATAAACTAAAAATGTAAATGAGAATAATTTTCATTCTTGTTTGGAGGCTGAAGAAATTGAATTCATTATTGATTGTCGGGGCGGACAGGCTTGGAGCTATCCCAGCACGCCTGAAGGAAGCAGGATTTGAAAACATTCTACATATCAGCGGCCGAAAAGTGAAAATGGTTCATAAAGAAATACCCGACAAAGTTGATCTCGTTCTAGTATTAACAGATTTTATCAACCATAATGTCTCAACAAAATTAAAAGAAAAAGCAAAAGAACGAGCGATTCCAATTTGTTATGCAAAACGTTCCTGGTGTTCCATATATCGTTCGATGAGCCAATCGAAGGAAGTGTGCAGAGGCTGTCCTTTTTTTGAAGACTAAAGCTTTAATGAGATGAGACAGGAGGCAGTGTTATGAAGAATTATCATCACACCTGCAGCTCCGCAGCCACAGCTTTTGACACTGTGCAGGAACTGCTTAATTTCCTTTTAAAAGGTATGGTTGATGGCAGCATTACTAATAATCAAGAGCTGTTGTTCACGATTAAAAACGGGTGGAAGTCCATTAAGTTTACTGAATTTTCGAGTGCCAAGGAATATGTTCTTTCCCTGCCTTCGGTGATGGACGAAATGCTGAAGGTATTCCATGAAATTCGGAATTATCAACTGGTGGAAGAGAATTATATTAACGGAGTATATATTTTTCTCGGAATTTCTTCTGCTACTGATGGCAACAGGTCGTCCTGGATGCTGATGGATGGAAGCAGTGAAAAAAATCAAAAAGTTATATACCAAGGAATGAGGTGGCTTGAGAAAAACTTTCCCAAAGATCCATGGGAGCTTCGAGCTGTTCATATAAGGTCTGCAGAAAAATTTATCAGAATGAAACGACAATATATGTAATTTAATCAAAGCTTCGCTATCATGCGGGGCTTTTTGTTTATAATAATTAGTAATCTGGGTAAATAATGTAGTAGCATAATTTATGAGAAAAGGATTGGCTGATATGTACGAGAAAGGGCTGCTATTATATAACGGAAATCAAGAACAGGCGGTAAATCAAAAAGTATTAGATGCAGTTATAGGTACGATTGCAGTTCATGTCAAGGAACTAAGCTTGAAACAAACGGAATATAAAGGCCATGCTGGAGAAATATGCAGGGGATTCACTGAAGATGTGGACATTCTCTTTATTCTTGGAGGCGACGGGACTGTACACGAGTGCTTTAACGGTCTGGCAGCACTTGAAAATCCCCCCGTGGCGGCAATTCTGCCAGGTGGAACATGCAATGACTTTTCAAGAGAGCTGGCTATTCCTCAAAACCTGCGTCGGTCAGCAGAAACCCTTATGAGTGGGGAAGTAAGGAACGTGGACATAGGTAAAATGAACAATGATTATTTTGTTAATTTTCTTGGAGTAGGAATGATTGCCGAGACTTCAGAAAATATTAACGAAGAATTAAAAGGTGTTTTCGGTAAAGTAAGTTATTTTATCAGTGCTATACAAACGATTGGAACGACAGAGCCTTTTTCTTTTACATTACAGGCTGATGGAGAATCATTTCAGCGCAAGGGAGTAATGATACTTGTTGCTAACGGACGTTTTATCGGTACGAATCGCCTTCCCGTAGATAATATATCCATTGAGGATGGAAAATTTGATATATTTATTGTTAACCAGGGAGGCGCGCCTCTTGTTAAAGAGTTTTTCGGAACGAAAACCCCGTTTACGTGGGATCCAAACCAAAGTGAAATTGACCATCTTCGCGCATCTGAAATTACCATCGAAACCGAACAGCCGATGAAAATAGATGCAGATGGGGAAACTTACTTGGAAACCCCAGTGAACATCAGCTTAGTAAAGAAGAAAATTCCCGTCCTGGCAGGAGAAAATAAGGCTCTACTGGGTTTTAATCAAAAATAGATGTAAAAAAATGTAAAACAATAATTATTCTTTTAAGCATTTACTGACAACATTTTTACTTTTATGCTTGTAAAATTGAAGTCAATAGCAAATAAAAGTGTTATTATAAGTTTAACAATTTCTTCAAGCAACCTCCAGAAAAAGGCAACTCCGTTGAAAAACGGCTTCGCAAAGTCACAGGTCTAAGGTTTCTAAAACTATGATGGCTGGACTGCCTGGGGAGAAAATTCCTTTAAGGCGGTGGGAGGTTGATGAGCATGCTAGTGCCGGCAAAGCTTGACAAAGAATGGGTACAATTAATTAAAGAAGCGAAATCAGCAGGCTTGACAGTAGAAGAGATAAAATTGTTCCTAAGAAAGGAAATGAAGAATTAAATTTTCATTTTCGCAATAATTTCCATTTCCTTTTTTTACAGCCACTATATGTGGCTTTTTGTTTGAATAAATAAATAGCGTTCACTATATCTTACTTTGATTCGTTATATGTTATAATTAAATCGAAATAGCTGACAAAGGAGCATAAAGGATGATAGGTGAACGCGTAAAAAAATATAGAAAAGAAAAAGGAATTTCTCTTACAGAACTTGCTGACCAGGCAGGGGTGGCTAAATCTTATTTAAGCGCTATTGAAAGAAATATACAAACCAACCCGTCTGTACAGTTTCTTGAAAAAATCTCAAAAGTTTTAAATATATCCATTGATGTTTTGATCCGTGAGGAGCAGGAGGTCGATGAAAAAAATCTTGATGAGGACTGGTTGAAGATCGTCCAGGAGGCAATGGACTCCGGAGTTTCTAAACAGCAATTTAAAGAATTTCTTGAATTTAATAAATGGAGAAGCAACAAGCAATAAAAACACTTTCCCGCGTTCTTCGCAGGAAAGTGTTTTTTTAAATTTGTTCTGATTGAAGAAAATTCCGCACTTCTTCAGGTGTCAATCCTATTTGTTTTGCTTCACTTATTAAACGAATCCAATCTGAGTCAAGTGAAGTATTCTCTTTATTGTCTTTTTTTACCCCTGCTGTGCTTATCATTACGTAATTTTCCCTCGTCATTTCTCCTCTGGCTTTTATTCTTTGACCAATTTTCGTACTTTACATACTCTTGGAATTCTTTAAATTGTTCCTTGGTGACTCCTGCTTTTATGGCTTCTCTTATGAGTTCCAGCCATTCATCATCTAATAATTCTTCATCCTCATTGCTTTCTTCCGAGTTTTCAATTAAATCTTCTATCGATATCCCTAATACAGATGCAATTTTCATTAATACATCAATAGAAGGGTTTTGTTTCACATCACGTTCTATATAACTGAGGTAGGATTTAGAAATATTAGCCTGCCGGGAGAGTTCAGTCAGTGAAATGCCTTTTTTTCTTCTATATATGCGAATTTTTTCCCCTATCATATTCCTCCTCCCTTTACATTCATTTTGTTCATTATATAAAACAAATGAGGATTTTGAAAAAATGAAAAACGGAGCAAATAAGAGTATATACTATATATAGAACAGTATATGTTCGTTATATAGGAAAAATGAATAATTTTCTCGTGTTTCAACAATTAATTCACACTATATAATTATAAATAATTCTATAAAATGAACAAAAAGGGGATATAGGAGGAGAGAGTCTTGATAAGAATGCAGGGGGGGATTTATTATACATGGTTGTATGGTCATTCACTTAAACTTGTATATTTAGGCGGCAACAAATGTGAGCTGCATATAAATGGGGATTTTACCGGTATTTGTTCCTTTGATTACACACGAAAAAAAATATATGAAATGGAGAGATATTCAAGAAGGAAACGGCTTAACTATCCAGGTCATAATATTTTTGAGTCTGCAAAGAAAGGAACTATGATTAATATTATTATATGAAATTGAGGCTTCTTCCATAAGTTTTTAGAAGAAGCCTTCCTGCAATTATTTTGTTAGAGCTGCTTTCAGCTCCGTATCTTTAATATATGCTACAGGCAGCATAATTTTTTCGAAATCAAATTCCTGTAGTGGTTTATTTTTTCTAATCAGGTTTGGTGCGTCTGGATTGGCTAATGCGCCAGTACCTAATGCAATAAAATCGGCGTCATTGTTAGTGATTAAATATGCAGCTTTATCAGGTTCTGCAAGCTGTCCATTGGCAATTACCGGAAGACCGCTGAATTGCTTGGCTGCCCCTGCCATTGTCAGAGTCCCTTCACCAAACCCGGGTGCTGTACCGTCATTTTCTGTAGTATGAATATAATCAAGTGAGGTTTTTCCAAGGCTTGAAAAAATAACAGAGGCATCTTCTTCTCCGCCGGGCCATCTGTATTCACTATCCGTGACTTTTGCCTGCGAAATGCGGACTCCGACAATAAATTTTTCTCCAACAGCTTCTCTGACTTCTTCAATAATCTCTAACAGCAGCTTAAGTCGTTCACTTAGACTTCCTCCATATCCATCGGTTCTCTGATTTGTTGCTTCAGTTAAAAATTGATCGAGTACATAGCCGTTGGCGCTGTGGAGTTCGACGCCATCGAAGCCGGCATTCTTTGACCTGAGAGCAGCTTGAACGAATCCTTCTTTAAGTTCCTTTATCTCCTGATATGTCAGTTCCACCGGCTCAGGAAACTCACCTTCTCCACGGTAAAATGCGAGCTGTTCACCGGGCGGTTTAATTGAAGAAGGTGCAGCAGTGTGAGAAACAAAGCGGTTATCCTGAGATTGAGCCCCTGCATGCATAAGTTGGGCTATAAACAATGCTCCATTCCGCTTTACCGCATTTACGATTGGTTCCCACGCCTTTTTTTGCTCCTCATTGGCAATACCTGGCTGAAATGCATACCCCTGACTGTACTTCTGATCTGTGTAAATTCCTTCTGTAATTACAGCTGAAAAACCTCCATAAGCGTACCGTTCATAATACTCTTTCATCCTCTGGTTCGCTATTCCATCTTCCTCTGCACTCACTCGTGTCATCGGAGCAACTACATATCGGTTATCCAATGCTTTTCCGCGGATTAATCCTTTTTCAAATAATTTATCTATATCACTCATAATGAGCCTCCTAAATAACTTGACTTGTGCACTGCATACCCTGACGAATAGTCAGAGAAACATTTGGGAATGTTCAAGAATCATAACTCCAGCTGGTTAAATTTTTGCTTTATTTCAATTATTATAAAAATGTTAAAATTAGATTAAAAAAATTTCACTTTTTTCACAAATACCATTAAAAATTAGGTAGAATAAATAAAGAGAGATTTATAGTGAGGGGAGAAGTACAGTGTGTTTCAAAGAACGTTAGTTGTCTGTTTAATTATCATAGCGGCAGTGTTTGTAGTTATATATATGACCGACAGCACTGAATCCTATTCTGCCGGGATTATTCATTTTGAGTCAGCCTTACAAAAATAATTTACCAACAAAAAAAGGGGATGCATCAAAAGCCCCTTTTTATAGAAAAAGTAGTATCCTAAATAGAAGATAGCAGGGGACAAGTCCGAAGACTCCAGTGGGAAGAACAGCGGCTTCAGCTAACCGGGCGCGGGTTTCTCCCGGTTAGCTGAAGCGCTGCCCACGGAAAGCGCAGGACTTGTCCTCTGCTTTTTTTACCATGCAAAAGGGGCGAGTATCAGTTATGATACAGCCCCTTTTCCCTATGCTCTTAACCTTTGGTTAACGAGGCGTATTTCTTCTTCGATCTCTTCCATCTGTTTTATGGCTGCATCTGCATTTCCACCGATGGATTCCAGCTTTTCAACGTCGCCTTGTAAACGGACATAATCCATCTTGAGATAGTCAAGTTTTTCCTTCAGTTCAGTTTGTGTCATGATTTTTCCCTCCACATAATTCACTATGGAAAACGTATCACAACTTATAAACCATCTCAACGGATCTATCAGAAATTAAACATAATCTCAATTTGATGGTTGATAATTGAAATAAAAAGATTTATAATTTAAATGAAAATGATTATCAATGTTAACGATGATACACGTAAAAGGAGTGTCGGGAGTGCCAAAGCTTTCCACCCAGCACATTACAGTTTCATATGATAATAATACTATAATAGATGATTTCTCAGTGGATGTACCAGAAGGTGTTATTACTTCAATCATCGGTCCGAACGGCTGCGGCAAATCTACAATATTAAAAGCGGTTTCCAGAATACTACAACCGGACCGCGGAGTCGTATACTTAAATGGAAGAAATATTTTTGAAATGAAGACAAAGGATGTAGCAAGAGAAATGGCTATTCTTGCTCAATCTCCTGACATACCACAGAGCATTACGGTAGAACAGCTTGTTGCTTTTGGAAGATATCCACATCGCCGTGGAATCGGACGTCTTTCCTCCAAGGATAAGGAAGCAGTAGAGAATGCCATAACCGATACAGGAATGGCTGATTTTGCCAAACGTCCTCTGAATGCACTATCCGGCGGGCAGCGCCAGCGTGCATGGATATCAATGGCTCTGGCACAGGATACTGATGTATTGCTTCTTGATGAGCCAACAACATATCTTGATATGGCTCACCAGCTTGAAATATTGGAGCTGTTGCAGCAGCTTAATCAGAAGGAACAACGGACGATTGTTCTGGTCATTCACGATTTGAATCACGCTGCCCGTTTTTCTGATCATTTAATTGCAATGAAAAACGGCAAGGTGCAGCATTCCGGGACTCCATCTGAAGTAATTTGCAAGTCTGTACTTCGTAAAGTGTTTGGCGTTGACGCACATGTTGTTACTGACCCGAGAACAGGTAAACCTATTTGTATGACATATGATCTTATTGATCAGGACCTCGAAGCTGTTCCTGAGCCGGTCCGGATGGCGAAGGTTTAGCAATGTCAGTTATTTATGATCAAAGAGCAGACCAGAAAATGTATGATGTTTTTTCTGTCCGGCATGAAGCACCCTCTGATCACGTATATAGTGGCACGCCTCATCAATGGCTCCACGAGGATGAAAGACATTCTTTCTTTGACCTTTATGGAAATTCCATAAGTGCACCTGAAGACGATATGATTGTTACTTTTTGGGCAAATAGATACAGTCGATATATTGCTTTTGTACACTGGGCGCTGGCAAAAGGTTATCAATTTGACCCATCTATTAACGGCGTGCAGGTGTTTCTTGTGGAAAAACCAGGTATTGGTGAATTGATATTTGAATTTTCTGTACCTTCTCTTTCAAGAGAAATAAGTTATACGAGAAAAGATCGGCAGAATGTTCTCCGTCAATTTTATGAGCTGCATGTGACCCCTCTTTTTCACACCTTCTCAGCACATAGCGGCATTCGCTCAAAAGAAGTGTGGGGGCAGCTGTATCATGCTTTACCTTATTTTATTGGTCTTGCAAAGGTAACAGAAACAGCTAACATACGAAGCATTATGGAAGAGGACTGGGAGCTGATTACTTCAAGCACTGAGGCAGAAGTATTTGGTGAAAAAAGAACTCCTTTTTCTTTTCGATGTTTGGAAATTCCTAACCCGGCGGAAGATAAGCCCCTATATACGAAGCCGACTTGCTGTCTTGCTTATAAATCATCTGATAAATATTGCTATCGTTGTCCACGTATGAAACCGGAAGTAAGAAATGAATATTATACAAAGCTGAAACAGAATAAAAGCTAAATTCAATTCCAGTAGGAGGAGAATTTAGCTTTTTTATTTTAAGAAAACTTAATAGATGTCGAGAACCGTGACGCTGGCACAGATCCTGCCACGAGCGGTATGCGGTCATGAGATCCGTTATTCTATCAAATTTCGCTCTCTATTTGAATGGTTGGCGGACATGAGGTTCGCTATTTGCCTGAATTTCAGTAAATTTGACCTGCTTTTTCGGCAGTTAGCGGAACCCATGGACCTCTGTCAAGAAAGTGGACACCCTTTAACAGAATAGGAATGATGCGATGGTGACAGCTACAGATCATTCTTCCCTATGTTTCAATCGTAGATGATCTCGCAGAAGCGTCAAGC
>NZ_JBHIKY010000027.1:0-50976 GCF_042139015.1 Alteribacillus sp. HJP-4 | reverse complement strand
GTACATGGATTACTATAATCACGAAAGAATAAAAGAAAAACTGGCTGGTTTGAGTCCGGTACAATACCGAACTCAAACCAGCCAATCAGCTGCATAATAAAAACTCTAACTTTTGGGGTTCACTACCTGTCCGGGCTTTTTGATTAATTATTTATTAGCAGAAGTGAGCTGCATACCCGCAGGTGGTTTCACAGCCATTCCGCGGCGCTGCATTTCAGAGCTGAGCAAAGATATAAAATCGGGGTCTAGCTTTAAATCCAATGCTTTTTCGTATGCTTCTGCCAGCACGGTATTGCTGATTTTCTGCATTCCTAAAGCCCCCCCCTCATTTGATGATAATATCGATGTAAAAACTCGGATAACATGATTTATTTTATAATATACTATTTCTACTAAATGTGCAACAATATTACACAACAAAAGTAACGTTTTTTATTACTTTATGAATATTTATATTTCAATGTTGTTACAAATGTAGGTAATAAGAATTATGAATAATTTCATAATGGTTTTTGAAATTAAAACAAGAACATTCGGTTGTGACGACTCAAGATATATGAAAACCGGCCACGTTAGATGGGAATATCAATTCCAGCACGTTCTCTGACTGGCAGGGACTTTCTGATGTGTAATCCCCGCAGGGAGCCAGCCGTCCGGGAGGCTGAAGCCAACGCTGTAGAAAGCGTTCGCCAGAAGCGATTGACTGTTGAAGCAAAATCTGCCTCGGAGATGGTCCGGGAGCATAAGATGGCTCCAATTTTAACAGTACTTGCAGAAAAGGTTCTGCACAAGGCGGAGCCTTATTTTTATGTTAAACTAAGAAAGGAAAATATCAGCGCGTGTGCGTAAGATTACAGGAGGAAGTACATGATGCAATTTGACAAAGTACATGATCGTAAAAATACTAACTCAATGAAATGGGATCATACAGCAGAACGATATGGTTCATCAGATTTATGGCCGATGTGGGTAGCTGATATGGACTTTCAGGCGCCTCAGCCGGTGCTTAATGCCTTAAAAGAAGTGGCCGAGCACGGCATCTTCGGTTATCACCGCAGACCTGAATCCATTCGAGAAGTGACGACCTCCTGGATTAAAAAGCGATTTGGATGGAACGTGAATAACAACCAGATTGTCTATACACCAGGAGTAGTGCCAGCTATCAGTCATCTTATTAAGACCTTTACAGAAAAAGGAGACGGTATCATTATCCAGCCTCCGGTATACTATCCTTTTTACGCGTTAATTGAGTATACCGAGAGAAAGCTTCTGCGCAATCCATTAAAGGAAACCACGGATGGATTTACAGTGGATCTTGAGGATCTTGAACAGAAAATGAAAGAAGGCGCCAAAATTCTTCTCCTCTGCAGCCCTCATAATCCGATCGGCCGTGTCTGGACAAAAGAAGAGCTCGACAGAATTGCTGACTTGTGTGAAACATACGGGGTTCTGGTTATTTCAGATGAAATTCATGCAGATTTAATTCTTAAAGGCAAGCATATTCCATTTGCGTCTGCAGCGGCTGGAAGAAATATAGAAACGATAACCTGCATGGCACCAAGCAAAACCTTTAACCTTGCAGCATTACAGCTTTCTTATGTTGTGTTTGAAAATGAAGATTCACAAAAAGCGTATGAAGAGCATTTAAAAAGAAACTTTGTGGAAATTGATAATCCGTTTGCTACTGTTGCCGCGGAAGCAGCTTACCGTGATGGTGAAGAGTGGCTCGAGGAAATGCTTGAATATGTGCGGGGCAATGTCAGCTATGTGAAAAGCTTTATAGATAAAAATATGCCGGAAATGGAAGTGATCGAACCTGAAGGGACGTATCTGATCTGGATTGATATGCGCCGGTTAAAGATGTCCGCATCAGAACAGCAGGATTGGCTGCGCCAGGAAGGAAAACTGGCATTAAGTGATGGACATATTTTCGGAAGAGAAGGAGCAGGATTTGTACGGATTAATGTTGCCTGCCCGCGGGCGAATGTCGAAGAAGGACTGAACCGACTGCAGAAAGCTTACTTAAATATGCAGGAATAATACCCTTTTTTATCGAATAAAATGTATAATAGAATCAGGATTTGATTATAGGATAAAAGGGAGTCTAAGTTATGGGGAAAAACAATGTGTGTGAAGCCCTTTCTAAAGAATTTGAACAGCAATTGAATCGACCGTTGACAGGTAGTGAACTCCAATTCATCGTATGGCTGGCAGAAAAGCACGAAAATATAGAAGGCTGTAATTCCCTTTCATAACAAATAAGAGAAAGACCGCCACCTATGACCGCAGACTGGCGGTTTTTCTTTTTCCAAGTAATTGTTTTGATTAAATATATTCGCAAATACGATTAGATCAAGGAGGATGAAGCAATGAAAACCTTCCGGCTGCGTTCTCTTCAATTCTTTATTGAAGAAGAGAAATCCATTGAATTAAAAGACGTTCCAGTTATCGAGGGCCTTATAATCAATCGAGAAGAAGATGATGGTTCCTGGCTGCTTGAAGCGGTCATTAAAACGGAACATTTAGCCGCATTTTCTGCGTGGAAGCAGGCTGAAACACTCCTCATTTTTGAGGTGGTCATTACTCATCCCGAGAACGAACCGGCTATGATGAAGGGTACTATCCGTGATATTCTTGAGTTAAACAGCAACCTGAGTGTCATGATTGATGCAAAAATGGCGGCAGGTAAGGACGATATATCCACGATGCTGCTAGAAAATTTAATTAAGGAAGGCCGGTCTGGTGAAGAGCTGTTAAAAGAGTTCAGTAAGAGAAAAACAGACCAGAGGGGCTGGTCGAAGAAGATCGCAGAAAATTTATATAAACAGGCCGGACAAGGTTAATAAATCCCGGGCGCAGAATTTTTCTATTCGTGATTGAATTCTTCTTGAATAGGGAACTAATGGTACAGTAAAAGTTTGTATTAAATTGAGGAAGATAATGATGGGAAAATATACTTTTTATGATTATTATCGTAACGAAGTTGAATTAACATTCAGCGAGTCGTCCGAGTTCAAAAAGCCCGGCCATGTCTGGGCAATATGTCTTTATAAGGATCAGTGGCTTTTAACAAAGCATCCACGTCGGGGGTATGAATTTCCAGGCGGAAAAATAGAAAACGGCGAAACCCCGGAGGACGCTGCCATCCGTGAAATTTGGGAAGAAACAGGTGCCAAGGTCAACGATATTTATCAGCTTGGCCAGTACATCGTGTACGGTAAAGCCGAAACGGTCGTTAAAAATGTTTTTTTTGCAAGAATAAAAGAGCTGATTAAAAAAGATAACTATATGGAAACGAAAGGGCCGCTGCTGTTAAATAAGCTTCCGGAGAACTGCCGCGCGCATGAAGAATATTCTTTTGTGATGAAAGATGAGGTTCTGTCCCGGTCGCTGCAGCTCATCAGAGAGAAAGGCTGGATAGAAGAGCAAGGATAATGAAAATCCTTTCTTGCCGCCAGAGGTCCCAACAGGCAAAAAAGCTTAACGCCTTATCAGGCGATAAGCAGCTGCAACGATTATTTTCTGTCATAATGCCCGATCAGCTTTTCTTCTAATGCTTCGATAATTTTATACATCACCGTGGCGAGTACGGCAATCACAATCAGGCTCATCATGACCTGCTGGAATTGAAAGACTTGAAAGCCATAGATTATTAAATAACCGAGCCCCTTTTTTGCCACGAGAAATTCCCCGACAATGACCCCTACCCACGCAAGGCCGACATTGACTTTCAAGGTAGAGAGAACGGAAGGTAATGAAGCAGGCCATACGGCGAGCCGGAAGACCTGGCGTTTGGAAGCCCCGAGTGTCTGCAGCACCTTGAGGTAGTTAGGGTCCACCTGTTTAAATGCGTGATAGACGACTATGGTCGTGATCACCACCGATAACAAAAACCCCATCGCAATGATCGAGTACATACCCGGTCCGAGCGCCACAATGACAATCGGGCCAAGTGCCACCTTCGGCATGGAATTAAGAACGACTAAATATGGATCCAGAACTCTGGAGAGAAATGGGATCCACCACAGACAGGCAGCTATTAATGTGCCTGCCACGGTACCGAGTAAAAATCCTGAAAGCGTCTCGGTCAGGGTAACGGTGGTATGACTTAAAAGAGATCCATCAGCCGTCTTCTCAGCTATCAGCCTAGCTACACGGGAAGGCATGCTGAAAATCAGCGGATCAATCCAGTGCAGTCTGCTGGCTGTTTCCCAGCAAGCAAAAAATGAGATGAGAAACATAAGCTGACAGGCAGTCACCTTGTGTTTTTCTTTTCTGCGACGGTGCAGGTAAGCGTCATGGAGAGTTTGCATGTTCGTTTTCAACGTTCTCAAGCTCCTTCCATATTTGCTGAAAGAGTGCTTGGAAGCCTGCGTCATTTCGTGCCTCCAACGGCTTTTTTGCCCTAATATTGTCTGGGACAGAAAATGTTTGGAAAAGCCGCCCAGGCCGACTTGAAAGAAGATAGATTCGATCAGACATCGCAATAGCCTCCCCGATATCGTGTGTCACAAGAACCGCTGTTTTTTGATGCTTTTTTAAGGTGGTGGATACTAGATCCTCGAGCTTCAGCTTCGTTTGATAGTCAAGAGCGGAGAACGGTTCATCGAGTAAGAGCAGGGAGGGATCGGTGGCGAGAACCCGGACGAGTGCAGCCCGCTGCCGCATGCCGCCGGAAAGTTCTGCCGGATAAGACTTGGCTCTGTCCTTCAGCTTCATTTGCACAAGAAGCTCTTGAACGTGTTCTTTTACTGAGCTGGTCAGTGCACCGCTTACCCGCAGGCCAAGCTCCGCATTTTGTTGAATGGTCAGCCACGGAAATAAATAATCCTGCTGCAGCATATATCCGGTCTGCCTGCTTGGTCCTTTTACTGTATTCCCGTGCAGCAGAATTTCACCTTTAGTTGGCACCATCAATCCGGCAATCATAGATAAAATAGTAGTTTTTCCACATCCGCTTGGACCGATCAGAGAAACAAATTCTCCTTGCTGCACATCGAAAGAAATGCCGGAAACAGCTTCTGCCGCTTCCGTCATTGTGACATACACTTTATCCACGTTTCTCAATGAAAGCATATTACATTCACTCCTGTGTACCGGTCACTTGATCTGCCACTTCTAAATCAACGTACCGGTTATAATCGGACCTTTCTGGCAGTTCTCCTGCTTCCTCCATAATGTCCAGAAGGTTATTCCAGGCTTCTTCCGGCAGATACGGGGTTTTTGCATAGGACTCCTGTTCTTTGTAACGCTCTATTGAGGAGGCGATTATTTCCTGTGGTGTATCCTCGAACCATGGAGCGATGGAGGCGGCGACCTCTTCTGCTTCTGAGTTATACACCCATTGCTGCGCCTTGTAAATGGCGCGGGTAAAGCGTTCTACTTCATCGGATTGATCTTGAAGATATCCATCTTTGGCCATGAATACAGTGTAAGGAACAGGACCGGATTCTTCTCCGAAGGAAGCTACAATATGACCGAGTCCCTCTTTTTCAAACTGAGAAGCCTGTGGTTCGAAAAGCTGAACATAATCGCCTGTTCCAGATGCGAAGGCGCCTGGAATATTGGCATAGTCAACGTTTTGAATCAAATTAAGATCACCCGCTGGATCAATGCCATGATTTTTCAGCACAAATTCGCCCGTCATCTGCGGCATCCCGCCCTTTCGCTGTCCAAGAAACGAACTACCTTCCAGGTCACTCCATTCAAAGTCTTCGTTCGGTTCTCTGGAAATCAGGAAGGTTCCGTCGCTTTGTGTGAGCATGGCAAAATTAATGATGTCGTCAGCGGGATTCTGTGCATTTACATAAACAGATGTTTCCGCGCCGACAAGGGCGATGTCAGCGCCATCTGACAGTAAAGCTGTCATCGTTTTATCTCCACCCCAGGCTGTGGTAAGATCGATGGAAAGATTTTCATCTTCAAAAAATCCTTCTTCGATGGCTGCGTACAGGGGAGCATAAAAGATGGAACGCGTTACCTCACTGATCCGGATTTCAGCCTGCTCCTCTCCTTGCTGCCCACAGGCAGAAATCATACATAAACAAAATATAAAGAACATGGACAGGAACAGTCTGCCTTTTTTTCTCATAGTCATTCTCCTCTCCGCTCCTGCTGATGCAATATCTTATGCAGTAGGCTTGTTTATTGGTGCATACTATTCATACGGCAAGGAGCCTCTCATGAAAATTAGAAAATGTTATGCGAAAAATAGAATCAGTATTTATGAAGCTGCCTACAAAAGCGGCCCTTTTGTCGTGAAAGGATGTCTCGGAGTGCCAGAGGGCATCAGTCACGCCCCGGGTCTGCTCTATTTACGTGGCGGGATTAAGCATGTTGGCATGGTCAGTGAAGAGTTTGTGATAGAGCTGTGCTCTCGTGGATTTGTCGTGTTCGCACCTTACTATAGAGGAAACAAAGGAGGGCATGGCAGTGAGGATTTTGCAGGAGAGGACCGTGAGGATGCCCTTGCAGGATATGACTTACTGTCTGAACTAAAGCAAGTACAGTCGCAGCCTATTCATGTGATGGGCTTTTCGCGTGGAGGAGTGATGGCGTTATTTACAGCAATGGATAGGCCGGTTACTTCGGTGGTGTGCTGGAGTGGTGTATCTGACATGTCGTTAACGTACGAGGAAAGACCGGATCTGCGGAGAATGCTCAGGCGGGTCACAGGAGGTACTCCTGCAAACCGAAAAGAGGAATATGAGTGGAGAACCCCTTTATTTACGATAAATAAGCTGCGTGCTCCTGTGTTTATAGTGCACGGTGAAAAGGATGAGCATGTATCTGCAGCACATGCTGAAAGACTGGCAGAAGTATTAAAGCAGCATGAGGTTCCGTTTGAGAAAAAAATTTACGAGGGTATGCCTCACCATTTTCCTTATTCTCTAAAAGAGAAGGTTCTCACGGAAGTGGTCAAGTGGATGAATGAGCAGCAATAAAAAGAAGTGTCCGGAGAACCGGCACTGGCTGTCCGAAGTACTTGGTTCATCAAGCTGACCGCGCTTTTTTCGAAGGCATCGCCTCAGCATACCGCTTTATCAGTAACTTTCCAGTTTTTTGTCGCCATTAGTCCAATTAAATTTAATATAAAAAAGGGCTGCCCTCAAAAGGTAATCTTTTGGGGTCAGCCCGGTTCTTATTAGTATTTGCAGGGACTGCTGGCTATTACTCTGCTTTAGCTGTCAAAAAAGCGGGACCAGCTTCTTTGATGTAATCAGACACGTCGTCAAATTTTTCAAAATTAAGCCGGAATTGCTCAGCCAGCTCCCACGCTTTTTGGTCATATGCTGCCGGGTCTTTCCATGTCTGTTTTGGCTGCATGACATCGTCTGGAACACCTGGGCAATGGATCGGGATCGGCAGGCCGAAAATAGGATCAATAACCGTTTCGACTTCATCAAGCTCCCCTTGCAGCGCGGCCTGAATCATTGCGCGTGTGTAAGGAAGGTGCATGCGTTCTCCCACCCCGTAAGGACCGCCGGACCAGCCGGTGTTTACTAGAAATACATTCACATTGTGCTGCATGATTTTTTCACCGAGCATTTCCGCATAGCGTGAAGCATGGAGCGGAAGGAATGGAGAACCAAAGCAGGTGGAGAACGTAGCTTCCGGCTCGGTAATACCACGTTCCGTACCGGCAAGCTTACTCGTGTACCCGCTCAGAAAATGATACATGGCCTGTTCCTTTGAAAGCTTGCTGATCGGAGGCAGGACACCGAATGCATCTGCGGTTAAGAAAATGATCGTATTCGGGTGTCCGGCTTCACTTGGAACGAGAGCATTTGGGATATTCTCGAGCGGGTAGGCAGCTCTCGTATTTTCTGTCAGCTCTGTATTATCATAATTCGGCAGGCCGGTTTTTTCTTCAATATGCACATTCTCAAGCACAGAGCCAAACCGGATAGCGTCCCAGATCTGCGGTTCTTTCTTGTATGAGAGATTAATGCATTTTGCGTAGCAGCCGCCTTCAATATTGAAAACGCCGTTGTTGGACCACGCATGCTCATCATCACCAATCAAGTAACGAGTTGGATCAGCGGATAAAGTTGTTTTGCCTGTTCCAGAGAGTCCAAAAAACAATGCAGTATCTCCTTCTTCGCCGACATTGGCAGAGCAGTGCATGGAGAGTACGTCCCTTTGCGGAAGCATATAATTCATTACAGAAAATATCGATTTTTTCATTTCACCTGCGTACTCTGTGCCGCCAATTAAGACGATACGTTCTTCAAATGAAATGATAATAAAGGTTTCCGAGTTCGTCCCGTCCTCAGAAGGGTCCGCCTGGAAAGTCGGAGCATATATAATTGTGAAGTCAGCGTCCTCCGTTGTATTTTCGAGAGAATCAGGGCGGATAAACAGCTGGCGGGCAAACAGATTGTGCCAGGCATACTCGTTAACGACATTAAGAGATAAACGGTATGACGCATCTGCACCTGCATAACCATTGCTCACAAACAGCTCATCCTTTTCCTGAAGATGAGCGAGCACTTTGCTGTACAAGCCGGAAAATGATTTTTTGCTGATCGGCTGATTCACAGCGCCCCAGTTAATTTGATCACTCACGGATTTTTCATCAACAATAAATTTATCCTTCGGGGAGCGGCCAGTATATTTTCCAGTATTGACACTCAGTGCTCCGTTTGAGGTTAACACGCCTTCCCGGCGCATTAAAGATTTTTCAACTAATCGAGATACCGGGAGATTTTTATCAATGTTCTTCCCTTTCAACAGGTTTGAAAGTTCAGCAGAAAAGTTCATTGTCGTCATGGCGGCATAACCCCTTCTTTGCAAAAAAGTTTTAATAAAGCACCTTCATTCCATCATATTCGTTTATTGGGAGGCTTTATTACGTTTAATTATGAATTAGTATAACACATTTATTCTAATAGTCTATACTAATTTGATGATTTTGTTGATTAGTTATTCGCCTTTTCATGGACTTAAATTTAGTTTAGGCTTTCGGCTTTTGAAAATGGCGAGATTGCAGGTTTTTCTTTAAAATCGATGCCGTGATAAAATGGAGTTGAAAAGGGAAGGAGGATTCTTTACTGTGATGAAAAAAAATCATTCTTATTTTGTTTTCTATGACGGAAACTGTGCTTTGTGCCAAAAAACGAAACATCAAATTGAAAAATTGGATAAGAATTATGAGTTAGAATGGCATTCCATCCAAAATCCATCCATTCTTGAAGAGTTCCCTTTTCTCGAACAGGATCGTATTCAAAAGGAAATGCACCTGCTTGTTGACGAAACCTATTTATATACAGGGTTTGCTTCTATTAAAAGAATGATGCAGGTTTTTCCGGCAAGCAGGATAATTACTCCGCTGTTCCGCCTGCCGGGAGCAGACACAGCGGGCAGAATCATATATCAATATTTGGCCAAAAACCGCTATCAATGGTTTGGCCGTACGTGTGAAACCGGCGCCTGCAGCATTCATGAATAGCCCTCATAATCTGTTATATTTGACACAGACACAGAAACTGCGATATGATATGTCGCATAACGGATACTCTTATCCCGAGTTGGCGGAGGGACAGGCCCTGTGAAGCCCGGCAACCATTCATCAATGCAAAATGATGAAGAGGTGCTAACCTGGAGAGACGGATAGCGTCTTGGAAGATAAGAGGCGAAAAAGGTGAACGGGTAGAACCTCCTTTTCCTCGCCATAGGAATCGGGGGTTTTTTATGTTTCCGCATAAATCTCCTTCTCGTCTTCAAAGAAATTGACTCAGGGAATGAGTGCCGTACTATAATTCGGCAAAAGGAGGCTGCAAAACGTGCAATCAATTGGACGCAGATTATTTACATCAGAATCAGTAACTGAAGGACATCCGGATAAAATATGTGACCAAATTTCCGATGCGATCCTTGATGAAATTTTAAAGGAAGATCCGAATGCCCGTGTGGCCTGCGAAACCACGGTGAACACGGGACTCGTACTTGTAACAGGGGAGATTACCACTTCTACGTATGCAGATATCCCCAAGATTGTCCGTGATACATTAAAGGATATCGGGTATACGCGGGCGAAATACGGCTTTGATTTTGAAACATGCTCCGTACTTACATCGATTGATGAACAATCTGCCGATATTGCCCAGGGGGTCGACCGTGCTCTCGAAGCAAGAGAAGGGCATATGAGCGAGGCGGAAATAGATGAAATCGGCGCAGGGGATCAGGGGTTAATGTTTGGTTATGCGGATAACGAAACAGAGGAATTAATGCCGCTGCCGATCTCTCTATCCCATAAGCTTGCAAGAAGGTTGACCGAGGTCCGTAAAAAGGAAATCGTCCCTTACCTGCGCCCGGATGGAAAGACCCAGGTGACAGTGGAGTATGATAGTGATGGAAATCCTATCCGTATCGATACAATTGTTATCTCGGCTCAGCACCATGCCGATGCGACATTGGAACAAATCGATCTTGACCTTAAAGAACATGTCATTGATCCGGTTGTTCCCGAGCATCTCCTGGATTCGGAGACGAAGTACTTCATTAACCCTACCGGCCGGTTTGTCATCGGCGGTCCGCAGGGGGATGCAGGACTGACGGGCAGGAAAATTATTGTTGATACCTATGGCGGCTATGCGCGTCACGGCGGTGGTGCTTTTTCCGGCAAGGACGCTACTAAAGTAGACCGTTCTGCGTCGTATGCTGCCCGCTACGTTGCAAAAAATATTGTAGCAGCAGGCCTGGCAGACAAATGCGAGGTTCAGGTAGCCTATGCGATCGGGGTGGCGAGTCCTGTTTCTATTTCCATCGCCACTTTTGGTACCGGCAAGCTTCCAGAGGACCAGCTCGTCGACCTGGTTCGGGAGAATTTTGATCTCCGACCGGCCGGCATTATAAAAATGCTTGATCTGCGCCGTCCAATTTATAAACAGACGGCGGCTTACGGCCATTTTGGCAGGACAGATATTGAACTGCCGTGGGAAGCTACAGACAAAGCGGAACTTTTAAAACAGCTGGCATCAGAGCAGAAATAATATAGTAGAAAAAGGATGGCGGAGCTCCGCCATCCTTTTTTATACTTTAAGAGAGTAAAATCATAGTTTAAGAAAAGCTCAGGCATGTATGGCTTCGCAAGGAAGGAAAGCAAATTTTGAAAGAATAACGGATCTCCTGTCCGCATCCAGCACACGAGCCTGATTATATCCTATTCATAAATTTCATCCTGAAATTTGCCGGAATCGCGGAGTTGTTCCATTTCTTTATTTACGATGTTAGCTAGAGGCTTTTGATTGGTAACTTCAAAAATAGCCAGTGCTTTTTTCCAGCTTTTTATTCCTTCTTTATGCTTGTCGAGAAAAATTAAATTTCTGCCTTTTTGGTAGAGAAGTTCCCCAAACACATACATACTGTTTGTTTCAATGCAGCGCTTGATTCCTTTTTCACACCAGAAGGCAGAGCTCTGATATTTCTTTTGATTCGTGAGTGCTTTCGTTAATGTGTAAATTAAGCGAAGTTCAATAGAGGGATTTTTTATGCGTTTTAATTTGCGCAGGCGCGATAATGCTTCTTCACATATGATAGAGGCCTGATGATAATTATTTGTTAAATCATAAAAGATGGCCTTTGTATTCATCATTTCGCCTTTGCGCTCTGTAAATACCGTACTTTCGTCCGCTTCAAGCGCTTCTTGGATTAATTGGAGCGCACGTTTGAGTTCACGGTCCAGATGAAACACACAAATACTTTCGTGCCAGAGCATATACTGCTTGTAATAGCCGGGCTGGAACAATGGATTTTTCTTTTCATGAATCAGAATTTCTCTTATCTCTTCATACTTTTGCTGAAAACGAAGGTCTCTTAGTCTTTCAAACACCTCTTCTACATAATCAGCTCTGTCAGTACGAGCTTCCTCAAAGAAATAATACATGTCGGCGCCAAGACGTTCTGCAATTTGAAATAACGTATTTGAATACGGGATAATAGTTCCATTTTCAATTTTACTGACCTGGGCCTGCGTACAAATATCACGGGCAAGATCTGACTGGGTCATGCGGTGATACCGGCGAAGCTCATGTATTTTCTTTCCAACTCTCGAAAAATCCATTTCCATCCGCCCTCCTTATAGTATGCTTATAATTATTTTATACGAAGATTAGAAAAGTAGGAAGCAGAAAATAACAGAATCCTTGAAAAAAATGGGGAAATATGCCGAACGCAAGCTTTTTCCTCCTCTTATATACTGGGTCTATCATATGGGAGGTGACCCAGAGTGAAAAAATCAAAATTAATCTTTACCGCGTTATTTCTGAGTCTTGCCGTTGTTTTCGGAGCCGGTAGTTTTCAAGCTGGACAAGAAGTCAGCGGAGGATTTACGACACTGGATCTGCCACATAAACATTAATAAAGGTAAACAATTTATAAGCCGGACAGGCTTATTTTTTTTACGGATCGAATAATGGAGAAATGTTGTGTACTAATATTTAACATAAGTTCACTATTTTTTGGACAGATTTTAGTTTCAATAAAAAAATACGGCGATAAACCGTATTTTCTGCCGCATGAGCTCTATTTCTGCATGCTTTTGTAATACTGACCTTTTTCCACATATTCTTCGCGGATTCTTTTCATTTCTGCTAGGTCTTCTTCATTGAGCTGTCTGACCACTTTAGCAGGGCGGCCGAAAGCCAGCGTATGGGGTGGAATGACTTTTCCGCCTGGCACAAGGCTTCCCGCACCGATAAATGCCCCTTCACCGATTTCTGCTCCGTCAAGAATGGTTGCTCCCATGCCGATCAGAGCATTTTTGCGTATAATGGCGCTGTGTAAAATTACCATATGCCCAACGGTTACATCGTCCTCTATGATAAGTGGATTTTTTGGGCTTTGATGAAGAACTGAGTTGTCCTGAATATTAACACGGCTTCCAATCATTGTTGGGGCGACGTCCCCGCGGATGGATGTATTAAACCACACACTCGATTCCTCCCCAATGGTGACATCTCCTGAAATGGTTACATAGTCAGCGATAAATGCAGATTCGGCAATGTCTGGTTTTTTTCCTTTATATGGATAAATCATGAGAGCCCTCCAGAATTCACAATATTTTTTTCTGTTTGATGTAAGTTTAGCAAAAAAAGTAGTAAAATGAATAGGATAATCGCCTTTTGGCAGCAGCGAAAGAGAAAGGCAGGGAAGAGATCGAATGATGAAAAATTGGATGTCGGACAGAGCAAGAGGAACGATGGTAATCGTACATGGGGCAGCAGAGCATCATGGCCGTTATGAATGGATTATTAAACAAATGGTAAAGCAGCGTTTTCATGTAGTCGCCGGAGACCTGCCGGGCCATGGACGGACACGTGGAAAGCGCGGACATATTGATTCATTTGACCAATACATAGACATGGTTTATGCCTGGTATAAAGAGGCCGCTTCCTATGAGCTGCCGGTATATTTATTCGGTCACAGCATGGGAGGATTAATTACAGTTCGTTCTTTAATGGAAAAGCATATGCCGGTGCGGGGCGTCGTGCTCTCTTCTCCATGTTTTGGATTGTATGAGTACCCGGGCAGAACAGCTGAATTCACTACAAAAATAATGCACCGTCTCTCGCCCGGATTCAGCGGAAAAACGGGCATTAAGGCGGAAAAAATCACACGCAGTCCGGAAGCAAGGCTCGCTTATCAGGAAGATGAACTGAATTTATCGACGGTAACGGCGCGGTGGTATCAGGAAATGCTGAAGGCGATGAAAATCAGCCTCCATGAAGCAGACAGATTCCCCAATGTACCACTGCTCGTATTGCAGGCAGGCCGCGACCTTATTGTTGATCAGTATGCAGCCCATCGCTGGTTTAACCGCCTTGAAACATCCGACAGATCCATGAAAGAATGGAAGGGACTTTATCATGAATTATTTAACGAACCGGAAAGAGAAATGGTTTTCAGGTTTATGATGAATTTTATAAACCAGCGTATTTAATCTGATACATTTTGTATAGGAGGATCTCGATTGAAAGTTGCAACGAAGCCATGGTTAATGATGTATTACATACACCGGGATATTGTGCCGGAAGTTCATGATATCCTCGGCGAATGGAAGAAAAAAGCGGAGTTGATACCGGATCAGGAGCTGCGGGAGCAGGCGCTTGAAGAAATAGAATCCAAGGCCTTTCACTGTGAAGGAGGCGGCGTTTATGCGCTCCTCACCAGAAAGGAAATACGCAGCAGTCTGCTCCGTTTTATTGTCGCGTATCAGATAATTTGTGATTATCTGGACGGTCTTTGTGATAAATTCGGTGCCAGTGACCCGGATGATTTTGAAGCACTTCACACCGCCCTTACTCAAGCACTCACGCCAGGTGCTGAGCCGGAAAATTACTACAGGTTCAGGGGCAGCCCGGACGACGGAGGTTATTTGAAAGAACTTGTTACGGAGTGCCAGAGTCTGCTTCGTACTTTTCCAGGGTTTGATGCAGCACAGCTGGAGATGAAGGAGCTCGCTCAATATTACAGCGGCCTTCAGATTCATAAGCATGTGGTGAAGATTGAAAGAGAACCACGATTAAAAGAATGGTATGAAGAGACCAGCGACCAGTATGAAGGAGATTTGCGCTGGTATGAATTTTCAGCTGCGACAGGCTCCACACTCGGCATTTATACTTTGGCTGCTTACGCTTCTCGCAGCCACCTTGCCAACATGCAGGCGCTGGCGATTAAAAACAGCTATTTTCCCTATGTGCAGGGTCTTCATATACTTCTTGATTATTTTATTGATCAGGAAGAGGACATTGCCGACGACGAGCTCAATTTCTGTGCCTGCTTTCCAAGTGAGCAGGATATGATTAATCGGATTAACCATATAAAGAAAGAAGCGGAGGAGCGTGTGAAGACGCTGCCGGATGCAAAGTTTCACCGCGCTATTATCAGCGGTGTAATTGCGATTTACCTTGCGGATGAAAAGGTGCAGACAGATCCGGAAATGAAAAAAACTGCAAAGCACTTTATCCGATTTGGCGGAATTCCGACTGCTTTTTTCTATTTGAATTCCTGGATTTACAGGCGTGAAGCTAAATAGTGCGGTTTGGTATCTGGAAGCAGGAAGAGATGCCATGACTATGGCCAGACTGGTGAATAAAACAAATATAAGGAAGGGTGATGATATGAAGAATGAAGGAATCAAAAAATTACTAAGTGAAACTTTTGAAGGAAACCAGGGAAATTGGAGTTGGTTCACTGAATCAAAGCCAGGTAGTGGATTATTTGGTACTATTGATCCGTTAAGCGCCGAGGAAGCTTCCGTCCCTGTAGAAGGGGTGACAATTGCCGCTCATACGGATCATACACGTTACTATTTGTGGGCAAACAACCAACTATTGGAGGGAAAGACACCTGATCTCAATTGGGATGAAAGTTGGGAAGTTGGAACGGTGGCAAAAGATGAATGGGATCAAATAAAAAAAGGACTTCAGCGGGAGTACATGAAAATGATTGAACACATTAGTGAAGACCGAAATCTTAATTCTGCTGCGACTGATAATCTTTTAGCAGCGTTAGCCCATTCTACGTATCATTTAGGAGCTATGAGGCAGATGATAAAGAGAGTTAAATAATTCACCTCTAATAGGAGCAGCTAAAGTTATTAATGAAACGACGCTATAGTTATTAACAGCTTCGATGTTCAGCTGTAGAACTCCTCCGGACTGTGGTATCTTCCCGGGCAACGATGCGGGGCTGCGGGCAGCCCTGCGCAGTTTATTGACCGTCACCTTAGGTCGATCTCCCGGGGATGGATACGCTGGCACATCGTACGCCTCACAGACCAAAAAGCGTCTTTCAGGGAGATTGCGATTTACTTAAATATACTAATTACTCTTTATCAATTACTGTCAATTCACCGGTTTCCGGGGATATTACCAGGCCGTGCACCGGGGTATTTTTCGGAAGCAGCGGGTGGCGCCTGATGATATCAACGCTGTTTCGTACGTTATCCTCGACATTGTCAAAGCCCTTTAGCCACGAATCAATCGACACTCCAGTGTATTCGAGCGCTTGAATCTGCTCTTCCGTCACGCCCTGCTGCTTGGCTTTTTCAAGAATTGGCCCGGAGTGCATGCCGGTCATTCCGCATCCATAATGGCCGACAACAGCCACTTCCTCTGCCTGCAGTTCATACAGAGCTACAAGTATGCTCCGCATGACACTGCCAAACGGATGCGATATTACCGCGCCGGCATTTTTAATCACTTTTGCGTCGCCGTTCGAAAGGTTCATTGCATGAGGGAGCAGCTCGATCAAGCGTGTGTCCATGCAGGTTAATATGACAAGTTTTTTATCAGGGAATTTGGTAGTTTCGAACTTTTCATATTCTTTGTTTTTTACAAATTGCTGGTTATGTTCCAATATGGATTCAATTACTGACATATTCTTTTCTCTCCTCTGTTAGTTATGTATCTATATATATAGCTTCTGTAATTGTTGAAAAAAAGTCAAGTGGGCAGTCATAAAAAAAAGCGAAAGCCTGTTATGCTCTCGCTTCTTTCCGGTCCTCAATTCTGGCGCTTGCAAAGCCAAGGAGTGCTCCAAGCAGGGCGCCGCCGGCAACCTCTGCAGGCTGATGGCCGAGGAGCTCCTTCAGCTCTTTGTCCTGCCTGACATAGCTGATATCGGGGTAATCACCGGAAATGATTTCAATGTTATCATCAAGATCATTCACGAGTTTGGCAATTTCACCGGTATGGCGGCGGATCCCCTGAGCATCATACATGACTATGGCACCAAACACCACGGCAAGAGCAGTTTCTATCGAAGTCGTCCCTTTGTTCGCAGCCACGTAGGCAGCCAGCGAGGAAACCCCTGCAGAGTGAGAGCTCGGCATGCCCCCGGTTTGAAGGAGCGGCCGCCAGTCCCAATTCCCTGTCAAGCGCTTATGAGTAAGGACTTTCAATCCCTGGGCAATACTGATACCTGATAATGCTGTAACGATTCCTCGGTTCATTCGCTCCACCTCATTTAATATTCTTGGGTTCAATGCATTAATTATGTAACATAATGTCGTTTATATTTTACCCACAGAGATTGCGTATTAATCTTAAAAAACGTTCCTATGTTCTGAGTGGAGCGATTTATTTTTTTTCGAGAGCGATAATAAAAGGTGGGCGATTTACCTGGTTAATAAAACCATAACGGAGCACCTGCACCTTTTTCTGGTCGAGTGATTCTGCATATGCTTCCACGGCTTGTTTTTCCTGTCTGCCTTCGACATGGCCATGATAAATCACGAGCACAATCAAGCCCCCGGCTGGCATACGGTCTAGCAGTATTTTTACAGCTGCCAGGGTGGACTCTGAGTGCGTAGTAATAGATTTATCACTGCCCGGCAAGTAACCGAGGTTGAACACCGCCGCTTTCACATTTGAGAATTCTTCCGGTGGTATAACGGATGCCGCCTGCTCGTGCCCTATTTGAAAAAGGGAGACCTGCGACAACTGGTCTTTTGCCTGAAGGAGTCTTCGCGTATTTTCGATTGCTTCTGCCTGGATATCAAATGCATACACGCGGCCGGAGTTCCCTGCGAGTTCTGCAAGAAACAGCGTGTCATGGCCGTTGCCGGCGGTTCCATCAACTGCTGTATCTCCAGGCTGCAGTGCTGACGCAAGAAGCTGGCGGGCGAAAGGTAAAATACCCGGCAGAATCATTTAGCCGCCGCAGCCTTCGTCTCGTAATATTTACCCTGCCAGCTGTTTCTGCGTTTTAATTCATCATCAATTGCGTTTAGGACTTCCCATTTGTTCATGCTCCACATCGGCCCGACCATCAGCTCAGACGGGGCATCACCGGTGAGACGGTGAATAATCATTTCAGGGGGCAGAATCTCGAGCTGGTCAGCGACAAGCCGTACATAATCGTCCTTATTCATTAGATCGACCATTCCTTTTTCGTATTGCTTGACCATTGGAGTACGTTTTAATAAATGCAGCAGATGAATTTTTATCCCCTGAACATCGAGCTTTGCTACTTCCTCAACCGTTTCCTTCATCATGTCATTAGTTTCAAGTGGAAGCCCGTTAATGACATGCGAACAAACTCGGATTCCATGTCTGCGGAGCTTATTAACACCATCGACGTAGCATTGATAATCATGAGCGCGGTTAATAATCATGGCCGTGCGTTCATGGACGGTCTGCAGGCCGAGCTCGACCCACAGGTACGTGCGCTGATTCAGTTCAGCTAAATAGTCAACAACCTCCTCCGGGAGGCAGTCAGGGCGTGTCGCGATGGCGAGTCCGACGACATCTTCCTGCTGAAGTATAACCTCAAACAGCTCCCGCAGCTCCTCAACAGGTGCATAGGTATTGCTGAATGCCTGAAAATATCCGATATACTTTCCTTTTTTCCATTTTTGATGCATTCGGTTTTTTATCGTATGAAATTGAGTAACGAGATCATCTTTTCTGTCCCCGGCAAAATCACCGGAGCCCCGTTCTGAACAAAAGGTACAGCCGCCGGATGCAACGTTTCCGTCCCGGTTCGGACAGTCAAAGCCTGCATCGAGCGGTATCTTAAATATCTTTTCACCAAAGGTTTCTCTAAGGTGGTAATTCCATGTATGGTAGCGTTTTTCTCCCCACATAACTGGCGAAGATGCGCTGCTGGTCTGAGACATGTAAATCTCTCCTTCAATTGAAAACATCTATTTCTCTCGTATTTTAGCATGTTACAGCTCAAAACCCCAACTTCCGCATCCAATGAAACTATTGGTGAAAAAGGTTGCTTTGACCCGTGGAACCTTGACATTGGGCGCAGAAATCCATAAAATATCAAGTATTAATATAGGAAGTGCGAAAACCGAATAGTAAAGCGATCAACAATGAGAAGGACCAGTAACGGATACGTCGGGTCACAGAGAGCAGACGGTGGTGCAAGTCAGCCGAAGACATTCGTGAACTCCCCTTACAGTTGCAGAAATGAACAGAATAGTATTTTCTGCCGTTTTGTCCACGTTACGGATGCAGGAGCGGGTGTGCTTATTGTACGCCAATCAGGGTGGTACCGCGGGAATCGTTTACATAACAAACTCTCGTCCCTTTAGGCAATACCGGGGATGGGAGTTTTTTCATGGAAAAAACCACCTGCTCCATAATATAAGATCAATCACAAGGAGGCTGCATGCTTATGGCATTTTCACATAAGGATATAGAGAAAAAATGGCAGAAGTACTGGGAAGAAAATAAAACGTTTAAAACAGATGATACATCGGATGGAGAGGACTTTTATGCTCTCGACATGTTTCCTTATCCATCCGGCTCAGGCCTGCATGTCGGGCATCCGGAGGGCTATACAGCGACTGATATTTTATCAAGGATGAAACGCATGCAGGGCTACAACGTGCTTCATCCAATGGGGTGGGATGCCTTCGGGCTTCCTGCGGAGCAGTTTGCGCTCGACACCGGAAAGCATCCCCGCGAATTTACACAGGCAAACATTGAAACATTCAAAAACCAAATCAAATCGCTCGGCTTCTCATATGACTGGGACCGGGAAATTAATACGACCGATCCTGATTATTATAAGTGGACACAATGGATCTTTCTGCAGCTATTTAAGAAGGATCTTGCTTATATCGATGAAGTACCGGTTAATTGGTGCCCGGCTCTTGGGACGGTGCTTGCCAACGAAGAAGTAATTGACGGAGTCAGTGAACGCGGCGGCCACCCGGTCGAACGGCGCCCGATGAAGCAGTGGATGCTAAGAATCACTGAGTATGCAGATCGGCTGCTGGAGGATTTGGAGGAGCTCGACTGGCCGGAAAGCATTAAGGATATGCAGCGAAATTGGATCGGACGCTCTGAAGGGGCAGATGTTCATTTTGGAATAGAGGATTCAGAGAAGACCTTTACCGTATTTACTACCCGCCCGGATACGCTGTTTGGTGCGACATACTGTGTATTTGCTCCCGAGCATGAGCTGGTCAATGATATAGTTACAGAGGATCAGAAACAAGCGGTTGAAGCATATAAGAAAGAGGTTTCTACGAAAAGTGATTTGGAGCGTACGGAGCTTTCGAAGGAAAAGACGGGAGTTTTTACCGGTGCATATGCGATCAATCCTGTAAATGGCATGAAGCTGCCAATCTGGATTGCTGACTACGTGCTTGTCAGCTATGGAAGCGGCGCAATCATGGCGGTGCCTGCACACGACGAAAGAGATTTCGAATTTGCTGGAAAATTTGATCTGCCAATTGTTGAAGTGGTCGAAGGCGGAAACATTAATAAAGAAGCTTTCACCGGTGACGGTCCGCATGTGAATTCTGACTTTTTGAATGGGCTGCACACTGCTGATGCCATTAATAAAATGATTGAATATCTTGATGATAGCGGGAAGGGCACAAAGCAGATAACTTACCGGCTGCGCGATTGGCTGTTCAGCCGCCAGCGTTATTGGGGCGAACCAATCCCCGTCATTCACTGGGAAGATGGCACAATGAGCCCGGTACCAGAGGAAGAACTGCCGCTGATGCTGCCGGAAATGGAAGAGTTTAAACCTTCCGGAACCGGGGAGTCCCCGCTTGCCAATAATACGGCCTGGCTTGAGATTACCGATCCGAAAACAGGAATGAAGGGCCGCCGCGAAACAAACACAATGCCGCAGTGGGCAGGAAGCTGCTGGTATTATATCCGCTACATTGATCCGGACAACAAAGAATCGCTCGCAGATCCGGAAAAAGTGAAGCGCTGGCTGCCTGTAGATATTTATATCGGCGGGGCAGAGCATGCCGTTCTGCATCTGCTTTACGCCCGCTTTTGGCATAAAGTATTGTATGATATTGGAATTGTGCCGACAAAAGAACCTTTCAAAAGATTGTATAACCAGGGAATGATTCTTGGTGAGAACAATGAAAAAATGAGTAAATCAAAAGGAAACGTGGTTAACCCGGATGATATTGTACAATCACACGGTGCTGATACGCTGCGCTTATATGAAATGTTTATGGGGCCGCTTGATGCCTCTATTGCATGGTCTGAAAATGGGCTTGACGGGGCGCGGCGTTTCCTCGACAGGGTGTGGAGATTGATTGTAGACAGTGAGCATAAACAGCAGTCTTATATTGGAAGTGCTGAGAGCAGTGCTGAGCTGAAACGGACGTATCACCAGACCGTTAAGAAGGTATCAACTGAATTTACAAACCTTCGTTTTAATACAGGAATCAGTCAGTTGATGGTATTTGTCAATGAAGCTTATCGGCAGCAGCACCTGCCGAAAGAGTTTATAGAAGGCTTTGTGAAAATGCTCTCACCTGTTGCACCGCATGTTACGGAAGAGCTGTGGGAAATTCTTGGTCATACCGGTACCATCGCTTATGAAGCGTGGCCAGTGCATGATGAATCCGTGCTCGTCGAGGATGAAGTAGAAATTGTTATTCAGGTGAATGGCAAAGTCCGTTCCAAAGCGGTCGTTCCAAAAGACGCTTCCAAGGAAGCCATGGAGGAAATCGCCAGGGAAAACGAAAAAATTAAAGAAGAGATGGAAGGCAAGACCATCCGGAAAGTCATTGCAGTGCCAGGTAAGCTGGTAAATATTGTCGCAAATTAATGAAAATGGGGCTGCATCAAAAGTTCTTTACAATAAGAAAATGGAGTGAGGATGAATTCAATCCTGACTCCATTTTTATGTGCACAGAATGGTCGATTAAAACCGGCCACGTCCTGTGCGTCGAGGAACAGCACGAGTCTCAAGACGCTGCAGGCAGTGTTCTTTCTGCCGGGAGGCATTCACACCAAAAAAAGTTAAATAATGTGGATAACTCTGTGGGTAAGAGGGGTACTTATTAACAGGGACTGTGTTGATATCTAATAATCCCTAATGTAAAAGGGGTAATTATCCACAGAAAAACGTTGGCCTTATCCACAACCTGTGCATAATCTTAGTCCTCCGGCTGAGCCGCCGCCCTGCCGGCGGTGTAGCCGGTTGAAAAGGCGCAGGTAATATTAAATCCACCGGTATATCCATGAATATCTAATATTTCTCCACAGAAAAATAATCCTTTGGTCTGCTTCGATTCCATACGCTTAGGATGAATTTCTTTGATTGATACCCCACCGCCTGTTACGAATGCTTCTTCTATCGAAAGCGTTCCATTTACCTCAAACCGAAAATCAGTAAGAAGCTCAGCAAGCTGCCTCAGCGTGTCATTAGAAAGCTCATTCATACTTTTATTGAGAGGGATGCCGGCTTTATCCATGTAAAAGTGAAGCAGCCGTTCCGGTGCCTGCCCTTTGAGTGCATTTTTGGCAGCTTTTGCACCGGTTTGCTTTTTTAGCTGGATGAGCTCTTGGAATAAGCTTTCCTGATTTTTGTCGGGGAATAAATTAATGGCCATCGGTAATTGTTTTGTTTTAAATTTTTTTAAAGCCTTCACGACGTACTGACTGCAACGCAGGGCAATCGGTCCAGAGATGCCAAAATGAGTAAAAATCATATCTCCTGTATGTGTTTTGATATGCCTGCCTTTTGGATTGAACACAGAAAGGGAAACGTGCTGCAGCGACAAACCCTGCAGCTTTTTTTGCTGAATAAAAACTTCTTTGGAGGTAATGGGGACTTCGGTAGGGTAAAGCTCTGTTATTGTATGGCCTGCCGATTTGGCCCACGGATACCCGTCGCCGGTGCTCCCAGTGTGAGGCACTGATTTTCCTCCGGTCGCAATAATCACCGCAGCTGCTTCGAGTTTTTCTCCATTCTCTAATGTAATCCCGGCTACTTGCCCTTCATTGAAATCCAGTGAAGACACCTTCGTCTCCAGCCTGGTTTCTACACCGAGTTCTTTCATCTTGTCGAGCAGTGTTTTCACCACAGTGATAGCTTTATCGTTAACTGGAAACATACGTCCCATGTCCTCTTCCTTTAGATCGATGCCAAGTCCTTCAAAAAAGGAAATAATGTCCTCATTGTTGAATATGGAAAAGGGGCTGTACATAAATCTTCCGTTCCCAGGGATATGCTCAATTAATTGTTTTTGGTCCATGCGGTTGGTGACATTACAGCGCCCGCCCCCGGAAATCGCAAGTTTTCGTCCCAGTTTTTTCCCTTTATCTACAATAAGCGTGCGGGCGCCGTGCTCTGAGGCAGCAATTGCCGCCATTAGACCGGCCGGGCCGCCGCCTATGATAATGACATCATAATTCATTTTTATCTGTTCCTTTCCTATATAACCTGTCTTCCTGCTGTGTTTTCTTCAAAAGAAAACAGGGAAAGTGTTCGACAGCTATTAAGTATATCAAACATGGAGGAGATAAGAATGCTTAGGAAATTGAATATAAAAACAAACCAGCGCGATGAAATGATTGATGTAACCGATCAGATTCGTACATTCCTTCAGGAGGAAGGACTGGAACATGGAGTTGTGGTTGTTTATTCCCCACATACGACAGCCGGAATCACCGTAAATGAAAATGCCGATCCCGATGTCAAGCATGATATGCTGATGCGCCTCGATGAAGTATACCCGTGGAGCCATGAAAAATACCGTCATGCAGAAGGAAACTCTGCTTCGCATTTAAAAGCAAGTACAGTCGGTACTCAGCAGACATTGATTGTAGAGAATAATGATCTGGTGCTTGGCACCTGGCAGGGCGTTTATTTTTGCGAATTTGACGGGCCGCGCACCCGTACAATGTACTTGAAAGGTGCAAGTGATGCATGAAATTTCACAAAACTGTAGCATGCCTTCTTTATGGAAAGGGAGATTATCTGTGCTCAGTATGGTAAAATTCCCTAGGATGGATTTTGACAGCAACTGGAGATGAAGGTATGGCTGACTCTAAATTTTTACGGGGGACAATGATCTTATCATTGGCCACGTTTTTATCTAAATTTCTCGGAATGATTTATGTTTTCCCGTTTGTGGCTATGGTCGGGCAGCAGGGTCTGGCTCTCTATCAATACGGCTATCAGCCGTATACGATTTTGTTGAGCCTGGCCACACTCGGCGTACCGATGGCTGTTTCTAAATTTGTATCGAAATATAACGCGCTGGGAGATTACAGGACTGGTCACCGTCTTTTCCGCTCCGGCCTGATCATCATGACAATTTCCGGCTTTTTGGCATTTTTGATACTGTTCAGCTTTGCCCCGGTGATTGCAGGATGGATTATTCGTGATCCGAGTGATCTCAATGGAAACTCGATGAATGACATTATTTTTACGATCCGCATGGTCAGCGTGGCCCTATTATTAATACCGGCCATGTCAGTCACACGCGGATATTTCCAAGGCTTTCAATCGATGGGGCCAACTGCTGTCTCGCAGGTGATCGAACAGATTGTGCGGATTGCGTTTATTTTATCTCTCACGTTTGCAATCTTGTACATATGGGACGGAGAACTCGGGACGGCGATAGGGTTCGCCACGTTCGGAGCGTTTATCGGGGGACTTGGTGCGATTGCCGTACTACTTTACTATTGGAAAAAAAGAAAACAGTTTATACAAAAGCAGCTTGATCAGAGTACTGTTGATCATAAGCTGCCGCTTTCCTCGATGTATAAAGAATTGATTTCTTATGCACTGCCGCTTTCTTTTGTCGGGCTGGCAATCCCCATTTTTCAAATGGTCGATTTGTTTACCTTTAATAATGCCTTAATTCAGACCGGATATACACAGCAGGAGGCGGAGATTGCTTACGGCTCGTTTGCCGGCTCAGCGCACAAGCTGATTTTAATACCGGTGGCAGTGGCAACAGCTATGTCTGTGACGTTAATACCGACAATCACCCGCTCCTTTACGAGTAATGATACGGATCAGCTTCAGCGACAGATTACACAGACGTATCAGATTATCTTATTTTTATCGATTCCTGCAGCTGCAGGTCTATCGATTCTAGCTTACCCAACCTTTGGCGTGCTTTTTGGCCTGGAGGATGTCGAAACAGGTGGTTTCATTCTGCGGTATTACGCTCCTGCAGCGATACTTTTTTCCTTATTTTCCGTGACAGCAGCCGTTCTTCAGGGAATGAACAGACAGCGGTACGCGGTCATGTCACTGATCATCGGCTTTGCATTAAAAATCATCTCGGCTTACGGGCTTGTCTTTTTGATTGGTCCTGCGGGCGGAAGCCTCAGCACAGCGCTTGGCTATGGAGCAGCAATTGCCTGGAATGTGTGGGCGATTGGAAAGTTTGCCAATTTTGATTATAAACCGATCATGAAGCGGACGCTGGTGATTACAGCGTTTACAGCCGTGATGGCAGGGGCGGTCTGGATCGTACAAGCCGGTGCACTGACCATGTTTCCGATGAACAGCTGGCTTCACACGTTTTATGTAGAATGTTTCAGTGTGACAGTCGGTGCGGCTCTTTATTTTATTCTAAGCGTGAAGAGTGGTCTCGCCGGAACGGTTTTAGGGAGTCGTTTCTCGATATTTAAAAAATAAGCATTTAGACGATAGGACTCTTTTTTTCCAATTCAGGCAGGTGGTATAATATTACCTATCTTATACGTTCATATGCAGGCTGCCTGCTGTCGAGGGGTATAGAGAAAACTATGTTTCTATCCGCGACTGCTGTTAGAAAATTGACATTATGTAACTCCAGTAGATGGATGAAGATATAAGAAATGCGGGGGCTGCAGCAATGTATATCTGTCGGCGGCCAAGTATTTTTTTCTGAAATAAAATCAAATGAAAGTTCAGGAGAGATCCGGGGTGAATCATGATGTTGAATCGTTACAAAGATTATGACTGGTGGCTTATATCTGCTGCTGTCCTGCTTAGTATTTTCGGGGCCATCATGATATACAGCGCAAGCTTTCCGCTTGCCATCGATTTATATGACAACCCCTCTCATTTTTTTACACGCCAGCTCATCTGGTTTGGTGGCGGAATGTTTTTGCTGGTCGTGTTTATGCATTTTCGTTATCCGATGTTCAACAAGCTGTCCCCGTTGATGATTCTTGGATCCATCGCTCTGCTGATTCTTGTGCTTGTGATCGGCCGCGAGGTCAATGGTGCAAAAAGCTGGATCTCCGCAGGACCGTTCAGCATTCAGCCGTCGGAATTTGTGAAAATTGCCGTCATTATTTATTTGGCGCAGGTTTATTCCCAGAAACAGGCGTATATAAACAAATTTATCAGTGGAGTGATACCGCCGTTAGTGGTAGTTGTTTTTATCTTTTCCCTGATTATGCTGCAGCCGGACCTTGGTACTGCCGCTGCTCTTTTAATGACAGCGGGCATTATTGTATTTTTATCGGGGGCAAAGTTTCGTCATCTTGCCGTATTGGCCAGTTTATCCGGAGGAGTGGTTGCGTATTTTGCGCTTACTGCCTCGTACCGCATTCAGCGTTTGACAGCTTTTCGGGACCCGTTTGAGGTGGCGCAGGAAGATATGGCGAGTGGAGGAGGTTACCAGCTGATTCAATCCTATATAGCGATAGCAAACGGCGGCATCACCGGGGTTGGTCTCGGGCAAAGTGTGCAGAAGATGCATTTTCTCCCCGAGCCTCATACCGATTTTATACTTGCTGTAGTCGCTGAAGAGCTGGGGCTGCTGGGGATCGGATTTGTACTGCTTTGTCTTGGCATCATTGCCTGGAGAGGAATAATAATCGGAGTGCGGAGCAAAAGCTCGTTCGGCACACTGCTTGCTTTTGGCCTTGTTTTTCAACTCGTCAGCCAGGCGGTTGTTAACGCCGGCGCCGCCACAGGTCTTATGCCGATCACCGGGCTGCCATTTCCGTTTGTCAGCTATGGCGGCTCCTCCCTGCTCGTTTCCTTGATGGCAGTGGGAATTCTCGCGAGCATTTCGAAAGAAAATAATCGCCAGAAAAGAGAAGTGGAAGAGGCGGGTGCCGCGTAGATTTTTACAGTGCTGTCCAAACATCGGACGGCACTTTTTTTCAGCGAATTGATCTACGGAGAAAGGAGAACGATCCATGCTTATTGCAGGTTTTGGAAAACTAGCAGAAATGGTCATTTCACAAGGGGACTCTCATTCATTTCATGTCTACAACCGTTCTGCTCAAAAGGTTATTGATGCGGCGAAATTAAATCCTGACATTGAATATATTTCTCCCGGCTCATTTGCGAAGTTTGACGCCGTGTTTCTAGCACTGCCTCCTGATGCTGTAAAAGAATTTCTTTATGATTATGGTGACAGCTTTTCAGAAGAAACTGTGATTTTTCACACGGCCACGGCTATGCCGGCGGCAGAAGTGAGAGAAATCGTGCCCCGGCACCGTATCATTTCTGCCAAATTTGCTGGCCACGCTCTTCAGTCTGGAAGAGAAAACAGCGGAGGGTTATTTGTCGTCGAAAAAAAAGCTGAAGCAATGAAGCTGCAGGAGTGGCTTGGACGTTCATTCGAGGTGATCGAGGGAGAGGAAGAAATAGTTCAGACAGCAAATAAGACAGCCGTTGAAGAAACTGTCCGGATGCTGATCCGCTTAGAAGAACGTTTGAGAAAAGAGAAACTCCCTGAAGCTGTCATGCAGGCGGTAATAAAACAAATCCCCGGCGGCGTTTCTCATGCGCACGTCAACAGAGAGCACGGTGCGTTCGCCAAAAAAATATTAGAAGAATGGAGAGAACAAAATCGTGAGAATTGATAAGCTGCTTGCAAACCTCGGCTATGGCAGCCGCAAGGATGTAAAACAGCTCTTGAAGAAAGGACTGGTGAAAGCAGACGGAGCCAAGTTGTCTTCTGCCTCCTCTCATGTCGACCCGGAGGCACAGGAGATCACAGTGTCTGGAGAAACGGTTGATTACAAGCCTTACATCTACTTGATGATGCATAAGCCTCAGCAGGTGATTTCGGCAACTGTCGATGATGTTCACGATACGGTAATAGATATTCTCGAAATAGAAGATGCAGTGCGGGATCCTTTTCCTGTGGGGCGGCTTGACAAAGATACGGAGGGGCTGCTTCTAATTACAAATGACGGAAAGTTTGCCCATGCTCTCACATCGCCAAAAAAAGGAGTAAAGAAAACGTATGAAGCAGTATTAGACCAGGACGTGAGTGAGGAAGACACCGCGCTTTTCAAAAGTGGAGTAACGCTGGATGCCGGATACGTGACAAAGCCAGCTGAACTGTATGTCAAGGATGGGATAGATAAAAAAGAAGTAATTGTTGTGATCTCGGAAGGCAAATTTCATCAAGTAAAGCGGATGTTTGAAGCGGTAGGAAAAAAGGTCCTTTACTTAAAAAGAACGCACATTGGGACACTCGCACTTGATCCTGATCTGGCCCCCGGTGAGTACCGGGAAATGAGCAGTGACGAAGTGGAGGACCTTCTCGAAGAAGCATACCAAAAGAAAAGCAACGGATCGCTTTAATACAATTGCGGTCCGCTGCTATTTTACTATGATGCCTTTACTTTTTTGCTCGTGATGCTCCATTTTCCTCTTGTTGGGCTGTGAACCAAGTGATTATACTCCAGCACGTTCAGATCCCGCTGAACGGTCCGCTGGGTGATTCCGAATTCGTCAACCAGTTCTGTCGTTGTCACCGTCCCTTTCTGTTTAATGTACAGGTAGATGGATTTAATCCTGGTGATCATACGATCGGTCGAAGTATTCAAAAAACCACTCCTTAGCATTAATTGATAGACAAAACAGTTCAGCACTGTATCCGGGGTATCTATCATCGTGCTTACATTGCTGTACATCTGCATTGACAGGACATGTCTTCGTAGTTTTACAACAAGTCAATAAGGAAAATGGAAGCTGTATATATTAGTATGTACGATGGGTAGTGGATATAATAATTTCTGGATGGAAAAAATCCTATCAACGGCCCCGTCCGTCCATTTTAGTGTACAATAATTTCGGATAATTGGCAAAAAAGGTCGAATTTTATTTTAAGCCAGTGTAAAGAAAGGAAGCAGAGTATGGATATAGATTGGAAGAATATCGTAAAAAGCCGCAAAGAAGAAATAATAAATACTACTATCGAATTTCTCTCTATCCCAAGCATTCTCGATGACAGTACTAAAGCGAAGGGTGAACCGTTCGGCAGAGATGTTAAAGAGGCTTTGGAATACTTATTACAAAAAGGTGAAAAAGATAAATTTTTTGTAAAAAATCTGGATGGATATGCAGGCCATATTCAATTAGGAAATACGAGCGAATATGTTGGTGTCTTATGCCATGTGGACGTCGTCCCGGCAGGAAGCGGCTGGAGCGGTGATCCTTTCACTCCGAGGATCGAGGAGGGAAAAATATATGCCAGGGGTGCTGTTGATGATAAAGGACCGGCGGTGGCTGCTTATTACGCAATGAAACTTATCCAGGATCTTGGACTGCCACTGCATCGCAGTGTGCGCCTCATTTTAGGAACAGATGAAGAAAGTCAGTGGCGTTGTGTTGATCATTATTTTAAAAAAGAGAACCAGCCACTTACCGGATTTTCCCCGGACGCTGAATTTCCAGTCATTTTTGCAGAAAAAGGAATTATTGACGGCAGCCTGAGTATGGAGATACAAGATACAGACAAAAACCGGTCACGATTAAGAAAGCTGAAAGCCGGTCACCGTTTGAATATGGTGCCTGATCTCGCAGAAGCTGTACTTGAAGCTGAGGAAGATAAACTGAAGAAGTGGAAGAGTGACTTTGAAGCATGGCTGGATAAACGTGAATTTACGGGCAAAGCAGCAATAAATGACGGGCTGGAGTTGACGCTTGAAGGAAGGTCTTCCCACGGTTCAGAGCCGCAGAGAGGGGAAAATGCTGCCGTAAGAATGGCTGAGTTTTTAATTAATCTTCCCTTTCCGGAGATAACCACCTCCTTTCTGCGGGTGATCGCAGAGCGACTCTCTGACTACAAGGGGGAAAAAGCAGGATTAGCATTAGAGGATGACGTAAGCGGCCATCTTACAATCAATCCAGGGATTGTTCATTATGACGGAATGGGTGCAGAAATCGGGATGAATATTCGTTATCCTGTTCGTACTTCCTATGAACAAGTCACCAGACTGCTAAATCAATTTTCTGAAGAAACGGGGATGAAGTGGGCAGAGCAGGAACACCAGCCTCCTCACGATAATGATCCTGAGTCGCCGCTAGTGCAGAATTTGCTGCATGTTTATCAGAAACATACGAATGATTTAAGCGGACCGATCGCCATCGGCGGAGGGACGTATGCTAGGGCGATGCAGGAAGGAGTAGCGTTTGGTCCGGTTTTTCCGGGGAGAGAAGATGTGGCTCATGAAAAAAATGAATATATATCTGTTGATGATCTGCTCGCCTGCACCGCTATATACGCGGAAGCGATATATATGCTGGCCGGCCGAGATTGAAGTATGAATATCTTTTGATCAAAGGGGGACAGGGCAACTGCCTGGGAAGAGGGGATACAACGCGACGTAAAAGGGAAACCCGTTGGAAAGACGGGATTTCCTTTTATTTGTGGTGGAAACAGCCACGGGGAAAGAGGGAAACCGAGGTTTGCCAGGGGAAATAGAGCGTGACCGGGTGAAAAGCGTCACGTGGGCGGGAAAAAATGCTGGCGACTCGCGGCACAGAACGGCCCTGGAGACAATTCCCGGAATAAATATTTCCCATTCACCATAATGAAAGCGCTCTAAAAAACTGTTTGAATATTGTACGCAATTATGATTAAATAAAGATACAGATCAGATGTCTGATAACTGAAAGGTGTGATCCTTCTGGAAATCCAAAAGATTTCAACGAAGAAAATTTCCGAGAGTGTAGCGGAGCAGATGGAAGGCTTAATACAATCCGGAAGGTACGAAGCACATGAAAAACTGCCTTCTGTCCGGGAGCTTTGTGACGACTTCCAGGTCGGCCGTTCAGCGGTACGTGATGCGATTACTACACTGAAAGGAAAAGGTCTGGTATATGTCAAGCAGGGGGAAGGTACATTTGTGAGTCCTTTTGATTCGTCGAAATTATTCAGTGGAGGTGTAGGATTTCCGGATTTAGAGGATATTAAAGAGCTTTTTCAGGTCAGAAAAATTCTCGAGGCGGGAATAGTTGAGATGGCGGCCGTCTACCGCAGTGAATTAGAACTTGCAAAGATGAGGGAAGCGGTGGAGCGGATGAAGATTTCTACTGATCAGAAGAGCTGGCAGTCGGACTACGATTTTCATATGTACATTGCTGCGGCGGCTGGTAATTCTATTCTTACGCAGCTGATGACCTTTATATCGGCGACTACTAAAAACAAAATGATTGATTTTCATCAGTATATTTCTACGGATTCTTCGCTCACGAAGCGGATTATAAGTCAGCATGAAGCTATCTTCCAAAGGATTGAACGAAAACAGCCTAAAGAAGCCAGAGAAGAAATACTTGCTCATTTATCCTTAGTGGAAACGCTAATGCAGCAAAGTGTGCTGCAGGATAGAGAATCTTTTTAAATTGTGCAGATGGAGGTGCATGCAAGGATGAATTTAAATGATGTAACCGACACAGAGCAGCCGCATCTGCTCGGAAATGATGGAAAAGCATCAGTAGAGCCGGCATCAGAGCAGGATATAGCGGAGGTATTAAAGTACGCTGATGAAAATAATAAAACGGTGTCTGTGATAAGTGGAGGCACGAAGCGCGGCTTCGGCGGAGCGGTGAAGGAGCTGGATATTCTCCTTTCCTTAAAAAAGTATCGTGGCATAATTGAACACGTTCCCGGTGATATGACTGTGACAGTCAAAGCGGGAACGCCGATAAAAGAGCTGCAGGACTTCCTAGCAGAATATAATCAAATGCTTCCGCTCGATCCATCCTGGCCGGAGGAAGCGACAATCGGCGGGGTGATTTCGGCAAACAGCAGCGGCCCAAAACGCTTGAAATATGGCTCAGCAAGAGACCACGTGATCGGGCTGCGCGTAGTCCGTTCAGACGGAACCATTATCCGAACGGGAGGAAAAGTCGTCAAAAACGTTGCCGGCTATGATATGAATAAGTTGTTTGTCGGAGCCATGGGTACGCTTGGAGTTTTGACGGAGATTACCTTGAAACTGCGTCCAACTGCTAAATTTGAAAGCGTTGTCATTCTTTCTTTTCCGGAAAAAGATAAGAATGAAGTCCGCTCTTTTTCCACAGCTTTCCTGGACACATTCCTGGAGCCGGTTTCCCTTGAGTTTCTATCCCCGGCAGTTACAGACAAGCTGACCGGCCGGCCGGATTATGCGCTTGCCATAGCATTCGAAGATGTGCAGAGCTCCGTGGAATATCAGTTGAACTGGATGAAGCAGAATCATCCGGAAGAAGCGGAGATCACGGTTTTAGAGAAGGACAAAGCACAGGATTTTTGGGAGCGCTTTTCACGAATCGCTCCGTCCGGAACCGATGATCCGGCAGAATCACAGCAATGGGCTGCTGTTAAAATCGGCAGCAAGAGTATAGATGTATTTGATATCGTGCAGGAACTTCACAGCCTTAACTCATCAGAGCTTCAATTACTTGCTCACGGAGGCGCAGGACACGGCCTATCCTACGCCTATATAAAAGCGAAAGAGGGCGTCCTGGATCAGACAGTGGAAAAGATTCGTCTCACTGCTGAAAAGCGGGGCGGCTATGCAGTGGCGAGACACCTTCCGCTCTCTTTACGAAATGAAAAAACGGTGTGGGGGCAAAAGACCTCTCCGATTTTTCTTATGGATGGTTTAAAAAAGAAAATGGATCCGAAACGACTGATAAACCCTAAACGATTTGCAGGAGGGATTTAATCATGGCAACTGAACAGCAGACGGCAGTAAAAGAAGAACCTGCCTGCAGTACGATGTCGCTTGGCAATTATAAATGGAATGACACTCCTGACCCGGATAAATGGGCTGATTGTGTGCATTGCGGAATGTGTCTTGAATCGTGTCCGACGTATCTTGAAACGGGGCAGGAGCAGCACTCACCACGTGGGCGTGTTCATCTCATCAAATCTGTCGCCGAAGGAAAGCTTGATGTTAATGAAGCCTTCGCCGATCCTGTCTTTGCCTGTCTTGACTGCAGAGCCTGTACAACTGCCTGTCCGGCAGATGTGGAGGTCGGCGGGCTTATTGAGGAAGCGAGAGGACAAATTCGCCAGGCTATGCCGTTAAAAGGCTATAAAGGGGTAATTAGTAAATTTTTCCTGAAGGGTGTTTTCCCTCATCAAGAGCGGCTTCATACACTCGGAGGTTTATTGAAATTTTATCAAAAAAGCGGTATGCAGACTGCCGTAAGAAAATCGGGAGCGTTAAAGATTATGCCGTCGCACCTCGCTGACATGGAAGCAATTATGCCGGCACTGCGACAGCCTTCTCGAAAAAAATATGAAAATATGGAAGTTATCCCTGCGAAAGGGGAAACAAAAGCGGAGGTCGCATTACTAACAGGCTGTATCATGGATGTGATGTTCAGTGATGTAAACGAATCAACCATCAATGTGCTGACTCACAATGGCAATGATGTCGTTATTCCAAAAAAGCAGACCTGCTGCGGCGCTCTCCATGTCCACGCCGGCGACCGTGATATGGGAAGAGAGCTGGCTAAACAGAATATCGAAGCCTTTGAGAAGGCTGACAAAGTAATTGTTAATGCGGCAGGCTGCGGCTGTGCACTACAGGAATACGGGGAACTGTTCCGGCAGGAGCCGGAGTGGAAGGAACGTGCGGAAAGATTTTCAGAAAAAGTGGAAGATATTTCAAAATATTTGTATGACAGCGGCTACAAAAAGCCGGAATCAGAAATTCAGTCACGTATCACCTACCATGACGCCTGTCACCTGGCACATGGACAATCTGTCCGCAACGAACCCCGCCAGCTTCTGAAAGATATTCCAGGGCTGGAGGTTGTAGAAATGAAAAATGCGGATATGTGCTGTGGAAGTGCCGGTATTTATAACATTACCAATCCAGATATGGCCGGCTCTGTCCTGGACCGAAAAATGGAAAATGTACCAGAAGATCTCGAAATGATTTCAATGGGTAATCCAGGCTGTATGCTGCAGATGGCAATGGGAGTACAGAAGTACGGAAGAAATGCGCAGGTGGTTCATACCGTCCAGCTCCTCGACTGGGCGTATCAGAAGGATCAGCTTGAAAAGCAGCGAAGTCAAAAGCAGATGGCCGCGGCCGGAAAGGAGTAGCACCCTATGCTTTTTTCGAAAAAAAGAAAGAAAATCCAGGGAGATGAACACATCCGGAAGCTCGCTGAAATTGTCGGAGACGATGAAATTTTGTATAAGAAAGAAGATCTAATCTCTTATGACAGCGATGGATTTACTGTCCATACCCATATGCCTAAGGCTGTTGTATTTCCAACTGATACGAAAGAGGTTTCAGAGATCGTTAAATATTGCAGCACCCACAAGCTGCCATTTCTTGCCCGCGGAGCGGGAACTGGATTGAGCGGCGGAGCAACACCGGTTAATGAAGAAGTCATCATCAGTCTCGTAAAAATGAAAAGCCTTCTAAGTGTCGATTATGAAAACAGGCAGGCCGTTGTGCAGCCGGGGTTTGTGAACCTTAAGCTGACACATTCCATTTCAGATAAAGGCTATTACTACGCGCCTGATCCATCTAGTCAGTACGTCTGTACCATTGGAGGAAATGTTGCGGAAAATGCCGGAGGTGCCCACTGCCTAAAGTATGGTGTGACGACCAACCACATCCTCGCACTTGAAGTAGTTATGCCGGACGGAGAAATTGTAAATATTGGCGGAGAGGGCATCCCGGACATGCCCGGCTACGACCTGCTTGGACTACTGACAGGATCGGAAGGAACTCTCGGAGTCGTTACGGAGATTACCGTGAAAATATTAAAAAACCCAGAGAGAAAACAAACAGTGCTTGCCTATTTTGATAAAGTCGAAAATGGAAGCAAAGCAGTTTCAGACATTATTTCTGCAGGTATCGTGCCTGCAGCCCTTGAAATGATGGACCAGATTGCCATTGAAGGCGTGGAAGCCGGAGCTTTTCCGGTCGGACATCCAAAGGACATTGCAGCGCTCCTATTGATCGAAGTCGACGGCATTGCTGCCGGGCTTGATGAACAGATAGATGATATTTTAGATGTCTGTCAAAATAATCATGTGACCGATGTGAAAGTGGCAGAGGATGATGAAGAACGAGGTAGATGGTGGGCTAACAGAAAAACCGGATTTGGAGCAATGGGTGCCATTTCCGCGGATTACCTTGTGCAGGACGGGGTAATCCCTCGCAGCCGTCTCCCGGAGGTTCTTGATCAGATTGCCTCCATCAGTAGAGAATATGAATTACGGATTGCTAATATCTTTCACGCCGGAGATGGCAACCTCCACCCTCTCATACTTTTCGATTCAAGTGTGCCGGGAGAAACGGACAAAGCAGTAAAGGCCGGTTCCGCCTGTCTTAAAGCCTGTGCAGATGTGGGCGGATCCATAACCGGTGAGCACGGCGTAGGTATTGAAAAACGTGAGGAAATGAAGTTCATATTCAGCGAGGAAGAAATTGAAGCCCAAACGAGAGTAAGAGAGGTGTTTAATCCTCACAATCTATTAAATAAAGGTAAACTTTTCCCTTCTCCGGGAAAATGTGTGGAAATTAAAAAAGAAGAGAAAAAAGCAGTACAAATTTAACAACTGGAGTGGTGAAACGTGAAATTTGCAAAGTTTATAGTTAATGATGAATTATGTACAGGTGTAGTATCAGAGTCTAAAATAGATGAAATTGTCGGTGATATTTTCGGTGAATGGGAATACAACGGAAGATCTTTTGCCGAAAGTCAGGTTAAATGGGCTGCTCCAGTTGAACCATCCAAAGTCATTGGCATCGGCGCTAATTACGTGGGGGATACAAGTGAACTTCCTGATAAACTGCCCGAGATTCCCGTGTTCTTTTTTAAACCGGCTTCCTCGGTGATCGGAACAGGACAGCAAGTAGTTCTTCCGCAGGGGACGGACACGATTAAGTTTGAATCTGAACTCGCCGTCGTTATTGGCAGAGAAGCTAAAAATGTGTCTGAAGATGAAGCGCTTGATTATGTTTTTGGCTATACTGCAGGCAATGATGTAACGGCGCCACAGTACTTCAGAGAGGACGGCCACTGGACGATCGGTAAATCATTCGATACGTTCACTCCGCTGGGGCCTGTTATTGAAACAGAACTGGATCCGCTTGAAGTGGCCGTGAAGGCGGAGGTTGACGGCGTTGAGAAACAAAATAGTAAAACAGAGCTTATGATTGTTCCGACGAAAAAAATGATTTCTTACTTGAGCAGCATCATGACCCTTTCTCCGGGAGATGTCATTTTAACCGGAAGTCCGCTCGGAGCGGAAATGGTTGGAAACGGTACAGTTGTTGACTGTAAAATTGACGGTATCGGCACTCTCCGAAATACGATTGTGAAGGCTGCGAAAACAGCGGATACTCGGTAATCGCCACGGAAGCAAATTCTTATTGATAGCTGCTGTGTCTATTCATAGCAAAAAAGACTGGTCAATGCAGTTTCCAATAACCTCATCCATATTCTCAGCTTTCAATAAGCTTCTCTCCATATTAATAAAAAATAACCTGTGAAGAGAGTAGTTAAAATCTCTACAGGTTATTTTTATGAAAACTAGAACTCTCCTTACGCCTTTTCGAAATCAAACAAATCCGTAGAGAGATACCGCTCCCCAGTATCGCAGGCGATGGCAACAACGATTTGATCTGGAGAAAGCTGCCTGGCGGCTTCTATTGCAGCCCAGCAGGCTGCACCGGAGGATGGACCAACGAGAATCCCTTCTTCTCTCGCTAAGCGTCTCGTAATGTCATAAGCATCTTCATCGGTGACTTTATATATTTTTTTATATACATTTTGATTGAGGACGGGAGGGATGAAGCCCGGACTTGTGCCGACGAGCTTATGAGGACCCGGCTTCCCTCCAGAAAGCACCGGCGATCCAAATGGCTCAACCACATACATAGAAGCCTCCGGATAAAACTTCTGCAGTTCTTCCCCCGTTCCTGTAATGGTGCCTCCCGTCCCTGAGGCGGCAACGAATGCACCAAGAGGCCTGCCGATCTCTTCGACCGCTTCTTTAATTTCCAGGGCGGTTGTTTTACGATGGGCATCTGGATTCGCATGGTTTTCAAATTGCATTGGCATATAGCTGTTAGGGATCTCTTTTACGAGCTCATGGGCGCGTTCAATTGCTCCCGGCATTTTTTTATCACCGGGAGTAAGCTTAACTTCTGCGCCATATGCCTTTAACAAATTTATTCTTTCCTGTGACATGGTATCGGGCATAACTAAGATGGAGCGGTAGCCCTTGGCGGATGCGTTCATAGCGAGACCGATACCGGTATTACCCGATGTCGGCTCTATAATAACGGTGCCGGGCTTAAGGCTGCCGTCCTTCTCCGCCTCTAAGATCATATTTCGGGCGGCACGGTCCTTCAGGCTGCCGCTGGGATTCTGGAATTCAAGTTTAAAGTAAACCTCTGCCCCGTTTGCATCGGGCAGGGAATTGAGCTTCACTACAGGAGTCTGCCCGACGAGTTCGGACATATTATCTGCCACTTTCATGGCTGTCACTTCCTTTTTTTTGTGTCGAATCTTCGTAATATAGTAACATAGATAATGCATTTAATCCCATCATTGAAATAGGGATGCTATATAATTGCCTGTGGAGGAATTTTTTATGGAAGATCACTATTTTTTGGCGGTGAAGCCTGATAGACGTATTAAAGAGTATCTCTCGTACTGGACAGAGGAAAATGCCCAGTATCTTTTTTTCAGAAAGTGGGTTCATCCCGCCGATTTCCATATTACGCTTTTCTTTCTCGGAGCTGCTGAGGAAAGTAAGCTCGCTGCGATTATTAAACAGGGGCATATATTGAAAAAGCATACCACTTCATTCCATTTAAAATTGGAGCGTGAAGGAGTTTTTGGAAGTAAGAAGCAGCCGAGAATTCTTTGGGCTGGTGTAGAGAAGAGTGCTGCGCTCTTCAATCTGCAGGCAGGGGTGGCAGGTGTTTGCGAGGAAGCAGGATTTGACGTGGAGACGCGGCCGTATCGCCCGCATATTACATTGGCAAGAAAATGGGACGGCGGGAAACAGATTTACAGCGAAACGGAAAAACAACTCTCTCATTTAGAGTCTCTAGAGTGGAAAGTGTCAGAGTTTTATCTTTTTCGTACACGGCCAAAGCAAGAACCAAAATATGAAATAGTGGAAACGTTCTGAAGGAGAACCGATATTAATCAGTAGAGGCTTCCTTCGCTTCCAGGAGAACAAGGGGACAGCAGCAGATGGACAATTTACGTATTGTTATTCATATCATCATTCTATATATGTTTTATACAGCGGGTTCTTGGATCAGGGAGTGGTTCGAACTTGTTATTCCAGGAAGTATAATTGGTATGCTCCTGCTTTTGGCATGCTTTTCGCTGAAAATTATGAAACCGAAATATATCCAGCGCGGCACAGCTTTGCTTTTATCTCATATGCCTGTCTTATTTCTGCCGATAACGACAGGTGTGATCATTTATTTAGACGTTTTTACAGGAGCTTCGTTCTGGCTTGTGGTTATTGCCTTTGTCAGCACAATGACGGTGATGGCTGTCTCCGGCTGGACAGCACAGACCATGGCGCGGAGGAGGGAGCAGCATGATTGAATGGATTGCAGGGATTACCGGAGCTATTGGCACTTTTTTGGTTTATGCCGGAGCAAGAAGCTTTTATAAGTGGTTTCCACATCCGTTAACACTTCCGCTGCTTATCGGAACTATTTTTATGGTCACCTTTTTATTGGTGACAGGAATTTCCTATGATACATACATGATCGGTGGACAATGGATTGAAAGGCTTCTTGGTCCCGCTGTAGTAGCGCTTGCCTATCCACTTTATCAGCAGCGGAGTATGTTAAAACGCTATTTTATTCCCCTGCTTTCTGGCGTAACTTTTGGAACGTGTATCGGTCTTGTAACCAGTTATTCTCTCTCTGTTCTGCTTGGAATGGAGAAAACTCTCATCTACTCGCTGCTTCCAAATTCAGTGACGACACCGGTGGCTATGGAGGTTTCAGAAACTATTGGAGGCTATCCTGCAATTACGGCTATTTTTGTGATGGTGGCGGGTATAGGAGGAGTAGTGGCAGGTCCTTACTGGTTTAGACTGCTTGGAATCAAAGACCCTGTTAGTAAAGGCATTGCTACGGGAACAGCCTCCCATGCTATAGGTACAGCAAAGGCACTTGAAAGCAGTGAAGAAGAAGGCGCAGCCAGTTCGGTTTCTATGACAATAAGTGCTGTACTTGTCTCTATTTTAGTTCCTGTTGCCGCGCTATGGTTTTTTTAGTCCTTCAGGAAGTCAGTACAGCAGTTCGATCATGAGGCTGCTGAAGATGCTTGCGCTTTTCTTAGAAAGAGGTGTTATATGTGGCTCATCTCATAAAAATGGAAGATTGTGCATCCAGGTACCAGCATGACATCCACCGGTATCCAAGTCAGTATACGAGGCTGAAAAAAGAGCGCTGGAATCATTTGAAGCGTGAATGGATGACGGCCAATCGAACCGTTCCGGAAAGCGATACGGACGAGGCGGAGGAGGATTGGTTTTATGAATCCGAGAAAAATGTGTTCACCCAGGCGCTCGACCGGCTGAAAAATTTCTCCGTTAAAAGAAAACACGTCGTACCGGAATTTAATATGAACATAGAAGATTCAAATTTTTCTTTATACGAAGGAAGGTCCCGTGAAGATATAATTGACATTTTTTACGAGGAACTTTTTTTAGCTCAGCTGAAGTGGGCCAGTTCGTCACTGCTTGAAGAGTCGAGCCTGAATCCGAAGTTCAAATATGATCAGCTTCTCCGTTATTTGCTTCGGGAGCTGCCTGATAATTATTTTGTGCTGTATTATCCAATCTTCTCAGTGCGGAATGCCCCTATAGAGATGGATGTTATACTTATCAGTCCGGCAGAAATAATCTGCCTGACAATTCTTGAAGGGAAGCATAATAGTGTATTTGAAAGCTCTTCCGGAAGATTTTGGAACGAATACGTTGACCAGCAGATTAAGCGGAAAGTGAACCCGGTCGTTTCTTTAAACCGGATGGGCTCGATCCTGCGGGAGATTTTGAAAAATAATGAGGCAGCTTTGCCGGTGAGGTATGCAGTATGGTCACCTGCTTCACTTATTGATAACCGCTCTTCCGGGTTAAAAGTAGAATTAATTGACCGGAGAAGTCATGAAAATTGGCTGGCGAAATTAAAACGCCAGCCGTCTCCTATCAAAAGCACTCAATTAAAAATTGCGGATATGCTGCTTGAGAATACAATAACAGTGTCTTTTCGCCGCGAGGATCTATTTCACAGGGGTGAAAATGATTTTGATGAATAACTATTAAGGGAAGACCACTGTTTTATTGCCATAGACAATAATTTTGTCTTGAATATGTGCCTTCACTGCTTTGGCCAGTGCGATTTTTTCCGCATTGCGTCCGGCGATTCTCAGGTCTTCGGTACTGTAGCGGTGATTTACCCGCAGCACCTCTTGTTCGATGATTGGTCCTTCATCGAGATCATCGGTAACAAAGTGAGCAGTGGCACCAATCAGTTTGACACCTCGGTCAAACGCTTTTTTATAGGGGTTGGCACCGATAAACGCCGGCAAAAATGAATGATGGATATTAATAATTCGTTCTGAAAAAGTATGGACAAAATCAGGCGACAAAATCTGCATATAACGAGCGAGTACGAGAAAATCAATGCTGGCTTTCTCAAGCTGTTTTTTCGCTTCTTTTTCAGCTTCTCCTTTTGTTTCTTTGGAAACAGGTATATGATAGAAGGATATACCATAACCCTCTACGATATCTTTTAAATCGGGATGATTGCTGATTATTAGAGGAATATCGACATCAATCTCGCCGGATCGCCACCGCCACAGCAATTCCAGGAGGCAGTGATCCTCTTTTGAGACAAATAGAGCCATCCTTTTCGTTTTCCGTTCCATCTGCAGGCGCCAATTCATTTGGAACCTGTCAGCAATATCGGCAAAATTTTTCTCGAGTAAAGGGTATGATGTATCAAAAGATGATAAATCAAATTCAATTCTCATAAAAAACCTTCCGCCTTCAGGGTCGGTAGTATATTGATCGGATTGAACAATATTTGCCTTTGAGTTATATAAAAATTCTGAAACGGATGCCACGATTCCTGGCTGGTCCGGGCAGGATATTAATAAACGAGCACGATTTCGATGTTTTTTTAAATCCATATTATTTCCTCCACTGTACGTAATATCAGCTTGCGCAGACGGATTTACTATATCATTCCTTATGGAGAAAAAAAAGCAGGAGTTCATGCAAATATTTAGGAAGCGGAGGTCAGTCTTTGATGAACGTTTCAATTGAAAACAAGAAAACAACTATCATAGCCTGGCTCGAAGACTTGAATACTATCTTCGTCAAGGGCGATATACAAGGGGATCTTGACGAGTGGAAGCTTTTTCAAATCGGTCATAATGAAAAAGAGGTTAATATTGAGGCGGTGGAACACCACGGACGCATTCGGATCACCACGGAGGATACCCTGCAGGCGGGAATTCTATATATCGTTGAGAACTCATACGGGCATCAGGCGAGGGTACTTTCTGGGAAAGCGGTGAGAACGGAGACGTTTGATAAATTATACGCTTATGACGGCGATGATTTGGGAGCTCTGTGTGGAAAGAGTCATACCTATGCTGCTGTGTGGGCGCCGACTGCTGAGAATGTGGAGCTGTTACTATATGAAAAAGGAGTTACAGCACCGGTAGAAACTAGGCATATGATTCGAACTGAAAAAGGTGTCTGGCGTGTTAAGCTGGTAGGAGACTATCATTTGCAGCGCTACACCTATCGGGTGAATGTGAATGGAGAGCAGCACGAAACAAGTGATCCGTACGGCAGCTCCGCCTCAGTTAACGGCCGCTGTTCAATCATGATAGATTGGGAACGGCTTACTGAACCTGTGCATGCACCGGCCTCCTCTTTTCACCATCCAGTGGATGCGATTATTTATGAAGCGCATGTTCGAGATTTCACTTCACATTTATATAGTAATGCCGATAATAAAGGGAAGTATAAAAGCTGGACTGAAAACGATACGAAAACACCTGATGGGCTGTCTACAGGGCTCTCTTATTTAAAAGAACTCGGTATAACGCATGTGCAGCTGCTGCCTGTTCAGGATTTCGGAAGTGTCGATGAAACAAAAGAGCCGCCGGCTTACAATTGGGGTTATGATGCTGTTCATCATTTTACCCCGGAAGGAAGCTATGCAACGGATGCAGATGACGGTCCTGCAAGAATTACTGAGCTGCAGAGCGCAGTGTCTGCTCTTCATCTGGCCGGGATACGGGTTACAATGGATGTAGTCTATAATCATTTTTATATCCGGGAATTTTCCTCCCTTGAAAAGCTCGTACCGGGCTATTATTTTCGATATGAAGAAAGCGGCATTCCTTCTGACGGAACAGGAGTAGGCAACGATACTGCCTCCGAACGGAAAATGATGAAGAAATATATTATCGATTCGCTGAAGCATTGGGTCAAACATTATTCAGTTGATGGCTTTCGCTTTGACTTGATGGGAATACACGATGTAGAAACAATGCAGAGAATTGAAAAAGAACTGCTTGCAATCAATCCTTCATTAATGCTGTACGGTGAAGGCTGGAACATGCCAACCTCCCTTCCGCACCACCAAAAAGCAGTGATAGAGCAATCTGGACGAATGAATAAGATTGGCTTTTTTAATGACCGTTTTAGAGATTTAATAAAGGGCAGTCACATGAACAGAGAAGAAGTTGGATTTATTCACGGAAATGCTGCAAAAACAGCAGAGCTCCCGTATTATTTAAAGGGCTCTGTAATTTCACAGAATTACAGGGATCCGCTGTTCGATGATCCTGGAAAGTCTATCAATTATGTAGAATGTCATGATAATTACACGTTGTGGGACCATCTCGAATTCAAATCATCTCATATAAAAAAAGAGGCAAGAATGAAAATGCACCGCCTGGCAACGGCAGTGGTTCTGCTTGCTCAAGGCGTTCCTTTCCTTCATGCCGGCCAGGAATTTTACCGGACAAAATTCGGCGTTGAAAACAGTTACAATTCGCCCCTGTGGATTAACCAGCTGGATTGGAAAAAGCGCGGGCAATATCAGAATTATGTAAATTACGTAAAAGGGCTGATAGCTGTCCGCAGGAAATACAGCTGTTTTCGAATGCAGACCAAGGAAGAAATTGGAAATAGATTTGTTTTACTTGAGGCCCCGGAAAATGTTGTCGCTTTTTATTTTAAAAAGAAAGCGGATGACGAGCAGCAGGTTATGGTGGTCTTGAATGCTTCTGAAACCGAAAAACAGCTTGATCTGCCGGGCTCTGGCCCGCTGCAGGTGCTTGTTGACGGGGAAAGTGCTAATTTGATACCATTAAAAACGATTAACTCTCATGCCATAAATATTCAATCGATGACCGCGATGGTTTTATTACAGTAAAGTGAATAGATTAGTTTAAATACAAGCTTATGGGCAGCTTCCCGAGAAAAGGAATTCGACATGAAACAATCAGATAATTTAGTAAAAATGAGGGTGAAACTATTGGAATTGCTACTTGGAGAAGGTTGGACAGTAGAACCTGCCGGAGGGTCTTCGGGAGAAGCATATATTGCCCGTGCAGGGGAGCAAAAGCTATTCTTAAAGCGCAATTCCTCTCCTTTCCTTGCTGTATTGTCTGCTGAAGGGATAGTGCCGAAGCTGCTCTGGACGAAAAGGCTGGAGAACGGGGACGTGATCACTGCTCAGCGGTGGGTGCACGGTCGTGAATTAAAAGGCTATGATATGATCAGGCCGGATGTTGCCGAGTTGTTAAGTAAGATACATACCTCGGTTGAACTGCTTGATATGTTTAAGAGAATTGGTAATGAACCGCTCACGCCGGAGGGAATCATTGAAGACCTTCAAAACAGTATGATGGATTCAGGATTTTCACACCCAGTATTAGCCGAAGCAGTTCAATATCTTTCAATAATGCGCAGCCTGGTCACACCTCCAAAGATGGTAGTGTGCCATTGTGACATGAATCACAATAATTGGATTATAAATTCGGACAATGATTTATTTCTAATCGATTGGGACGGAGCTACGGTTGCAGACCCTGCGTTTGATCTTGGTCTTTTGCTGGATGAATATATTCCTGGGGACCGCTGGGAGGAATGGCTTTCTTATTACGGTATTACTCTGACCAGAAATTTAGAAGTCAGAATGAAGTGGTACGTGATATCTCATATGATTTATTACAGTCTATACCATCTGAGACGCGGAGAAACTGAAGAAGCAAACGAATGGATAGAGCAGCTCTCTGCTAAAATGGACCAGCAATAACCGACAAAATAAGCTTTATTCCCCGGGAAATAGTAAAATTTCCCTTCTCTCATTACCCTAATATCGCTTGAAAGGAAAGGATGCCTGAGGAAATGCGTTTTCCTTCTTAATGAGGTATCCTATTTTTATACATTTAAAGCACTGCTTTAATAAATTCCGAGGTGCCAGAAAATCTGGTCAACCCCTAGAGAGGATGGATGATAGAGAGTGAAAAAAGGTGTGATTAGTTTAGGTGAGGCGCTGATTGATTTTATTCCAATGGACCGAACTAACAGTGTATTTCAAAAGAATCCAGGCGGAGCGCCTGCAAATGTGGCCGTAGGACTATCGAGACTCGGGATCGAGACTTATTTTGCTGGAAAGATCGGAGATGATGTGCTGGGCAGATTTCTGCTTGAAACGCTTACCGAGTATGGTGTGAATACGAGTGCAGTATCATTGACTACAGAGACTAGGACAGGGGTTGTTTTTGTAACGCTCGGAGAAGGCGGAGAGAGAAGCTTTGATTTTTACATAAAGCCAAGCGCTGATCAAAAACTGGAAGCAGGCGAAGTAAGGGAAGCACTGTTTCATCAGTGTAAAATTCTTCATTTCGGGTCGATTACTCTAATTAATGAACCGGCCAGGTCTGCCACTCTGCATGCCATTGATCTCGCGAAAAAGTATGGCATGACGATTTCATTTGATCCCAATGTACGGCTGCCGCTGTGGCCAAATGAAAAAGCGGCCAGGACAGTGATTTTAGATACGCTGTCAAGTGCAGATATTGTCAAAATTTCTGAGGATGAGCTCTCCTTTTTAACTGGAGAAGCAGAGGAAGAAAATGCGCTTGAACAGCTGAAGTCATTTCACATTCCTGTACTGGTGGTCACAAAAGGAGCGGAAGGGAGCACAATCATTACAAAGGATGGCAGAATTGATGCGCCGGCAGATAAAGTCAATGCAGTAGATACGACAGGTGCCGGAGACGCATATGTGTCCGGCCTGCTTTATCAGATACACGAAAGCAGACAGGATCCACGGGACATTGGTCTTGACCAATGGGAGGAGTTCGCGGCATTTGCGAGTGTTTCCGGCGGACTGGCAGCTTCAGAAAAAGGAGCCATGTCGGCATTGCCAAGACTTACAGATATTGAAAATCGAAAGTTACGCTAGGCAGAGCGATGAAAAAACCCGCTGAGATTATTTCTGTCTCAACAGGCTGTCTGCCTCACATTAAATTTCACGGCCGCGGCGCTGTTCATGATCAATTGTCACAGCACCAGCGCCTTCCTGGAGATGCTGGAGCTCGCTGCGCCAGCGCTTTAAATTTAGTTCGTTTATTTCTACATGCTGTTGAAGGGAATTACTTTCCGACCGACCGTCAATAAAAGCTTCCATTTCTGACAGTGTACCTTGAAAATTTGGATCAATTTCTTCTCCAAGCTGAAGCTTTTTTAATTCCTGATGCATTGTGCGGAATTGATCTTCACTGCCATTACAGGCGTCAAGGAGATCGGTGATAATTTTAATCAATTGCTCAGTTTCTGGATATACATGCTGTGACATCGAATTCCTCCTCATATGTAACTATACCTTTAAGTATGCAGCAGCAATCCTATTATAGCAAAATTTTTATCGAAAAGGAGTCTGTACCAATGAGACTGCGCCATAAGCCTTGGGCAAAAGAATTACTTGAAAGCCATCCTGAATACATTGTCCCTTCTCCAGAAGAAGGAAAAGGCTGCTGGAACGAGATTTTTAGTAATAACCGTCCTATCCACGTGGAGGTCGGAACCGGAAAAGGTAAATTTTTGACGAATATGTGTGAAAAATATCCGGACATTAATTTTATTGGAATAGAAAAATACGAAAGCGTCCTCGTAACTGGCCTGCAGCGTATTTTAGAGAAGGAAGTAAAGCCGGCGAATCTCCGCTTTATCAATGGGGATGCAGCAGACTTTCCAGCTTATTTCGAAAATAACGAGCTGGACAGAATTTTTATTAATTTCACAGATCCGTGGCCCAAAAAACGTCATGAAAAGCGGCGGCTCACCTATAAGGATTTTTTAGATCTGTATAAAGCAGCGCTGAAGCCGGGAGCGGAATTGCATATGAAAACGGATAATGAGGGTTTATTTGAATATTCTCTTGAGAGCATGTCAGAGTATGGCCTGAAGCTGAAAAATATTTCACTGAATCTTCATCAAAGTGATTGGGAAGACAATGTGATGACAGAGTATGAAGAAAAATTTTACAGTAGAGGCGAGCGTATTTTCCGGGTGGAGGCCGTTTATCCAAATGACGGTGAATGATCATTCACCACACCTTATTATGAGAGCTTGCGCATGGCTCCTCAACCTTTTTATATTCAGAAAAGCACTTATGAAATTGATTCAGCGTTTAAGTGAAGTTCAATGTTGAGGGGAAGAGAAAGATAGATTAAGAAAAGCAAAGACTTTTCTACATTTGAATCTGACGGTAAGCCAAGTTTTTCTTTATGTTACAATTACGGAGTGAAAACGCATTCAAAGGAGGAGAAGAATGGAGCAGTTAACTATAGGCGATTACAAGCTTACCTGGCTGCGCGGGGGTGTTACCCACCTGGATGGAGGAGCGATGTTTGGCGTCGTGCCGAGGGCATTATGGTCAAAAAAATATCCGGTAAATGATAACAATCAAATTGAACTCCGCACTGATCCAATTTTAATACAGGGCGGCGGAAAGACAATGCTGATTGAAGCCGGACTTGGGAAAGGGAGGTTCAGTGAGAAACAGAAACGCAACTACGGCATTACCGAAGAATCGTACGTAGAAGAAGATCTGAAGAAGCTGGGCCTCTCTACTTCTGATATAGATATGGTAATTATGACACATATGCACTTTGACCACGCCGCCGGGCTTGTGAAGTGGTCAGGAGACAAGGAAGTTCCTGCTTATGAAAATGCTGATGTATATGTGTCAAAGAGAGAATGGGAGGAAACGAAGAATCCGAACATCCGCTCGAAGAATACATACTGGACGCAGAATTGGAAGCCGGTGGAGCATAAGGTAAAAACGTACGAAGAATCTTTTGAACCGGCTCCTGGAATTACAGTGACAAAAACCGGCGGCCATAGCGCAGGTCTGGCGGTTACCACAATTGAACAGGACGATGAAATGATGATCCACATGGCTGACAATATGGGGACGCACGCTCACCAAAATGTTCTCTGGGTTATGGCATTTGATGACTATCCAATGGACTCGATTGCCGTGAAGCAGAAGTATATGGATATAGGATATAACAACGAAGCGTGGTTCACGTTCTACCATGATTATAAATACCGGGCGGTTCAATACGATGGAAGCGGCGCGGTAATCAATCAGGTAGAAAAGAAGAGCTGAGTCCTGTCCCGGACATAAGTCGTAGAAAAGAACATCAATAAGTAAACCTTCTGAATGAAAAATAATTCAAGCCTGTGCCGGAAGATAAAACGGCGCAGGCTTTTTATAATTTAATTAACTCACCACAAAAGATCATTCAGGAGGCGGTGCTTTATGCACACGATGTTAGAAGAAGCTATTTTGCAGGAAAGAAAGCGCCACACAGAGAAAGTAAATAACCATGGATGGAAATACCAGCATAAATTACGAGAAAAAAATAAGAAAAGACCTTTGTGGAAAAGGAGGAGGAAGACACACTACGCTTGCTTAAGTAAGGGTTGAAGGTAAGAAGACTAATCAGGCTCGCGGGCTGGAAGCTCAGAAGCCCCCTTATTTGCTCAAAAATCTCTCTTTTTGATGGTCAACGCGACATCAGGTACGCCATTTGCCAGAATGGAAGAGAAATTGGACCGTCATTGGGCGATTAGAGGAACTCACGTCCGCCACACTTGGAAAAACGGGCCATTTTGAAGAAACAGCGGAGTAAGCGCTCCGCCAGTTTCACTTAGTGGTTATTGCTGTTGCGCCCTTACAGGAGTAGTGTGAAATTTATGGAAAAACCAACAGAACTAGAAACTATAAAAAAAATATCAAAGACGTTGAACCAGGGGACAGAGATTGAAGCTACTCTTTCTACTGTGCTAAAGTCACTTCTCTCAATAACTCCATGGACTACGGGATGGATTTTTCTGATCGCAGAAGATGGTACCTATTCACTGGCAGCACGTCATCAGCTTGCCCCAGCCCTGGATAACTAGGACCAGTACCTGATGCGTCATGGCAGCTGCTGGTGCATGAACAGCTATGAGAAAAAGGAGCTGAAGCACGCAGTTAATACGATGGAATGCAAGCGTTTGTTAACGGCACGGCAAAAAAATTATGGGGATACGTTGAATATTACACATCATGCTACCGTACCGATTAAAGCAGGGGATGACAGTTACGGGCTTTTAAATGTTGCGGCACCACGCAAGGAACATTTTGAAAAGGATGAGCTTTATATATTGGAAACGGCGGCATTTCAAATTGGTACTGCGATGAAACGATTAGAAGCAGCAGATAAGGAAAAGAAGCAGCAGGAGCTTGATAGAAAAAAACGGGAATGGATGGAATCTGTAACGGCGGCATCCATTCAACGAGGAAGCAATGTATCAATTATTCAAAAAGCGCTGCGCGAGGTTTTTCAATGGGAGGATGTGCAGATTGTGACAGAGCACCAGAAAAATTTTACTGATGAAGTATGTGCCGTTCCTTTTCATTATGGAGAAACGAAAGGACTATTATGCTGGCCGCGCAGCAGTAAGTCGGCAGAAGAAAAAAAGACGCTGGAATCGCTTGCCCCCGGCATTGCAATGATGCTGGAAGACTATAGGCTCCAATTGTTAAAAGAAGAAGCAGCTAAGATTTCAGAAAGACACCGGTTAGCGAGGGATCTTCATGACTCTGTCAATCAATTATTATTTTCGATGTCACTTCATACGGCAGGGCTGCAGGCAATGAATAAGGATGAGAGACTGCAGGAACCGCTGGTGGAAGTGAAGAAGCTTGTCCATGAAGCATTGCAGGAAATGAAGGCTTTAATCTGGCAGCTGCGCCCGGAAGGCCTCGATAAGGGGCTTGGGCACGTTATTGCCTCCTATGGAGAAACGCTGGGGATCGACGTGAAGATTTATGATAAGAGAACTGAAGAGTGGCCCCTCCCGATTCAGGAGGCATTTCTTCGCATTGGACAGGAAGCATTAAATAATATCAGTAAGCATGTCTCTGTAAAAAAAGCCGAGGTTAGGTTTTCCAGCAAAAATACACGGGCAGTAATTGAAATCAAAGATGATGGAGAAGGTATTCCTTCCCGTGTAATGAAGGATCAGCAAGGCTTTGGACTTCAGACAATGAAACAGCGAATGGAATTGCTGGACGGTTTTTTTGCTATACACTCCGAACCGGGGACAGGAACAATCATCTATGCCGAAGCACCGACAGGGGGAAAATTATGATTAGTGTGTTACTTGCAGATGACCATCAGGTTGTCCGGAAAGGACTGAGATTTTACCTTGATATGAACAGTGAAATCGAGGTGGCCGGAGAAGCCGGAAATGGGAAAGAAGCGGTTTCGCTTGCATCAGAAATCCAGCCGGATATTGTATTAATGGATTTAATTATGCCGGTGATGGACGGAATTGAAGCGACGGAAAAAATATTGAAGACACACCCGCACACAAAGATCATTATCTTAACGAGCTTTTCTGAAAAAGAACAGGTAATTCCCGCACTTCAGGCCGGAGCAGCAGGATACCAGCTGAAGGACATTGAACCGGAAAAATTAATCGAAGTCATTCATGCCGTAGTAAAAGGCGGCACCGAGCTGGACCCAAAGGCTGCGTCCCGGCTGGTGCAGCATATGCATTATCGTGAACAGGAAAATTATTTAAAGAGGCTCACTGCAAGAGAAGAAGAGGTTCTCGAAAAAATATTGGATGGATGTTCCAACAAAGAAATTTCAAGCCGTCTCATTATCACCGAGAAGACGGTCAAAACTCATATGACTAATATTTTGAGAAAACTCGAGGTAGAAGACCGTACGCAGGCAGCTATATACGCTTTGAAAAATGGATTTAACCAAACTTGAACCGGTCTAACGGTTCTTTTTTTTAAAAAGAGAAGAAAGTAATAATTTTGTAGATTTCACCCTGCAGGCGGACGCTTTCCGAGGGGCTTTTCTTCAACTAATTCAGCTTCAGGGAAGCTTCACCAGAATGGATTTTCAGAGAGCGTTGATCCCCACGGTATCGCCCCATGCCTGTGTTCCCTGACATTTTCTTTGCTTTCTTTCCAGACATGCGTAAGCGTCAAAGCAAACACACCTTCTTTATGCTCATTTAAGGTGCCAAACTTTACTTCTCTTCAATAGATACTCTGTTATCTTTTATTGTTGATTTAGAAAAATAACCGCTCGCTTTCCATGGGCGCCGCCTCAGCTATAAAAAAATATGAATATTTGAAAAACTAGTCTGTATCAAAAGGTTATAAACAATGGAATTCATCCCAAAATTATGGGGCTGTATCATTAATGATACTCGCCCCTTTTGCATGGTAAAAAAAGCAGTGGACAAGTCCTTCGCTTTCCGTGGGCAGCGCTTCAGCTAACCGGGCGAAACCCGCGCCCGTCGGATCTTCAGCCGCTGCTCTTCGAGGCTGCTGAAAAAGTACCCGATAAAATACGATTTTTGGCTAGAAAACAAAATTGTTTTCTAGTCTTTTTCATGTGTGAGATATAATATAAATATCAAACAAA
>NZ_JBHIKY010000026.1:0-54787 GCF_042139015.1 Alteribacillus sp. HJP-4 | reverse complement strand
GGCTTCCCGCGCTCGACTTGCATGTATTAGGCACGCCGCCAGCGTTCGTCCTGAGCCAGGATCAAACTCTCCAATAAATAGTAGAGTACTGACTCTTCTTGCTTTGTCCATCTGAATTAGATGGGGGATGTTACTTTAATTAAACGCTTGACTTTCATTCAATTTTCAAAGGACAATCTGTGCTGCCGCTCAATTGGCGACTTTCTTATATTAACACCTGCCAAAATGAGTGTCAATATTATTTTTTATTTACATCCAATAAATTTTTAGAATGGAAATAGTTGTTTTTGAACAACGGATAATAATATATCATCGTTTTAGTAATCGCACAATAGAAAAAACGCAATTTCCTCCCGGAAAATTCAATACCGATAATTCAGAATTTCCGGACATAATATTTTCTGGTAAAACAGACCGTCAACCGCAGCAAAAAACTAATCAGCAGCCTGACAAGCAAGCCGGGAGTATAAAGATTTTTTCATCTTGATATCAATAAAGAAGGCCCGGCACATGGCCGGACCTTCTTTATTATGGATGAAGCTATTCATTGGATTGTTTACGCATCTGCGGGAATAACAATACATCTCTGATTGATGGAGAATTTGTTAAAAGCATCACCAGTCTGTCAATTCCAATACCCAGGCCTCCAGTTGGGGGAAGGCCGTATTCCATCGATTCAAGATAATCGGTGTCCATCATGTGCGCTTCATCATCGCCCTGCTCCCGCTCTTTTACCTGCGCTTCAAAACGTTCTCTCTGATCGACTGGATCATTCAACTCCGTAAAGGCATTTGCATGTTCACGCCCGACAATAAATAGTTCAAAGCGGTCTGTGAAGCGTCCGTCTTCTGTGCTCTTTTTCGCCAACGGAGATATTGCAATAGGATGTCCGTATACAAACGTTGGCTGGATAAGCTTGTCTTCAACGAAATGCTCGAAGAATTCATTCACTACATGCCCAAATGTCATAGAATCTTTGACAGGGACATTATGTGTCTTAGCAAGAGTCCGCGCCTCTTCATCGGTCATCTCACTCCAGAAGTCAACTCCGGTCTCTTCTTTGACGGCATCTACCATGTGAACACGCCGCCACGCTGGAGTCAGATCAACATCTTCTTCGGCATACTTAATTTTTGTGGTGCCGAGAACTTCCTGGGAAATATGAGCAATCAGATTTTCTGTAAGATCCATGATATCTTTATAATCAGCATATGCTTCGTAAAGTTCAATCATCGTAAATTCAGGGTTGTGTCTTGTAGAAATACCTTCATTTCTAAACACTCGTCCAATTTCATAGACTTTTTCCATGCCGCCGACAATTAACCTTTTTAAATGAAGTTCAATAGCAATCCTAATGTATAACTCCATATCTAAAGCATTATGATGTGTGATAAATGGCTTGGCAGAAGCTCCACCCGGTATGGTATGAAGCATTGGCGTTTCCACCTCCAGGTAGCCCTGGTCATCAAGGTACCGGCGCATTGATTGGAGGATCCGGCTTCTAACGACAAATGTGTCCCGGACTTCTGGATTTACGATGAGATCGAGATAGCGCTGGCGGTAGCGCTGCTCAACATCCTTTAAGCCATGAAACTTATCTGGAAGCGGACGAAGTGCTTTTGAGAGCATCTCAAACTCAGACACTTTTACGGAAAGCTCCCCCACTTTTGTACGGAATGCGGACCCCTTTACCCCGACAATGTCACCTATATCCACACTTTGAAAAATTTCATATGGCTTCTCGCCAACCTGATCTTTTCGTACATAAATCTGAATTTGGCCGCTTAAATCCTGAATGTGGGCAAAGCCTGCTTTTCCTTTTCCCCGTTTTGTCATTACTCTTCCGGCAAGGACAACGTTGGTTTCTTTTTCTTCAAGATCTTCTTTACTGTCTGCTTCAAATTCTTCATTCATACGTTGGGCACTGTGCGTGCGTTCAAATTTCTGTCCGAACGGATCAATGCCTTCATCAAGAAGCGCCTGCATTTTTTCGCGCCGGACGGAAATCTGGTCATTGTATTCTTGTTCCTCGCTCACGTGTAACCAACTCCTTTTTCGTTGATTTTTATTTTTACAAACGTCAGTGAACATGTAAAGGGACTGACCCTTTTAAACTTTAGGGGCAGCCCCGCATACATATCAGACGGTAACTTTCTCTTCCTCGCGAGCCTCTAGACTCTCCACAAAATCATACAGTGCTTCTGCCACATCGTCGCGGGTGTCGAGGCGGTTAATTAAGTCACGGGCTTTAGAATTACCGCGCATTCCTTTTAGATACCAGCCTGCGTGCTTTCTCATTTCCCTCACGGCAACCGTTTCTCCTTTCAGAGCAATGAGACGGTCCATATGAATCATGCACACATCGATTTTTTCCCGATTGCCTGGCTCCGGTGCAAGCTCACCTGATTCTAGAAAACGGATGGTGCGGTACAGCATCCATGGATTACCGAGGGCGGCCCGGCCGATCATAACGCCGTCAACTCCGGTTTGATCGAGCATTCTTTTCGCATCCTGCGGTGTTTTAACGTCTCCGTTTCCGATGACAGGAATGTTTACCTTTTCCTTTACTTCCTTAATGATATCCCAGTCTGCTGTTCCCTCATACATTTGGAGACGGGTACGCCCGTGCAGAGCTACAGCCTTCCCGCCTGCAGATTCGATTGCCTGGGCGTTTTCGACCGCAAGGATATTGTCTTCGTCCCATCCCATTCTCATTTTTACGGTGACCGGTTTATCTACAGCTTTTACGGCGACAGACACCATTTCATAAATCTTGTCCGGGTTCAGCAGCCATCTGGCGCCTGCATCACATTTCGTAATCTTCGGAACGGGACAGCCCATATTAATATCAATAATATCTGCATTCGTCTGCTGGTCCACCACGCGGGCAGCTGCCGCCATTGTATCCTTGCTGCCGCCGAAGATCTGCAGGCTTAAAGGCTTTTCCCTTTCGTCCACATACAGCATTTGAAGGGACTTTTCATTTTTGTTTAAAATAGCTTTATCGCTGACCATTTCGGCACATACGAGTCCTGCACCGAATTCTTTGGCTATCAGACGGAAAGCCGGATTGCATACTCCAGCCATCGGGGCAAGCACGACTGGGTTTTTCATTTGAATATCACCGATTTTAAGCATCATTTCCACCTCCAGCTTTTATGATTGTAAATCTCTCGTGCTGATTTGCAGAGCACGTGCTGCTTTATCAAGAAAAACCTTATCAGGTACACGGCTGCCGCGCTCGACCTGGCCGAGCACTGTCACAGAGATGCCCATTTTCTCAGCAAGGCTGACTTGTGTGAAGCCTTTTAATTTCCGAAAAGACCGAAGCCTTCTTGAGTAGAGCGGTTCTTCCATATGTGCACACCTTCTTTTTCATTATCTGGCAAGGCGTTAGTAATATCTTCGATGGTTCGTTGAAAGAGCGGATGCATCGTTTGAGGCGCAATCTCGCAAAAAGGAACGAGCACAAACGCTCGTTCGTGCATACGGGGATGAGGGATTGATAATTCGCTCATCTCAATATTTTCATCATTGTAGAGCAAAATGTCAAGGTCTATTGTCCGCGGACCCCATTTTCTTGTGCGGACGCGGTCCAGATTTTCTTCAATTTGCTGTATGAGTTCCAGCAGAGGCAGCGGACTCATGTCTGCCTGCATTTCGACGACCATATTTAAAAATGCTGCTTGATCGGTGACTCCGACCGGCTCTGTTTCATAGATTGACGAAAGCTTCGATAGTCTGAGCAGATCTTTCTCTTCAAGCATTTTTAATGCTTCACGTAAATAATATTCCCGGTCCCCAATGTTGGAACCGAGAGCGATATAGACAGAATGAGTCATTGTCTTCCCCTCACGATTTCAATTGCTACGTGATCGTAATGGCCGGGGATCGGCGGGTCCGGCTTGATGACTTTTACGTTGACACGCTTCAATATGGAAAAGTTTTTAAAAAGATTTGCCGCCACTCCTTCAGCAATCGTTTCCACAAGATCATACTGCTCTTTTTCTACAACATCCTTAACGGCCTCGTAGGCTTCCGCGTAATTAATGCTTTTTTCAATATTGTCCTCTGCCGCAGCTTCTCGTAAATCGGCTTCCATGACAATGTCTACTCTGAAGCGCTGCCCCAGTTTGTTTTCTTCAGAAAAAACACCGTGGTATGCATAAAATTCCATACCCTGCATATGAATCTTATCCAACAGTTTTCACCTTCCCTTTGCCCAGCATGGCATCCATCATTTTCACGGTCCGGCTCATTTCAAGTACATCATGGACGCGGACGATGCTGCAGCCCCGCTCTATTCCAAGACTGACTGTAGCACCAGTTCCTTCCAGCCGGTCGTTCACTGGAAGATCGAGCGTTTTTGCTACAATGGATTTTCTTGAAGTCCCGAGCAGGACGGGATAACCGAGTGAAGTGAATTCTTCCAGACGCCGCATGGCCTCCAGATTTTGTTCATACGTTTTCGCAAAGCCGATACCCGGATCAAGGATAATACGGTTATTCTTCACTCCCGCTGCATGGCAGATGGCAATGCTTTCTTTCATATCATTTATCATGTCAGTCATTAAATCGCCATATTCTGTATTTTCCCGATTGTGCATTAAAATAATCGGGACATCGAAGGCTGCAGCCACATGGGCCATTTCCGGGTCTGCTTTCGCTCCCCACACGTCATTTATAATGGATGCGCCTGCTTCAATGGCCTGTTTGGCCGTTTCGGCTTTATAAGTGTCTATGGAAATTGGCACCTCCACCTGCTTTGCAAGTTCTTTAATGACAGGTACAACGCGGCGCAGTTCTTCTTTCAGGTCAACCTCCACTGCTCCAGGCCTCGTGGATTCTCCCCCGATATCAATAATATCCGCTCCAGCCCGGACCATCTCCTTTGCATGCTTCAGTGCTTCCTCGAGCTGGACGTACCTCCCTCCATCTGAAAAAGAGTCCGGGGTGGCATTTAGTATTCCCATAACATATGTTTTCTTTGAAAAATCAAGAATCCGGCTTCCCCAACTCATGACTTCACTATTCATTGTGATTCTCCCTTTCCTTTTCCTCTATTTCATCCATACTGAACAGCTTTGTTCTGTATTGTCTGTATTTTTTTAGCAATTGTGCTGCAGCTGAGTCATGCATTGTCCCTTCCCATGTTTTATCATCCACCGAAGAAAGCCGGACGATTTCCTGAATCGAATTAGTTACAAAAGCTTCCTCAGCATCAAACAAAGCATCAGGTGAGAATAAACCCTCCCGGACAGTCCAACCTTGAAGCACGGCGAGCCGAATTATCAGAGCTCTCGTGATCCCAGGCAGAATTCCGGTGTCAAGAGAAGGCGTGAAGAGAGTCTTGTTTTTCACCCAGAAAAGGTTGGAAACCACCCCTTCGGCCAGGAAGCCGCCGCTTGTTAAGAACAGGCCCTCTGTGTCAGGATCCGCCCCTATTTCTCTTTTTCCCATAATACTGTTTAAATAGTGATGTGATTTTAATCGGACGTTTGTTTCAGGAGTGTTTCTTTTCACTTGCAGCAGCCTGGCTTTTTTGACTGCTTCTCTGCCTGCAGGCTCTGGGAGCGGCTTCATATAAATTATTACAGTCGGCTGTGTATACTTTTCGACCGTCAGGCCGAGCTCCCCAGGACCGGCTGAAACATTATACCGCACATAGGCATTCGTCCAGCCATTTGCCCGCATCAGCTCCCTCAGCTCTTTTAATACCAGGCCGCGATCGTAGCTCCACATGATGTTCAGCTCTTCGAGGCCTGACTCCAGCCGTCTGAAATGATCATCCAAGAGAAAAGGGTGCCCTTCATAGATACGGAATGTTTCAAACAGTCCAAGCCCGTACATAAATCCATGTTCGAATACAGAAAGGCGAGCATCGCCCGCCTTTTTTATCTCACCGTTTATATTTACATACATCTCTTAAACTCCCTGTGGTGCACGGTAAGCGGCAATAAAATTACGAAGAAGTTTTTTGCCTTCGCCGGTCATGATCGATTCAGGGTGAAATTGGACACCCTCCACAGGAAGGGATTTATGGCGAATTCCCATTATCTCACCTTCATCGGTGTAAGAAGTAATGTCAAAGCAGTCCGGCAGCGTCGGCCTTTCCACTATGAGTGAATGGTAGCGAGTAGCCGTAAAAGGCTGCGGCAGCTCGTTGTACACGGTCTTTCCATCATGGTGGATTTCGGAGGTTTTTCCGTGCATCAAACGCTCTGAGCGGATAACATTTCCTCCAAATACCTGCGCTATTGACTGATGGCCGAGACAGACACCGAATATCGGAATTTTTCCTGCGAAAACGCGGATTGCTTCAAGACTTATACCCGCTTCATTCGGCGTACATGGACCTGGGGAAACCATCAAAAAGTCCGGTGCCATTGCTTCAATTTCCTCTATGGTAATTTCATCGTTTCTGCGTACGACAAGCTCCTCGCCCATTTCACCCAAATATTGAACGAGATTGTACGTAAACGAATCATAATTATCAATCATTAAAATCATTATTAACTCCTCCTCAGCTCTGCTGTTTTTGAAAAATAAACTCTGCTTCACTCGACTCTTTTGCTTTCCAGAGCGCCCTGGCTTTTCGAAGCGACTCTTCATATTCCGCTGCTGGTTTTGAATCAATGACAATCCCTGCCCCTGCCTGGACGTAGGCCGCCCGTTCCTTTGCGATCATCGTACGAATGACAATGTTGAGCTCAAGGTCGCCATCAAAGCCAATCCAGCCGATAGAGCCTGTATACAGCCCTCTTCGCACCGGCTCTAATTCTTCAATAATTTCCATCGTGCGGATTTTAGGGGCCCCGGTAATCGTGCCGCCTGGAAATGCTGCTTTTATCATATCATATCCATCCACCTGATCGGCAAGTATTCCTTTCACATTGGAGACAATGTGCATCACATGGGAATATTTTTCTGTGACCATCAGCTCGTCAACTTCTACTGATCCATACTTACATACCCGGCCGAGATCGTTTCGCTCAAGATCGACAAGCATAATGTGCTCAGCCCGTTCCTTTTCTGTTCCAAACAGTTCCTTTTCAAGGGCCGTATCTTCCGCCTCTGTTTTCCCGCGCGGCCGAGTGCCTGCAATTGGCCTGGTCGAAGCTTCAGCGCCTCGCTTTTTTACGAGAAGCTCCGGAGAACCATTAATAATCTGCTGCCAGGGGGTGTGAATATACCCCATGTATGGAGATGGATTAAGCTCTCTTAATTTCTCATATATATGCAGCGGAGGGGTTCGGAGCGGTTCACTCTCACGGACAGACAGGTTTACTTGAAAAACATCTCCGCTGCGAATGTAGTGCTGAACCTTTTCAACTGCCCGGGAGAAGGCTGCTTGGGAAAACGATGGCTTCATTTTATTTTGATTGGCTATGGAAGTATTCTCTTCGCTGTTCCAGCACCACTCAAACGCTCGAGGCTCGAGCCATTTTTTTTTCCATTCCTCCGCACGCAGGAGGGCCTCTGCTTTTCTGCCTTTTGCGTGATGAATAAGAATCCAAAGCGTTTCTTTCAAATGGTCATATACAAAAACTTCCTGAAACGCAAGAAAACAAAAGTCAGGTGTATCGAGGTCATCCTCTGCGAGATGGGGGAGACGTTCATTACGACGGACGTAATCATAGCTGAAAAAACCAATAAGCCCACTTTGAAAATCAGGAAGGGCCGGCTTGGCGGTGATGGTGTATGGCGAAAGCCAGGTCTTCATTTCTTCAAGGGGCTCTCCTCGTTTTTCAAACTGGCCTGCTGCCGTTTCAATGAACAGCGAATCATCCTTCCCCCGCAATTCTGCAAATGGACAGAAAGCAGCTATGCTGTAGCGCCCTCTCTGTCCGCTTTCTAAAATCGCATGGCGACTCTCTCCCTGGCTTAAGGAGCGATAAGCATAGAAAAAATCGTCTGCGTTATATGTAAAGGAAACCCCTGTAATTTCATAGGATGCGGCACGATCCGGCAAAGGGCAAAAATTCTTTGGCATGTTCTGTCCCTCCTGATGACTGCTTGTACACAATATCCTATCATGCGTTCTTAAATACTACCAGAAAGTAAAAAAGACTACCCTGAGAAGTCAGGGCAGTCCGGGTTTTAATTACTCATCATCTTCAAATTGATACAGCGGCGTGCTGAGGTAACGTTCTCCGTTACTAGGGATAACGGCGATGACTTTTTTGCCTTTACCAAGCTTCTTCGCTTCTTCGAGTGCCGCATATATGGCTGACCCGGAAGAAATACCGCCTAGGATACCTTCTTCTTTTGCAGCACGGCGGGCATATTCGAACGACTGCTCGGTTGTCACAGTAACCACTTCATCATAAATATCAGTATCTAAAATTTCAGGCACAAAACCGGCACCGATCCCTTGAATTTTATGCGGTCCTTTTTGGCCACCGCTCAGTACAGGAGAATCAGCAGGCTCTAATGCAATAATTTTTAAATTTGGATAATGCTCCTTCAAAAGGCCTCCGGCACCAGTTATGGTACCGCCTGTTCCGATCCCGGAAATAAAAGCATCAATTTGTCCGTCCACCTGCTCCAGGAGTTCACGTCCGGTCGTTTCCCGGTGAATAGCAGGATTAGCTTCATTTTCAAATTGCTGGGGCACGAAATAGCCGTTTTCTTTAGCTAATTCATTTGCTTTTGCAATGGCACCGCCCATTCCCGCGGGTCCTGGAGTAAGTACAAGCTCGGCACCAAAAGCACGCAGTAGATTGCGGCGTTCCAGACTCATCGTTTCAGGCATGACGAGAATAGAACGGTATCCTTTAGCGGCCGCTACCATAGCGAGGCCGATTCCTGTGTTCCCGCTTGTCGGCTCTATTAATGTATCGCCGGGCTTTAATTTACCATCACGCTCTGCCGCTTCGATCATTGCTTTGGCGATTCTGTCTTTTACACTGCTGCCAGGATTCATAAATTCAAGCTTTAAATAAACATCAGCATCATTTTCTCCTGTTAAACGATTCAGTTTCACAAGTGGAGTGTTGCCAATAAGCTCAGTAATATTGTTTGCTACTCTCATCAATCGCTTCTCCCTTCGAAATCCCTAGTAATTTTATTGGTTTTGTTGTTAATATACTACCAATGATTCAGAAAAGTGTCAATAAAGTGAGCTGGTTCTTTCTTATTGGACGCTATTCTCTAAACTTCTCGCTTCTTCTAAAATATCCTGCAAATCGTTTTTTGAAAAATGATATTTTTCATTGCAAAAATGACATTGCGTTTCGGCTCCGCCATCTTTTTCAATCATATCGAGTATTTCATCACTTCCCAGGGAAACGAGGGCCGCTGCCACCCGTTCAGCAGAGCAGTGGCAGGAAAATGCAACCGGCTGGGTCGATAACACCTTCACTTCCTCGCCCAGCACCACTGCGAGGATTTCTTCAGGTGTCTTTCCCTTTTCGATCAGCTTTGAAACAGGGGGCATATGTTCAATTTGGTGTTCAAGTCTGTTGATTAACTCATCATCCGCACCCGGAAGGAGCTGCAATATAAAGCCGCCCGCTGCTTTAATTGTGTTGTCCGGGTTTACCAGCACGCCAAGTCCGACAGAGGACGGCACCTGTTCAGAGGAAACAAAATAATAAGTGAAATCCTCCCCAAGCTCCCCTGAAACAATCGGTACACTTCCTGTGAAATGATCCTTCATACCCAGGTCTTTTACTACAGACAGATAACCTTCTGTACCGACCGCTTTTGCTACATCGAGCTTTCCCATTTCATTCAAGTCAAAATGCACCTGCATATTATGAGCGTAGCCTCTTGTGTTGCCAGTAGAATCGCTGTCCACAATAATCGGCCCCATCTCGCCGCCGCCTTCTATTTTTATCGTAAGCTTATCCTCACCCTTCAGCATGGCTCCCATCATTGAACCTGCTGTCATCGCTCTTCCTAGAGCCGCAGCTGCAGTCGGCCAGGCCTGGTGCCTGTGCACAGCTTCATTTACCATCTCAGTCGATTGAATTGCATAAGCTCTTACCTTTGACTCGTAGGCTGTTGCTTTCACAAGATAGTCATTCATTTTACTACTTCCTTTCATCCTTACTTATTTTTTTCGTAAATTATACTCAATCCATGGAGTGTCATGTAAGCATCCACTTTATCGATCGTCTCCGAGGCTTTTGAAATAAACGGTGCGATTCCGCCTGTCGCAATTACAAAGGCATTCTCGCCAACCTGCTTTTTTATACGGCGGATGATCCCGTCCACCATAGCGGCGTGGCCGTAGTATATCCCTGAATGCATCGCATCAATCGTATTTCTTCCAATCAATCCTGCCGGTTTCTTTAGTTCCACCCGCGGCAGCTTTGCCGCCTGCTCATATAACGCTTCGGCTGAAATATTTAATCCAGGGGAGATAATCCCCCCAATATATTGATTGTTGCCATCAACATAACAAAATGTGGTCGCTGTGCCAAAATCAACAATAATGAACGGCCCATTCTGCTCCTGAAGAGCCGCAACCGCATTGACGATTCGATCCGCTCCGACTTCGCGCGGGTTTTCATAGCGGATATTCAGGCCCGTTTTTATTCCGGGTCCGATAATTAACGGATCACAGCCCAGGTATTTTTTGCATGCCTGTTTTACAGGAAACACCAGCGGCGGTACAACAGAGGATATGATTACACCCTCCACGGAATCTTTTGAGACTTGCGCACTTTGCAAAAGCGACAGCAGCTGGAGCCCGAAGTCATCCTCCGTTTTGCCGCGGTCTGCGGCCGTACGCCAGGAGCTGACCAGCTTCTTCTCTTTATATAATCCTGAGGAAATATTTGTATTACCAATATTCATGACAAATATCATACGATGAAGCCTCCTTTTTGGCAACTGATCGGCTTTTAAAAGAGTATAAGCGCCGCTCTGGCAGAAAAAGCCCAGTGGACGGAAAAAGAAATTCTGAACGGCAGCTGGAAGGTAAATATGCCACTCATCTCTGTATCAGCATATTCACTGATAAAGAAAAGGGATGCCGGTGTGAAGGCATCCCAAGTTCTTATTATGGTTCGTTATTTTCTATCGCTGTCATCAGAAGAGCTGTTATTATCTGTATCTGTCCGGTCGTTTGCAGTATCACTGGTGTCCGTTTCTGAAGAACGATCTTCCGGATTCTTTTCTTCCTCCGGAGCGGCAGGCTGGTCAGAATCAGATTTAGATTGAATGTTCACTTTCACATCATCATCCTTGCGGACCGTCTGCACTTCGTCATCACTTTTTGTAGTGTGATGGTCGTCCGGTAGTTTTCCATCCTCTACGAGTGACTGAATCTGCTCAGCATCCAAGGTTTCGAGTTCAAGGAGGTTTTGCGCGACCAGCTCGAGTCTATCCTTGTACTGTGTCAGAATCTGCTTACAGCGTGCATACGAATCTTTAACAATCCGTTGAACTTCCTGGTCGATTTCGTAGGCAATCGCATCACTGTAATTCTGTTCATTTTGAATATCACGTCCAAGAAATACCTGTCCGCCGGAATTCGAGCCGAACTGAAGCGGCCCCAGCTTTTCGCTCATTCCATATTCAGTCACCATTTTACGGGCAATAGCAGTGGCACGCTGGAAGTCATTATGGGCCCCGGTGCTCACCTCATTAAACATTACTTCCTCTGCCACACGGCCGCCAAGCAGTCCGACAATCTTGTCGAGAAGCTCAGGCTTTGTCATGAAGTAACGATCTTCTCTCGGCAGCATCACGGCATAACCGCCTGCCTGTCCACGGGGGACAATGGTTACCTTGTGCACCATATCCGCATTTTTAAGCTTAACCCCAACGACAGTGTGTCCAGCTTCATGGTGAGCCACAATACCTTTTTCTTTTTCAGATATAACACGGCTTTTCTTGGCAGGCCCGGCAATGACACGGTCAATGGCTTCCTCCACATGAACCATTCTGACCTTATCCATATCAGAGCGCGCTGCTACTAGAGCCGCTTCGTTCAACAGATTCTCAAGATCCGCCCCGGAAAATCCAGGGGTCCTCTGGGCAATCGCCTTCAGATTAACGTCATCGGCCAATGGCTTGTTGCGGGAATGTACGCCAAGAATTTCTTCACGGCCTTTCACATCCGGGCGGCCAACCATGATCTGGCGGTCAAAACGGCCAGGACGGAGCAGCGCAGGGTCGAGAACATCGGAACGGTTTGTTGCAGCGATAATGATAATTCCTTCGTTTTCGCTGAAGCCGTCCATTTCAACGAGAAGCTGGTTCAGGGTCTGCTCCCTTTCATCATGTCCTCCGCCTAAGCCGGCTCCACGCTGGCGGCCGACCGCATCAATTTCATCGATAAAAATGATACATGGAGCATTTTTCTTTGCGTTTTCAAATAAATCACGCACACGGGAGGCCCCGACCCCGACGAACATTTCAACAAAGTCCGACCCGCTGATCGAGAAGAAAGGCACGCCTGCTTCTCCGGCCACAGCACGGGCAATTAAAGTTTTCCCTGTACCCGGCGGTCCTACGAGCAGCACCCCTTTAGGAATACGGGCTCCGATAGCCGCAAATTTACGGGGATCCTTCAGGAAATCGACAACTTCCATCAGCTCCTGCTTCTCTTCATCGGCCCCTGCAACATCTTTAAAGCGGGCTTTCTTTTTATCTTCCTGAACAAGCTTGGCTTTACTTTTACCAAAGTTCATAACGCGGCTTCCGCCGCCCTGCGCCTGGCTTAACAGGAAGAAGAACAATATAAAGATAATCACAAACGGAATGATGGATGTAAAGAAGGTGACCCATGCACTGGGCTCTTCGGCCGGCTCCGTCTGAAATTCAAGCGGCCCGTCCGGTCCTTCAGCCGTCATTAGTGTTTGTGTTGTGTTTTCTGAAATTGGTAAATATACCTCATAGGTTTCTTCCTCAGATGCGCCAGCTTCCTGGCCTGTAATAAGGTACACTTCCCCTTCAGGCTGCACTGTAACAGATGCTATTTCATTATTTTCCAATTTTGTTAAAAATTCATCTGATGACATCGGTTCCGTTTCATTCTGATCACTGCTCAGAAAACTGATAATACCGATGATCACAAGAAATAATAGTAAATAAAAAACGGTATTTCGAAAAATCCGGTTCATTCGCGACCTCCTCCTGCGAGCATTGACAGCTTAGATAATAGTACCATATTTGTTTTCCTTCTCACAATCATGAACCCTTATAAATTTCTGGCTTTAAGATACCGATATAAGGGAGATTTCGGTACTTTTCTGCGTAGTCCAGTCCGTAGCCGACTACAAATTCGTCCGGGACGGTAAATCCGACCATATCCGGCACAATCTCAACTTTTCTTCCCTCTGGTTTATCAAGCAGCGTTACGATCTTTAATGATTTAGCTCCACGGTGTTTGATCAGGCTGACCAGATAACTGAGAGTTAATCCGCTGTCGATAATGTCTTCAAGGATAATTACATCGCGGCCTTCCACGGTCGTATCGAGGTCCTTGATGATTTTTACCTCACCAGAAGTTACAGTTCCTCTTCCGTAGCTGGACACATCCATAAAATCAATCTCAATATGCGTCTCAATCCGCTTTGTAATATCAGCCATAAACGGCAGGGCTCCTTTGAGCACCCCGATGATCAATGGAAACCGGCCATCGTACTCTTCCGTAAGTGCTTTGCCTAACTGACTGACCTTTTCCTGCAGTTTCTCTTCACTAATAAGTATTCTCTCTATCTCGTTGTGCATAAAGCTTCTTTTACCCTCCCAGGTGCAATATAAAAATCGCCCTATTTCATTATATTCTTTACAGCAGTGATCATGGCTAAACTTTTTGTCGGCGAATCAGGATTGCGGACATGAAAGGTCGACTTTTTAACAAATGGAACCCACAGAATCTGTCCCCCGTTGTCTATGAGGATAGGAGCTGTTTCTCTTTGAGTCCGGTCTATCTTCTCATCGATAAATACCCGGCTGAGCTTCTTTTCTCCACGCATGCCGAGAGGATGCATCCGATCTCCCGGTCTTTTTGTTCTTAGCATGAGCGGCCCGGTGATATCTTCCGGTGAATATATGAACGTATCCATATTCGCACTTTTATTGAATGGCGCGTACCAGCCGTTCTCAAAAAAATAGTTATCAAAAACTGCTGTTCCAGGCAGCTCCAGTTTAACAGCAGAGGCTTCCGCTGCCGGCTGGTTACCTGGTAATGCTTCGGCAAAAGTACCTTTATTATATGAACGGATAAACTGAAGGGCACCCGGGAGATCAAGCCGCGCAGAAGGGTTGTCTTCGTTTAATAGAGATATAATTTTATCGATATGTAAAACAGACGTATTGTTCTGTTTTGCACAAAGATACCCTAATAGTAGATGAATCACCCTTCTTTGTAAAGGGAGGGCAAGCTCCATTAATGCGCTCACGGAAAACGTCACGGAATGTTCATCTTCTTCCGTAATGAGCATGCCGAGCTGATGCCTGGCCTGCTCTTCTATGTATACCCTATCGGCCTTTGTCCATTCATAGTATTGCTGAAAAGCTTCATGAGCATTCGGATTTTCTTTTGTAATGAATGGAAGGGCGTTCTGCCTGAAGCGATTCCGTGTATATTTTTGTGATTGATTGCTTTCATCCGTTTCAAATGGGACGCGGTGTTCTCTGCAATAATCATAAATCTCTTTTTTCTGCATAGAAAGCAGTGGCCGGATCAATCTTCCCGCTCCAAAACACCGCTGTTCAGCGATGCCCGGATCACCTAAAAGCGCGCGGCCGCCTGCCTGCTTCATTAACATAGTCTCTATTTGATCATCGGCATGATGGCCTGTGGCAAGCACGGTATATCCTTGTTCCCTCATTACCCGTTCGAAGAATTCATAGCGAAGCCGCCGTGCTTGATCCTGCAGAGAACCGCCTTCTTTTTCCATTACTCCGAGAAGTGGAAGGACCGTTTCAAAGTAGGGAATTTCATGCTGCTCACACCAGCCGCGGACAAGATCCGCTTCCTGAGCAGCTTTTTTCCGCAGTCCATGGTTCGCATGTGCTGCTGCAAGCGGAATGTTGTCTGCTTTTAGCGTTTCATGTAGGATATTCAGCAGAGCCATGGAATCTGGTCCGCCTGAAACCGCCGCCAATACAGCATCCCCAGAATTTATCAGGTGTCTATTCCGAAGCCTTCGTTCAATCTGTTTCATAACGCTGCCCTACTCCCTTACCAAATGAAAATATCGACAGGGCAAATACTAGCCCTGCAGCAATCGAGCCTGCCTGCAGCAAGGTTTCGACTCCAAGCTCCAGACCCTGCAAATAATCTTCTTCCACAAAAGCAAGCATCGTCGAATAAGCCCGGCCGCCGGGAACGAGCGGAATGATGCCGGGAATCGTAAACATCGTGACAGGCACACGGATCCACTTCGCAAGCCAGTGCGAAGTAAAAGCAGCTGCAAATGCTGCTGTTGCTGCCGCAAACACGTCTGTAAAGTCGTAGATCGGAAGAGTGCTGTAAATAAACCAGGCAAGAACGCCAATCAGGCCGCCCCACCAGAGCAGGCGCAGTGGAATATTAAAAATAATGCCGAAAGTAGCTGTCGCAACAAAGCATAGAAACAATTCAAGGATTATCAATCATAACACCCCTAATATAGAAACACACGCACTTAACAATGCAGAATAATTAAGACAACCTAATAACAGCCTGGACGCTTTCTATAAGTAACAGCTTGAGAGGGAAAGCAGCGTACATGGTAGAGTTATCCGGACACTGGTTCCGCTACCAGCCGTATGAAGATCAGTTTCTCTTCTTATTCAGCAAATAGCATACCCTATGTCCGCCAACTCAAAAAGAGCAATATTGATAGAATAACGGATCTCTTGTCCACACACAGCGCTATGGAAAAGCCGTTGCACCCCACTCATTGGAAGCCGCAGACACCCATATAGAATTTTTGCGACGCACAACTTATCTATTTTTTTATCTTTATACGATAAAAAGTGACAAAGAAACAGCCACACCTGCAGCAATTGATAAGGAGGTAACACCTGCTTCGGCCCCCCTGGCAACACCTGCGACCAGGTCTCCAGACATTAAGTCACGGACTGAGTTTGTTAAAGGCACACCAGGAACAAGCGGAATAATAGTTCCTATCATTACTTGGTCTATATTTGTCCCAATTCCTGTTTGCACCATCACGAGTGCTATCAGGCCGCCGCTTAAAGCAGCCAAAAACTCTGAAAAAAACTTAACCTTCAGGTAACGCTGATAGAGAACCAGGGTGACTGTTGTAATCAATCCGCCGATAAAGGCAGGGAGCATATCAAACACACTTCCCCCGATTAAATAGGAAAAAGCACCGCCACCCATCCCGGAAGCTAAATATATAAGCCAGAGCGGGTAATTCATCGGTGATTTTTCTATTTCCCGAAGCTTGTCTCTCACGCTTTCTATATGAAGTTCTCCGTTTACAAATTCACGGGAAACTTGATTGACCTCCGTAACTTTGCTGAGATCCTGATACCTCTCAATTACACGAATCATCTGCATGATATCGTGTCCTTCTTCTGTCTTGTAGGACAAAAAAATACCTGTGGTCGTCACAAAACTATTAACCTTGCGCATCCCGGCTGCCTGAGCCATTCTTTTCATTGTATCCTCTACACGGTATGTCTCTGCTCCATAACGAAGCATCAGCTTCCCGCCCAGCAGACACACTTCCATAACTTCTTCTGCTCTGCCCATCGGCCACACACCTTTTCTTTCGTTACAGCCATTGTCCCATAAAGTATAGAACAGATGAGAGCAAGAGAAAAGAGGCAGTTAAAATAATTTCTAATTTATAGGAGGCTTCCTTTATTTTTTTATTTTTCGTTGGCCTCACCCTCTGGCGGACATGTGTGTTTGATCGCACCGACACAGGCTCCTTCGACTGTCGCGGCTGCTTTTGCTGCTTTCTTTCAATTGCATCCATCACATCTCTGCGCATCAATTGGGCATTCGAATAATGACCTTTTAATGCCGAAACAAGTATTTTTCTAAATGGAGCAAGTGCGGGAGCGCTGTCGATTTTACGTACTAGAAATTCGAAACTGGAAGCAGCCGGACGATCGAACCTCTTCGGATACGCCGTTTGAATAAAAATCATGGCAGCAGCAAATAAGTCATAGGAAGGCTCTGCTTTTCTGTCCCCCAGCCCCCAGTAGCCGCGATCATAAAATTCGGTATATTCTTTAATGCCCCTGCCCAGTTTTGTCGTCCCTCCCACGTCAAACCAGCGTACGCGCGGCGGCGGCCCGGTAACCATCAAATTTTCCGGCTTTAAATCACCAAAAATCCACCCTTCCCGGTGAAGCCGATCCAGGTCGCCAAGCAGCTGAACAAGCAGGACGGGTGCCCATTCCTTGCCTTTTCTGCTGAGAAAATCCAATATAAATTCACCTTTTAAATATTCCATACAAAAAAATGGATACACTTCCCCGTTCACTTCTATATCATCAACATCCAGCAGAGAAGGCCCGAGGACGTTCCCGCGGACCTGGCTGAAATGCTTTAATACATTCACTTCGGATGTCAGGGAGGCTTTATTGCCCCCAATTTTCACGGCAGCTTGTCCGTGTTGAGTTTCTGCAAGGTAAACAGAGCCGGTGGCTCCATTGCCCAGCTTCTTAATTACCCGGTATGGATTTTTATTCCATTTCCCAAGCCATTTCATTCCCGGCATAAAATTAGGTGCCTGATTCTTCAATGAAGACGCCATCCTCTCCATCACCTAGCAAGCGTTTTTTTCTGCCATCCTTTTCGAAGGAAGAAAGTGCAGCCTTCAATGCAGGGCCAGTTGGTGTTACTCCCCCCATTTTTATTCGTGAGAAGGCATCCTGAAGGGAAGAAAGGCGCGGAGTCCATGAAATAACTTTTTCCGCATCATTTCTTTTCCCGGGAAATAAATACAAAGAAAAACGGTTATTGCCTGAACGGGAAGTTAAACTGATAGATAAATCATCCAGCGCTTCCTTAACCATTGGAAGTTTAGATTTCATACTCGCACTCGTGTCAACAAGGATTAAGATTTCCAGATCGACTGTTTCACCGAGTTCATCTACGACCTCCATAACTTCCCCGCGTTTGTCCGGAGGCAGGTCCTCCATTTCACGATTTTGACCGAGGATTTGCTGGAGTTCTTTATGAACTACGCCGTGAAGGGTCTGGGTCATCGCTTGTCTTGTGACCATCTGAACCGTGCGGGCTAATTGATTTGCATATACGACCTGGCTGACGCCGCCGCCTGCCATCGCAATTTCCTCTACTTCTCTCATTCCATGGTTCTGGGCTGCTCCCTCCTCTAAAATTCCAATAACGTTGACCGTTATTCCTTTTTCCCGTGCGTAGGACGCCACCGAGGACGGATCTTCACCCTGATTCGAGCATCCATCGGTCAACAGTAAGATTTGTTTCACTTTTCCCGTACTCATTTTATCCTGCTCCCCCCTAATTACTGGTATTATTTTCATTTTTGACGAATGGGTCAAAATATATACCAGCCTGTTTTAGGGGGGCGCCAGGTTATATTTATGCTTTTTTCTTCAGGTTCCCCCGCTGCCTGACCGGGATCGCCGCCCACCTCGGGGTATTCCTCCTGATTCTTGCTGCCAGAATTGTCATGTCATCGGTAATATTTCCGTCCGATACTCTCATCACCTCTTCCAGCAGAAGATCCGCCGCCTCCTGTGGATCATCTGTATCAAGCTGCGAAAGCAACCTTTTAATCCATATCTCTTTATTTTCAATCGGTCCTGGGATCTCCAAAATGCCGTCACTGACCATAATCAGCAGGTCCCCCTCTTTCAGCTGTTCATTGATGACATCCACCTCAGCATGCTCAATCATCCCGATAGGTAAATTTTGGGCTTCTACCTGCTTTATTTTCTTGCCACGGCAGATAAATGTTGGAAGTGAACCGATTTTTATAAAACGCCCCTGCGCTTCCTGTAGATCAATCATGACGAGGTCAAGCGTTGAATACATTTCCTCGGCAGAGCGCAAAGACAGTATTGAGTTAATCGACCGTATGGCCGTCGTTTCATCCATGCCGGATGCTAGAATCGTCTGGAGAAGCTGCAGGGCAGAATTGCTTTCTTGATATGCTTTTTGGCCGCTTCCCATGCCGTCACTTAACGCTACGATATACTTACCGGCACTTATTTCAGTAGCTACATGGCTGTCTCCCGATAACCATCCTCCCCCTTTTGCAACGGATGCCGTGCCAGTATCCACTGTATACGTGCGTGCCGATGCAAATGTAAAGTTCGAATAATCAGACAGCTCTTCGTGCATTTCTTCTTTCTCTACAATAATGTGCTCCTTTAAGACGTCTGAAAGCAGGGGAGCAATGATTTTTTCTGCGCGTTCGGCTCCAGCCTGCTTCGGCACACTCATTTCAATTTCAACACCCCCTTCATTCAGGCGGTAGACTTCAATATGGCCAATGTCCACGCCTACATCATGTAACGCATCATAAATCTGTTCTTCCTGGAGAAAATGCGTTTCTTTGTCTCGCTGAATATCCTTGGCAAAGTTCTCCATAACTTCTGATACTCCCCTGAGCTGATCCGCCACCAGTCTCCTGCTTTCCTGCACCTGCCTTGACACCACTTTTCTAGCCTGGTCCTGCTTGATTTCTTCCTTCATCACCTCCGTCACTCTTTTTGCATAATGACATTGCTCCTTCCAGCTTTTCATCACCGATGAAGTGACCCGCCCTGTTTCTTCTATGTCGTCAAGCATTTGCGTCATGCCATCATATGTCTCCTGAAATTGGTTCACCCAGCACCTTTCCTTGCGAAAACACGTCTGACACGTCTTTTCCGTAATTTTGCTTAATAATTCATCCGTATCCTGCTGCAGCGTAATTTCTTCATGAGGCGCAGGATGCGTTAAGAAGCTTTTCGATAATGTTTTGAAAAGCTGGGAGAATTGATCCACTTTTAAGGAAGTAATATCTTTCATTTTCTGCATGTGTTTTTGCTGTTCACGGGCATATTCCGGCGTACCTGGAATATACCTTTCTATAAAGGCAGTTAACGCCTTTGGAGTGAGGATAAATAAAGCAATGGCCGCGGCAGACTCCGCCAAAGTCAGACTGGCCCCATTCATACCATCTCCATAAAGAGCGATAAGAGCCGTTCCAAGCAGCATACCTATGCTGACACCGATTTTTTTGCCCTCTTTTAATAGGCCGCCAAGTAAACCAGCAAAGGCAAGCAGACTCATTTGATATAAATTGGCTACGGAAGCCAGGCTAAGCACCAGTCCGGTGACTACTCCTACCGGCGCGCCAATCGCAGCCCCGCCAGTGAAGGCAAAAATTAACACGAGATAGCGGGCAAGTATATGTTCCGCCGCCATTCCGTAAATAACCCATCCTATGGCCCCTGTCATTACTGACGCAAGTAATATAATGAAGCAGACGATTTCTTCATGCTTCAAAGGCTGCTTTCGTTTTTTTGTCATCAGTAATGGAAGGCTCTGTAAAAAAATCATCGTCAATATAAAGCTTAATCCGCCCTCCACCCCAGCAATTACCCCTTCGTATGGAGTAATGCTCCCCTGATCAAGCCACCCTGTCCCAAGCCTCGCCCCCGCAGTGGCAAAGAACACAGTCACCGGCAGTGCCCAGGAGGTGCGCCACCCGTACCTGGTGATCCATTCATATAAGAAGATAAATATTGATATAGCTGCTACGATAAAGGCCCCGTGAAAGATAGCTCCGGAGAATGTTCCAACTACCACCCCAGAGGCGGCGATAATTCCTTTATCTCTGCGCCACGCGTAAACCGCTGCAAAGAACGGCAGAGCGAAAGGAAACAATTCAGCCAGCAGCACGGCTCGTCCAAGCAGAATACCAAGCAGAAATATGAGTCCGCCCCAAGCGATAAAGAAAATAGAAACACCTCTGAATAATTGATTTTTTCGATGATTGGCTCTGATCTTCATGTTCTTCCATATTAAAATCGATGTTGCCGTCATATCATTGGTGTGCTTTGCGAGTTCTTTCTGGTACATGCTATCCCACCTGCCCCCATTGATTTGATTTTTATTATAGCGGTCGTGAATCTCAATGTTTGTCAAAATTACCAACAAGGCAAAAAAAAGTCTTCGACTATTTTTGGATGCTCTTAAACCAGTATGGATAAAGGAGAAGAACTAATTCCTGCTATGAAAAGAGAAATTTTCAAGTTATTTTTAAGCGGAATGATGGAAGGTAAAGAAGAATACTGGGGCAGTTTGGACAAACTGGAAAAAAATTCAACTAGTCTTTTCTGTTTTTCTACCTTTCCCGTCGAATGCGTGTCTGGATGTTCGAGGATTGCTGAATGAGAAAAGATCAACCAACTCTTTTTTAAACTTGTAGAGGAGTGGAGGAAATAGAGGAATCAGGGTCCGGAGAACCGGTGGTGGCATACGGCAGTCATTTCTAATAGAAGCCTTAAGCTTCAATCAAAAGCACTCATAATATTGAATCAAGCACAAAAAGGGGCTTTAGCAAAAGCCCCTTTTTATAAAATAAGTAGTATCCTAAATAGAAGATAGCAGGGGACAAGTCCGAAGACTCCAGTGGAAAGAGCAGCGGCTGAAGATCCGCCGGGCGCGGGTTTCGCCCGGTTAGCTGAAGCGCTGCCCACGGAAAGCGAAGGACTTGTCCACTGCTTTTTTTACCATGCAAAAGGGGCGTGTATCATTTATGATACACGCCCCTTGTTTTCAATTAAGAAATGGTAGCGGCGGAGGGAATCGAACCCCCGACCTCACGGGTATGAACCGTACGCTCTAGCCAGCTGAGCTACACCGCCAATTTTTGCGACATTGTTAATTGTATACTGGTTAACCAGCTTAGTCAACTAATTTTTACATTCACTAGTTTGGTCATAGAGAAAGGGCCGCACTGGCAGGGTTACGCACCTATACCAGCCTGGCCCTTTATTTATTGGGACATGCCTTCAGCAAGTTTACTTACGGGAGCGCCCTCCGCGTTTAGAATCCGTTTGCTTGCGTAGTGAAGCAAGACGTTCTTCGCTGTCTTTCATGAAACGGCTCATTTTATCCTCAAAAGAAAGCGGGCGTTGACTACGGCCTGTTCCGCCACGTTTATCGCCTCCACGGGGACGGTCTCCGCGCGGGCGGTCACTGCGTGGACGGTCTCCCTGCGGACGTTCTTCTTTTGGGCGGTCTTGAGCTTTACGGATGGATAGGCCAATTTTGCCGTCATCTTCTACCTTCATAACCTTGACAGTGACTTCATCACCAACGCTTATAAATTCATTAATGTCCTGTACATACTTATCAGCTACTTCGCTGATGTGAACGAGCCCTGTTTTTCCATCCGGCAATTCAACAAACGCTCCAAAATGGGTAATACCCGTCACTTTCCCCTGTAACTTGCTGCCTACTTCGATTGACATGTAAAAAATGCTCCTCCTTGTGTTTCTATCATTAAAATAAAAGATAAAGGTTGACTTAAAAAGGGAATAGGAAAGCAGCTACGCCAAACAGTGATCACATCCGGAAACGTATTCACTCTGTAACAGTCTGATTCACCTGAAACACCTCTTCAAAATCATTCTTATTATACTCGAACAGTAAAAAAAGTGTCAATCAGCGGATTCATCAGGAACTTTATACAATGTTTCCCCCGGCTTTGTTAAATAATAATCTCTTCTGGCTATTTCAGCTATGTAGTCGAGATCATTATAATTTTTTACATCCTGTTTTAATTGTATTTCTTCTGCCTGCATTTGTTCATACTGATTTTCCATTTCGGCCTTTTCACTTTTCTTTGCTTCCATTGTCGACCACTGAGATACAAGAATCACAGTAAACACGATTGCAATCAGGGCAGCTACTGCCGCTAAGGCAGTCATCCTCCGAATAAGGCCGCGCCGCCTTTTTTCAGCATACGCCTCTTGACGCTGCTGTTCGCGCTTTTGTTCCTTAACATAGGGCTTGTTTATCTCAGTAACTTTCTTCTTATTCGATAACAATAATAATCACCCCGGCTTATTTAAAAGTCCACCATTCCTTTACCCTTTTTAGAACCGCATGAAAAGCTTTTCTCAGTCTGATAGTTAAAGATTCAGGAAGGAGGCGTCGAAAAAACGGAGCAAACGGTTGAAGTATCCATTTCATTGGAAGAAGGAGACATGATATTAAAAACCAGATCAATTTTGAAATAACTGTTAATCCTATCATAACGGAGGATGATAACAGTTTCAATACGAATTTCACTGGAATACCGATAAAAACGCGGAATGTATTGATCAGCAGCCTCCGCATCCATTGACCCGTGCGGAAAATAGTCTCCATCCCCCGCAGAAACTTATGCCTCCCATATTTTCGATATACAATAAAACCGGCGAGCAGACCAGGATAAATATATATTCTTATTTCTCCTTCGTTAATTCGAAGCAGCAGATAAAACACGAGCAGTGCCTGCACAACCCAAAAAAGAATGTCCCAGACAAATCTGCTCCAGACAGCTTTTACAAATGAAACTGTAGAACGATGATAAATATCCAGATTCATTCCTATTAATCCGCCGGCCGTCAGCATGGCAATCATTGTTTGAAATTGAACAGACAGACTCACTTGAATAACTTCCCTATAAACCCTTTTGTTTTCATGTTGGTCTGATCAATGTAGACAAGGTCGTCCACTTTGCCTTCAATAGAAACAATTCCCTCGGATACATCGAGATTCTTCATATGCAGGTTATGGCCGCGCACAGATAAAAAACCCATTACTGTTTCGAGCAGAAATTCTTCATTGTCGAAGCTTTCTACTTCTTTTACTCCGGTTATTTCCAGTGTCTTTCGGCCCTTCATAATAATTTCATGGGCGGCCTGGGAACGCTGCTGGTATAATGGCTCTTCTTTATAGTTCATCTCTTCAACACCCTTTCAGGATAGCTTGTTTCATTCTATGTTCCTGAAAGAGAGCTTATTCCTTAAAAGTTGTTACCAGTGCTCTGTAACTCCAAAGCAAGAGGAAAAGGACTCAGTCCAAAATGGGGAGCCTGCATTCATCCTTATTGTCCGCTGTTCACCAATTCTTCTTTTACTACAGTATACATTGATTCTGCTTCTTCTTTTTTCGTTGTATCCTTTAAAGCGTCAATCTTTACTGTAACAAGCTTAGAGCCGAACCGTATGACAAGCTCGTCGCCGACCTGTACCTCTGTCCCGGCTTTTGCGGTATTTCCATTCACCGTTATTCGTCCCTGTGCCGCGACTTCCTTCGCGAGTGTTCTTCGCTTAATTAACCGGGAGACTTTTAGAAATTTATCAATTCTCATTCTTCGTTTCTCCTTTCTACTGTCTGTTTTTTTGCTTCTTCCCAAAGTTCATCCATTTCTTCGAGCGAGACATTTTCGGCTTTTTGTCCTCGGGCTCTCAGGGTTGTTTCTATATATGAAAACCTATCCTTGAACTTTCGGTTGGTCATGTGGAGAGCTTCTTCCGGGTGAATTTTGTAATATCGGCCAAGATTCACAAGCACAAATAGAATATCCCCAAATTCTTTGTTCATTGCTTTCTTGTTGCCGTACTTTATTTCCTCCAGCCACTCGGCAGTTTCCTCCTGCAGTTTTTTCCACATCGGGGCGTCGTCGTCCCAGTCAAACCCCACCTTCGCCGCTTGTTTTTGCAGCTCGTATGCCTTCATTAACGAAGGCATTGAATCAGGTACAGCTGATAATAAGCCCCCAATTTCGACTCCATTCTTTTCCGTTTTCTTGATCGCCTCCCAGTTTTCTATTACCTGCTCAGAGGTTTTCGCTGAAGTATCCCCGAAGACATGCGGGTGTCTGCGAATCATTTTTTCCGTTAAGACTTTGATAACATCGTCAATGGAAAAATAACCGTTATCTTCCCCTATTTGGGCATGCAGCATAACCTGCAGCAGCACGTCACCAAGTTCCTCGATTAGGTGATCATCATCCTCTTCATCAATCGCATCCAGCACTTCATAGGATTCTTCAAGTAAATATCGTTTTAACGATTCATGGGTCTGTTTCTTATCCCACGGGCACCCATTTGGACCTCGCAGCGTTGCAATTACGTTTCGAAGAGAGGAAAACTCCTGATAAAGCTCCGCTTCGTTTTTGACTGGAGGAAGATACAGTGCTGTTACATTGTTCGTTTGCACATTCCTGTCAAGCTCAAACAGCTTGACTCTTGTGAGCTTCTCCTGCTTTGTTCCGGCAGCAGTAACAAGCACAGCTTCATGTTCATCCGGGTATCTTTCCATCAATGTCAGCTTAACATCCGAGGCTATCATCGAATCGTACAGCTGGCTGATAATAACATGCTGTGTCAAAACAGGTTCTTCTTTGCTGAGCGAAGTAGCATCCAGCAGCTGAAACCCATCGTTTGGATCAATCCGGAGTGCTGTAAACATCGGATCGAGAAAACTCTGTCCCCCTAAAACATTCGCTGTGATGACCCCTTTTTCCTGTTCTTTCAATAAAAGCTGAATGGTCGTTTCTGCAGTAAGCGGGTGCCCAGGCACCGCATACAGTATTTCTCCATGCTTCTCAGCTGCAGTTACAAGATTAGTGACGATATCTTCATATACCGCTGGAAAGCTGTCGTGTTTCTCATATAGCTCATCAAAGCTTTCAAATAGTATATTATCTGCTGTTAATTCCTTAACAGCCGGATGATCAGCTGTACGCACATAGCGCAGCCGTTCTTTTTTACATTCTTTATAGATACCCAGCGGCATCTGATCAAGTTCTCCTGCGCCCAGTCCGACGATATTAATGTGAGGCCGGGATTTCTCTGATTTACTCATTGTCACCGTTCCTTTCTCGAAAAAAAGCGTTCCAGTTTTTGTGCCCCAGGAATAAACGCCAGCTCCGTTTCTGTGAATAATGACAAAGCACGCGACATACCTGCGAATATTAAAACCCCCGCTCCAGAGGCTGTCAAGGCTAAAAGAGACTCCCACAATCGTCCTTCCGGCAGCACAGCACTGAAAATAGTAATAATTCCGCTCACCGCCGCAAGCATAATTAGCAGCGCGGCGCCGCTTCTGCCGTACCATGACTTTTTTATGCTTGAAACCAATGATTTCTTCCAAAGATAAGAAACATTCAGAACCGCCGTAAGGAGAAGGCCCGCCACCGTGGCTCCAGCGGCTCCCATTGTTCCCCAGACAGGAATAAGAAGTAAATTGGCGGTTATTTTCAATACCAGCCCTGCAGCGAGATGCAAAGCCGGTTTCCAAAAATAATCATGACTCTGCAGAACCGCGGCGGAGGTCATGGTAACCCCGCTGAACAATAAAGCAGCAGCATGGATTTTTAACACTTCCGTGCCCTCATTATTTTCAAAAAGCATATGATTAGCAGGCTCTGCCACAGCGGCTAATCCAACTGCAGCGGCTCCTCCAATGAGGAGGCTGACACGAAGGATAGACGTTCCATAGTTTTTATACGCTTCTATATTTCCGGAAGTTTTTTCTCTCGTAAGGATGGGCACAATCGCCATTGCAAGAGAAGATGCAATCACACTTCCAAATTGAAGAAGCGGCATGGCCCGGTCAAAAATTCCTTTTTCCAGCTTGGCTGTGGCTGCAGGCAGTCCACTCTGCTGAAGCTCCCGTACCACAGTGAATGCATCTGCCATTTGATATAAAATAAAAACCATGGCACCAGCACAGACGAGCAGGCCCTGCTGAAGCAGAAGCCGGTGTTGAAGTACTTTCGATAAAATGTGCTTATTAAATATTTTGCGAAAGGGGATCTGCTTTTTTTTCAAGGTAAAGATTAATAAAGCAGCTCCTGCAAAAGCTCCTAATAGGGAACCCAGTGCCGCCCCCTGCCCTGCTCCGTATGGCCCTTTTTCTAAAGAAACCGCGAGCGCAGCAAGCAGTAAGATGGCAGCTACACGTATAAATTGTTCCAGTAGATGGGAATAAGCTGTCGGTTTCAAGTCATCCACACCTTGAAAATACCCTCTGCCGCCTGAAAGATACGGCACCACCACAAAGGCCAGAGCAGTAATTTGGAGCGGACCTGTCAGCTGAATATCCCCCATTGCTCCTGCGATCGGACCGGCAAGAAAATACAGACATCCGGACACAAAAAAAGATAAGACTGCAAGCATAATAAAGGCTGCAGCTGCCGTCTCCTGCGCATAATGAATCCCCTTTTTTTCCCGTGCTTCCGCCACCAGCTTCGACAAAATGACTGGAAAGCCATACATCGAAATCATCATCGCCGCTCCGTAAAATGGATATACCTGCTGATAAACGTAATAGCCGATATCACCGGTGATATTTTGATATGGTACCCGGTAAAGAGCGCTTAAAACTTTACCGAGCAGCGCCACTCCTGACACCAGCGCAGCACCCTTTAAGAGATCACGGCTTTTTATGTATTCTTCAGACATGCTTGACTTCCTTTCCACATCTCCCAGTATATCACAGCCAAAACTTCGTAAAAAAATGCTTTTGCCGGCCGCCGGGGGATCCATGGGGAAGGGTTTAGATTCGCTGTGCAGGGCTCATCTCAGAAAGTATAAAAAAACGCCGTTTTCGAGCCCCGGCAGAAATGCAGGGCCAAAAACGGCGGTCGCACGAATTATTGTTCCATTTGTCTTGCCAGGAAGCCGGCTGCAGTCTCCAAAAGCTTGCCGGAAATGACTTCATCGACTTTGTCTTCCTTTGCCACCATAACAACGGCACCAATCGGATCTCCATTTGCAATGATGGGGGCCACAGCAAAGCCTCTCATCATCTCTTTATGATCACTTACGATGTTGTACTCACCCTTTGTGGACTCAACCTTCGACTGGCGCTGATTAATCGCTTCCTCGACAACCTCTCCGATACTTTTATTCGCATAATCTTTTTTCGAACCGCCGGAGACGGCAATATACGTATCTCTGTCGGCTACGAGTACAGGATGGCGCAGGGATTCATACAGTGCTTCAGCGTATTCCTTTGCGAAATCACCTAATTCTGATATGGGGGAGTACTTTTTCAAAATCACTTCTCCGTCGCGGTCGACAAAGATTTCAAGCGGATCTCCTTCACGGATACGGAGGGTGCGGCGGATTTCCTTGGGAATAACCACCCTTCCAAGATCATCAATACGGCGGACAATACCTGTAGCTTTCATCATGCAGATGACTTCCTTTCTTCTCGTGTTTTCTATGATGGGATAGAGACAAATTTAGAAAATAACGCCTCTTTTTTGCTGTTTTTATTATCCGCCGCCAGAAAATAACTATTCATGTTATTTAGAAAAACTTCCCTTTTTTTTATCGAGAGCTGGAAGCTGCGCTTGCCGCCTCATTTTTTGTGGCCGGAAGCCGCTCGATTAATGCACTCAGCAAACGAATAAAATCCTTTTCCTTTAAGCGATTCTGGTGAATGACCAGTTTAATTTTTTGGTCACTTGTTCCGACGCCCACTTCTCTGCCCAGCTCATTCACCAGCTCGAACAGCTTGGCGCCATCCGTATTCTGACTGACTGGTTCACTAATAAGAATGGTGGTTTTGCTGCCTTCCTGCACGATGGACTCCACACCATATTTTCGGCCGAGAATTTTTATTTTGGAAAGCTCGAAAAGCTCCCTTGTTTCTTCTGGATATTCACCAAAACGGTCAATCACCTCATCCTGCAGATCCTGCAGATCTTCCATCGTTTCAAGTCCCTTAAAGCGTTTATACATTTCAATCTTCTGTTTAGAATCACTGATAAAGCTCGCAGGAATATAGGCGTCCACCTTTACATCAAGTTCCATTTCCGCCGGTTTATCCACTGCCTTCGATCCTTTTCTTTCTTCAATTGCTTCTTTGAGCATTTGGGAGTATAGATCAAAACCGACCGATTCAATGTACCCGTGCTGCTCTGCCCCGAGCAGATTACCGGTGCCGCGGATAGACAAATCACGCATCGCAATTTTAAAGCCTGAGCCAAGCTCTGTAAATTCTTTAATTGCCTGAAGACGTTTTTCGGCGACTTCTGTCAGCACTTTGTCGCGTTCGTAGGTAAAATAGGCATAGGCCACCCGATTGGAACGCCCGACTCTTCCACGGATTTGGTAGAGCTGCGACAGCCCCATTTTATCCGCATTGTGTATGATAAGTGTATTTACATTCGGGATGTCGACGCCCGTTTCAATAATGGTCGTCGTAACAAGCACATCCTTATTCCCCTCGAGAAAATCGATCATGACTGATTCGAGCTCTTGTTCATTCATCTGGCCGTGGGCATAGGCCACCTCTGCATCAGGCACAAGCATTTGTATTTGATCGGCCATTCTGCTGATTGTATCGACTCTGTTGTACAGAAAATAGACCTGGCCTCCCCGGCTTAACTCACGCTCCACCGCTTCTTTCATTAACGATGCGTTATAGTCGAGTACATACGTCTGTATGGGGAAGCGGTTTTCCGGCGGTGTTTCAATCACAGATAAATCCCTGACCCCAAGCATGGACATATGAAGCGTTCTTGGGATCGGTGTTGCGGTTAACGTCAGCACATCAATGTTTGATTTAATCTGTTTAATTTTTTCTTTATGAGTCACACCGAAACGCTGCTCTTCATCCACAATCAAAAGACCCAGATCTTTAAAGGTTACATCCTTGGAAAGGACGCGGTGTGTTCCGACAACCAGATCAATGCCGCCTGTTTTCAAGCTTTTAATTGTCTGATTCTGCTGTTTTTTCGTTCGGAACCGGCTTAACAGCCCTATATTGATTGGATGTTCAGCAAAACGTTCCGATATGGTATCAAAGTGCTGCTGCGCCAGAATAGTCGTTGGCACTAAAATAGCAACCTGCTTTCCGTCAAGAATGGCTTTGAATGCTGCCCGGATGGCTACCTCCGTTTTGCCGTACCCAACATCCCCGCAGAGAAGCCGGTCCATCGGACGTTCGCGCTCCATATCTTCTCTGATTTCCTCAATAGATTTCAGCTGATCTTCCGTCTCTTGATAGGGAAAAGAAGAGGCAAAAGCCTGCTCCTCCGCTTCACTACGCGAAAAAGCATGCCCTTTTGAGGCTTCGCGTTCAGCATAGAGTTTTATTAGATCATCCGCAATATCTTCAACAGAAGATTTCACCCGGCGTTTGACCTTCTTCCACTCGCTGCCGCCGAGCTTATAGATTTTTGGTTCTTTTTCCTCTGAACCGACATATTTCTGCACCTGATCAATCTGCTCAACCGGTACGTAAAGCTTGTCGTTCCCGGCATAGGAAACGTTTAAATAATCCTTGTGAATACCGTTTACTTCGAGTGTTTCAATACCTAAATATTTGCCGATCCCGTGGTTTACATGCACAACTAAATCTCCGACCTTGAGTTCGGAGTGAGTTTTTATACGCTCTGCATTGGAAAGCTTCTGCCTGCGCCTTGACCGGTTTACTTTTTTCGTAAACGTTTCCTGTTCAGTGATTACTGCAAGCTTTTCCGTCGTCAGCTCAAATCCATTATTCAAGCTGCCAAGAACAATTGCCGGCCGTTCAACCCGAAATGCGCCGTTTCTGTCAGTTCGATCCGCTTCCACCCCGTAATCATCCAAAATGTGCTGTAGCCGATTTGCCCGTTCCTCATCGCCAACGACAAAAACGATCGTATACCCGCTCTTCTGCCAGCGCTGAATTTCATTTTTTAAAACTGGCATCTGCCCGTGAAACTGCTGCATCGCTTTGCAGGATAAATTGGCAATGTTCTGAGGCTGAAAGGAGGGGATGCTTCGTAAAAATAAAGAAAAATACACCCGCGGCCCGTCATGCTCTTTGAATAATTCATGAAATTCTATAGACAAAGATAAATCGACAGGCACCTCCCCGGTCTCGAGGAGAGTTGTTTTCCATTCCGCTTCTTCTTTATCAAGCCGTTCCGCCATCTCCTGAACTCTGCTTACTTCATCCATAAAAACTATGGAATCACCGCTGAAATAAGAGAGAAGCGTGGCTGGATTTTCATAAAAATATTCCATATATTTATAAATTCCCTGAAACCTGGTCTGTTCATCGAGCTGTTCGATTTCATACTGCAGATGCTCCTGCAGCTTTTCCTTAATGGAGGAATCCTTAACTTTTTTCAAAGACTGGGAGAGTCCTTTTTTCAGCTTGTCCGATGCCCGGGTAAACTGCTCGCTGTACAGAATGGTTTCATAAGCAGGTCCGATCGTTATTTCCTGGAGCTGCTCAAGTGAGCGCTGGTCATCGACTTGAAAAAAACGAAGGGAGTCCACTTCGGTGTCAAACAGCTCTACCCGTACCGGGTGTTCTTCTGTGAGAGGATAAATATCAATAATACCTCCCCGCACACTGTATTCCCCCGGCGCAGAAACCATATCCGCCCTTTGATAGCCGAGAGCAATCAGGGAGGAAAGGAAGCTTTCGACATCTACATCTTCTCCGGTATGCAGGCGAAACTGAGCTTTTTTCCACAATTCCGCCGGAGGAAGCAGTCTTCTAACTCCCGCTACCGGAGCGATAATAATTCCTTTTTTTCCCTGCACGAGATGATCAAGCACTTCTATACGCTGTGCTCTCATTTCCGGACTAGCGATAGCGATTTCCGATGATATTAACTCATTTACAGGATAAAGATAGACATTCTCCCCTTCAAGGTCCACTAAATCTTCATAGAGCTTTTGAGCCTGATAGAGAGTATGTGTGACAACGAGCTGAGACCTCTCTGTCTCCTGGCTGGCTAAAGACATAACAAAAGGCCGCGCCGAACCGCTTAGTCCTGCCACAAGTTGTTCTTTCATATTTTTTTCTATGCCGTCAAGAATGGAACGTACATGATCATTCTTTAAAAGGGCGTTTTGTAATCCCTTCATTTCTTCCTTTCCCCCTTCTCCCGATAACAATGCTTTAGCGCCCTGAACCACCTGCACCAGCAGAAAACAGGGCTGACCTTATCTCTGACGCATGGCAAAGAATTAATCAGACCCAGTTTACCTTTATGTTTAAGCTTACAATACTATTTTTACGTTAATGAATCCAGCGGTCCATACCGTAAAAATCTGGATTGTGTTCAAGTGCTTCTTCGCAATCTTCACATGTGACACGGATATGCACGTTTCCATCAGAGCCGTAATGGATAATCTCCTGCTGCTCTTCATCCGTAAGCTGATCTAAGCCCAGCTGCGGGGACACGAGCAGTTTTTCATCGTCGAGTGCCCCTATGTTTGTGCCGCAATGTCTGCAATAGTAACGGATAGCCATTATCATGCACCTCTTTGTTCATACTAAAACGTTATTCTAGTATGAACGTCAAAAACGGGCACTATACAATCTATTCAGGCATTTTTTTATTATACTCATTCATTACATCGTGAAACGGTAAAGTAAACCAGGCTTCGGCTGCTTTTGCCGCCCGCTCCGCAGCATTCTTAACTTCTGCTTTTTCCTCCGGAGCAAAGGTTCCGAGAACATGAGCCGTTACAGAAATGCCTGGCTCCGGCTTCCCGACTCCGATACGCATTCTCTTGAAATCCTTTGTATTGAGATGGGCGATGAGTGATTTAATCCCGTTATGTCCGCCGTGACCGCCTTTTAAACGAAGACGCAGCACTCCTGGATCCAGGTCTAAATCATCGTAAATTACGAGGAGGTCCTCCGGTGTACACTTATAATAATCAAGCAGCGGCCGGATGGCTTCTCCGGATAAATTCATAAACGTAAGGGGCTTTACGAGAAATATTTTTTCTCCCGCTGCATTTGCTTCTGCGATTAAGCTTTTATGCTTCCCTTCTTTCCATTGGACCCCGAGCTGCTCTGCCAGTAAATTAACAGCTTCAAATCCAACATTATGTCGGGTCCCGGCATACTTGATTCCTGGGTTCCCTAGTCCTGCAACCACCTTCATAGAATTCCTTCCTTCCATCCGGCACATGTTTTCCATAGAATGGATTCATAAGTCAATTTCACAAAAAAAATGCGATGTTCCCTATTTCATTCGACTTTCGCTTCAAGCTAACGCTTGTCAGTAAAGCACTTATGAAGTTGAACCATATACTTTAAAAAAGGCATAACCGTAAACACGGCTATACCTTTTCAGCAGTTATAAATTTAGTCGTTTTTCTCTTCAGAATCATTTTCTTCTTCAGAGTCGCTGTCTTCAGCACCGACTAATTCTGGTTCTGTTTCTTCTTCTTCTTCAGCATCAGGATCTTCTTCCTGTTCTGGAGGAAGTACAGTGACCACTGTTTCTTCCGGTTCATTCGTAAACTCAAAGTCTTTTCCGGATTTTAAGTCACCAATTTGAACGGAGTCACCAATATTCAATTCAGAAATATCCACTGTGATTTCTTCTGGAATATCAGTTGGCAGCGCCCGAACCGTAACGGTGTAGAGCAGGTGAGAAACAATGCCTCCGTCTTTCTCCCCAGGGGCATCCCCGACGAGATTAACGTTAACATCTGCTTCCATTTCAGATTTAAGGTCGACTTCAAAGAAATCAATATGAATGAGGAAGTCCTTTATCGGGTCAACCTGCATATCATGTACGATTACTTTGTGCTTGCCTTTTTGTCCTTCCACGTCAAGCTCAATAATACCGTTACGTCCTACTTCACGAATGGTTTTAATAAAAGTTACGTTCGGCACGGAGACCGGCGTACTTTCCGTTTTCTTCCCGTAAAGAACGGCAGGTATATTTCCGCTTTGGCGCAGCTTTTTAGTTTCTGATCTTCTCAGATCACTGCGTGTCTTGGCTTCTAAAACTGTAGCCATGATTTATTCACCTCTTAATAGATTGTCATCGCAGGGCATTTCATTTTTAACCCACTTGAAACGGGATTTTACCAGTTTGTCATGCAAAAATCAAGCATTTACCATTTTAGCTGTTTATTCGAAAAGTGTGCTGACAGATGTCTGCTCATGCACACGTATAATCGCCTCAGCCATTAAAGGCGCAACTGACAACTGCTTAATCTTGTCAATTTTCTTTTCTTCCGGCAGTACAATTGTGTTTGTCACAGTCAGTTCTTTAATACTTGAATTTTGAATGCGTTCAATCGCCGGTCCAGAGAGCACTGGGTGGGTGCTCGCAGCATACACTTCTTTTGCACCAGACTCGAGAAGGGCATCAGCAGCGAGTGTCATTGTTCCTGCTGTATCAATTATGTCATCAATAATAATCGCGGTCTTATTTTCGACTGTTCCCACAATATTCATCACTTCCGAGACGTTTGGCCGAGGTCTGCGTTTGTCAATAATTGCGATAGGGGCCTTCAGCCGGTCAGCCATTTTACGGGCACGGACCACTCCGCCGTGATCTGGAGAGACGATAACAATGTCATCTAATCCTTTCTCCGCAAAATGCTTTGACAAAATAGGTTCGCCAAGCAGTTGATCGACAGGAATATCGAAAAATCCCTGAATTTGAGTTGCATGAAGATCCAGGCCTAGAATTCGAGTTGCCCCGGCTGTTTCAAGGAGATTTGCTACAAGCTTAGCTGTGATCGGTTCCCGGGACCGCGCTTTTCTATCCTGGCGCGCGTATCCGTAATATGGAATTACGACGTTAATCGTTTCTGCAGAAGCACGTTTCATCGCATCAATCATAATCAGCAGCTCCATTAGATGTTCATTAGCTGGGTCTGAGGTTGATTGTACGAGGAATACGTCACAGCCGCGGATGCTCTCTTCAATGTTTATTTGAACTTCTCCGTCGCTGAAGCGCTTAACTGAACTCTTTCCTATCTCCATCCCGATTTGATTGGTAATTTCTTTGGCTAAACCAGGATTGGAATTTAAGGTAAAGACCTTCAAATATGGATCATCGTACGTTGGCATGAAAATATTCCCTCCGTCAAATAAAATTAATGAGATCAGTCTGGTTACTTTACATAATTTTCTTTATTTGTCTGTCTGGCCCGTGCAATGGATAATGATTTGCCTGGAACATCGTCAGTGATGGTAGAGCCGGCGGCAACATATGCCCCTTCCCCAACCGTCACTGGTGCAATTAAATTCGCGTTACAGCCGACAAATGCATTATCTTCTATTTTTGTTAAATACTTTTGCTTCCCGTCATAATTTACGGTAATCGACCCGCAGCCGAGGTTCACATTGTCACCAACTTCTGCATCGCCGATATAGCTCAGATGAGAGGCTTTGCTTCCTTTGCCAAAGGCAGCTTTCTTTATTTCGACAAAATTACCTATTTTTACATCATCTTCAATTGTAGACGATGGACGGATGTGAGCAAAAGGACCAATTTTTACCGAATTGCCGACCTGACTGTCTGTAATTACAGACTGATGTACTTCTGTCTCGTTGCCGATCTCACTATTGGAAATGTCGGAGTTCTGCCCTATCATACACCTTTCACCAATCTTCACCCGTCCCTGTAGCATCGTTCCGGGGTATAAGACGGTGTCCCTGCCGATTTCGGAATCGGCAGAAATGTATGTATTGTCCGGATCAATGATGCTGACTCCCTGGCGCATCCAGTACTCATTAACTCTTTCTTTAAATGCCTTTTCTGCCTTAGCAAGTGCAACCCTGTCGTTTACCCCGATGGTCTCGGCAAAGTCCGGCGTATGCCATGCAGATAGGGTTTCCCCCTGCTGCTTTAGAATTCCGATTACATCAGGCAGGTAATATTCTCCTTGAACATTATCATTGCCGACACGCTGAAGCGCGTTGAACAGCGTCCTGTTATCAAAGCAGTACGTCCCGGTGTTAATTTCTGAAATCGATCGTTGTTTATCTGTGGCATCTTTATGCTCTACAATGTTTGTCAGATTTCCATTATTCTCGTCCCGGATGATACGGCCATATCCGGATGGATCATTGGCTGTCGCTGTCAAAACGGTCGCTTTTGCGTTAGTTTTTTCATGATGATCCATCAGTGCTTCCATCGTTTCGGCACGAATCAACGGCGTATCCCCGCAGAGCACGACGGTGACGCCATCTTTATCAGCAAGCAGGTCTTTCGCCTGCAAAACGGCATGGCCCGTACCGAGCTGATCTTCCTGCAGCACATAAGATACACGCTCACCAAGATGATCTTTCACCGCATCGGCGCCGTGTCCAATCACTGCAACTACTTCACTCAGGCCCGCTTTCGTCACCTGATCAAAAACGTGTTCCACCATCGGCTTGCCGCCTACCGGATGAAGCACTTTATATAAATCTGATTTCATTCGCGTTCCTTGACCTGCGGCAAGGACAACCGCGTAGCGATTTTTCATTATCCAACCTCCATATCTCCGGTTTTCCCTTACGAATATATCCTAAACAACGGTTTATTTCAAGGCTTCCGTAGAGATTGAACCGGGATAATCTAAGTCCAGAAAAACGAGAACTTCAAAATAATTCAAAAAATGTATGCGATTGCATAATAAACAACGGATAGAATACACAACAGGCCCAGTACGGAAGGAATTTTACGGAACTGGCAAAAAACAAGACGGTCCGCCCGTTAGACGTCCGTCTGTCAAGTAAGTATAATTACAATTTGGTTACGTGTAGAACTCAGGAAGCTCCTGCTTCTTCAAATTCTGGCTTTTCGTATTCTCCCTGACGTTTGTATTCACCCAAAACAGCAGTTTGGATTTTTTCCCGCGTTTGCGATGAAATGGGGTGGGCGATGTCTCTGAACTCCCCGTCCGGAGTTCGTTTGCTTGGCATCGCAACAAACAGGCCATTATTGCCATCGATGACTCGGATGTCGTGTACAACAAACTCTCCATCGATTGTTATTGAAGCGATAGCACGCATGCGACCTTCCGTATTTACCCGGCGGAGTCTTACGTCTGTTACTTCCATTCTTTCACCACCTTTTTCCAGTTAAAAATTCTACTGGCTAATATTTCAACGGCAGGGGGAGTATTTCCTTCTTTCCATTCTAAAAAAAATTAGAAAAATTTAAAAATTACTTAGGACCTCAGTCCGTTATTCTATATGTGTCTTGTTACCATCGGTTTCTATGCATAGAATTTGTCGCAGATTTGTACGGTCACGGTGAAGAACTTTTGTTTCAGCAGTATGCACTCTAGATGCTTCCCGAACCTTCGAGCAGCCGGCATCGGGAATGATTTCTCAGGTCCACTATATCCGCCAGCCACTCGAAATATGCCCTTTTTGGTGGAATAACGAAACTCTTGTCCACCTCTGCAAAAAGAACCTGTTATGGCCTCATATCAACATAACAGGTTCTTGAAATTGTTACTGAATTAGCTGCTTTTTAAGAAGTAAGAGCAATGACTTCAATCTCGATTAACACGTCTTTTGGGAGACGCGCAACCTCTACGCAGGAACGAGCCGGCTGGTGCTCGCTGAAGTACTCGCCGTATATTTCATTGATGACTGGGAACTCCTCCATATTTTTAATAAACACTGTCGCTTTTACTACATTTTCAAGAGAAGATCCTGCTTCCTCGAGCACAGCTTTCAGGTTTTGAAACACCTGGTGAGTTTGTTCCTTAACCCCACCTGCTACTAATTGTCCATCTGCCAGCAGGGGAATCTGTCCTGAGCTGTAGAACATATTATTAACGATGATTCCTTGAGAATAAGGCCCGATGGCTTCTGGTGCTTTATTGGTAAATATTTTTTTCATTTTTGTGTCACCTCTTTTAGTTTATCTAAGAAATTGCCAGGTACCGCCTGAACTCTGTTTTCCTTTTGGTTTACTTCAGCGAGCCGTGCGATCGACACGTAATCATCAACGAGGCGTTCCTCCACATCCTGGGCTTCAACGAGAACACCGATTCCTACAACGTTCGCTTTAAATTCCGCCAGAAGGTCCATCATACCTCTTGCCGTTCCGCCCGCTTTCATGAAGTCATCGACAATCAGCACATTCGATCCTTCCGGCAGACTTCTTCTGGCGAGTGACATCGTTTGTATACGCTTTGCGGAGCCGGAGACGTAATTAATGCTCACCATCGACCCTTCTGTCACACGGTGGTCCCTGCGGACGATACTGACCGGCACGTCAAGGTGGGAAGCGATTGCATAAGCGAGCGGGATGCCCTTCATCGCGACGGTCATGACCGCGTCAATTTTCTGCTGGGAAAACACAGCGGCAAATAAGCGGCCGATTTCGTTCAGGTGCTTTGGCCTTCCTAGTATGTCCATCATATATAAATATCCGCCTGGAAGCAGCCGTTCTTTATCCTCAAGCTTTTCGCACAATTCTTTCACCAGCTGCCTGCCCTCTTGTTCATTGACCATCGGTACGTATTTCACGCCTCCGCTTGCTCCGGCGGTCGTTAACAGTGAACCAATCCCCTGGGATTCAAATATTTCCTTTACAATCGTTAAGTCTTCGCTGATCGAAGATTTAGCTGATTGATACCGTTCTGAAAAATAACTGAGGGAGACAAGCTGATGAGGGCGCTGGATTAAAAAGTAGGTCATATCTACCAGCCTGCCGCTTCGTTTTATCTTTTTCATGAAAACCTCCGTAAATCCGAATAATGTATATGAAATATACCATTTTTATACGGTTTTTTTCAAGGTTTCTTCTCTGTGATAAGCCTGACGGCAAATACTTGTTCGCAGAATCCCCGCAGTGCATTGTAAACACGATGAACTCTTGCCTCTTTTTTTACAAGACCAAATACGGTGGGACCGCTGCCGCTCATTAAAGAGGCATCCGCTCCGGAGGCGAGCATTCGTTCTTTGATCCGGCTGACTTCCGGATGCATCTGCAGTGTTACTTCTTCAAGTGCATTGTAAAGGTTTTCGCAGATGGCATGGTAATCCTGGCGTTCAATGGCTTCAGCTATCTGGTCTGATTTACCAGTGCGTGAGTCATTTGGCTTCAGCCTTTTATACACTTCGCCGGTGGCCACTCCAATTGGAGGCTTCGCCAGGATGACCCAACATGGCGGCGGGGAGGCGATTGGCTGAATGATTTCACCTCTCCCTGTAGCCAGGGCCGTGCCGCCATATACACAAAACGAAACGTCCGATCCAATTTCAGAACCAAGCTCTGCAAGTTCCCGGGTCGAGAGATGTAAGCCCCAAAGTTCGTTCAACCCATTTAAAGTAGCTGCGGCATCACTGCTGCCTCCTGCCATTCCTGCAGCAACGGGGATTTGTTTATGTATAAAAATATGAACACCGGCATCTACTTGAAAACGCTTCTGAAGAAGAGAAGCTGCCTGATGGGCAAGATTTCGGTGATCCGATGGCAGAAAGCCCTCTGACATATCAATCTTAATTACGTTATCTTCGAGCAGGGTCAATTCAATTCTGTCTGCAAGGTCCACTTGCGTCATAACCATGGACACTTCATGGTAGCCGTCATCACGCTTTCCTAGAACATCCAACGATAAATTAATTTTTGCAGGTGCGTTGATCGTCCGTTTCACCTTTCATTCTCCTTCATTGCTCCGTATTAGAGTGGCGAATTATCTCTGTACATTTTAGTCGAAATTTGCGTTTCTGTACAGGTTTACGAAAATCACATTACGCAGCGTAAAAAAGCACCCGGAAATACATCCGGATGCCCCCCCGCAAAAATTTACTGCATGTTATTTGTTTTGATTCATCATCTGTTGTTCCGCAATCTCTATTGCACGCTTTACCATGTTGCCGGCATCTCTTGATTTTATCCCGCCCCAGCCTTCTTTTTGCACGGTATCATAAAAACCAAGTTCTTTTGCAATCTCCTCTTTTAGATGATCTGACATTATGCCTCGTCTGCGACTCATCTTCCACCATCTCCCGGAATGAACGTATTCGTTTTACGGGGCATTCTTAGCATAACCCCGCGTAAAATAAATATAGCTCTCTGTCCTAAAGAACAGAAAGCTAATTCACACCGTTTATGGAACGGATCTCCAACTATAAATTAAGCCTGCAGTTCCTCTTCTTCAAGAAGAGTCAGCTGTACCGTCTTGGTGAGTACATCTGTGTAACTATAAGATATACGTTCGACAGGATGCTTGTCCCTGTCTAACTTAACAATAAAAACGGAAGGATATGTTTCTTCAAGAAAGCCAGATCGTTCAATGGTCTTTCTGCGGCCTCCGTTTGCTACAACCGTGACACGTTTTCCAACTTTGGCATCTAGTGCTTGTTTGATTTCAACCAGCGTTTTTCCCATATGTCAGACCCACCTCACTCAGATTCAATAATAACATCCCTGCCCACGATTGTCAAATAAAGTTTTTAATTATATCAATGTTTTGATTTTCTTGTCAACCTGAAAACATTAAAATACGATAAAAATTTTAAGTGAGAGGCTTGTTCATTTTCTCAACTGCCATTATGCGAGCACGATTATTCAGCTGGCGCTCGCATTAGTATACGCAAACCTTAACTTTTCATTCATCGTTTGGGGAATTGGAAAATGATATTCCTTCTTGTTTCCATGGCAGGCCTCTTCGCATCACACCTTTTGTTTCAATGCCTCCAAGACCTTCACGCCCTGTCAGGGTGTGGTGGAGTATCTGCAGAACACTGACACGGTCCATAAACGGAGTCAGACTAAGCTTCGCTGCAATATAAACGGGGTCAAGCGCATGAATGTTTACACGATCAGGGGAGCTTGCAAAGTTTGAGCCGGCCTTTAACAGCCATTCAAAATAGGATTGACAGGCACCGGCAAAAATAATTAATTGATCGAGCTGGGGAACGATGTTTCTCGCTTCGCGGACTGCCTGCCCGAATGCTTTTGAGTGACGATAGGCTTTTAGTTCGTTTTCCGGTCCGCGTGAGGGCTGGTAAGCGTCATGACCTGTAATAACTAATATATCAGGACGGACAATGTGTATTAGAGAAGCGACTTGTGCGGGCATTTCTTTTTCAGGCAGGTGGACCCCGTAGACGGGAATACCGAGACGTTCGTACAACATCGTGCATTTTTCAAGATAATGGGGATCGCCGTCCAAATGAAGGACACGTCCTCTCATTTCAAAATAAGATGTATCTTCCTTGTAGCCGTCAGAGGTTTCATACCTATTTCGTTCTTTCATCAGTTTCGCTTCCTGCCGAAAGAGCCGATAGCTGACTTCCTCCTTTTCACGTGAGCGCTTCTGCAGATCTTTGCGTTCTTGATCCGGGAGCTTGATTAAGTCCTCAAGCGGAGCATCTGCGGCAAGCCTGAGTTCTTCGCCGGCAAGCTCTGCCTCGCCTTTGTTGATGGCCGTAATGCGAAAGACGATATCACTGTCATAGGAGGATCGCGTGACAAGATCTCCAACATTAAACTCCATGGCTCCTCCTCTCTGCTCAACACCTAAGCATAAAAAAACACTGTTCTAGAGCCTATGCGCGAACAGTGGAAAACATGACGTTTTATTCAAAAATAAGCCTGTAAAGACAGCTCGACAACCGTGCAAACTCCTCCATGCTGAGAGTTTCACCTCTGCGCTGCGGGTCAATCCCGGTCTCTGAAAATGCAGAGCGCAGTGTTTCCTTTTTCTCCTTTTCAACCAGATTGTGCTGTAGGTTATTCCAGATAGTTTTTCGCCGCATCGAAAACGAGGCGCGGACCACTTGAAAGAAAAATCGTTCATCTGCAAGCTCTACCGGCGGCTGCTCCCTGATTTCAAGCTTAATAATGGCAGAATCTACGTTTGGCTTCGGCATAAAAACGGTCTTAGGCACGATGATTTCCTTCGTTGCTTCTGCATAAAATTGAGCGGCTATTGATAGCGAACCATATTCTTTGGTTCCAGGACCTGCAGTAATCCGATCAGCCACTTCTTTTTGCATCATCGCGACGATTCGTTTCACAGGAAGGCGCTCTTCCAGGAGCTGCATGAGTATAGGTGTCGTGACATAATAAGGCAGATTTCCTGCAACAGCGATCTCCTTTACATCAATCATTCTTTCTTCCACCATTTTTTTAATGTTTGCTTTTAGAACATCCTGATGATGAATATGGACGTTCGGATAGGAAGCCAGCGTATCGGATAGTATCGGAAGAAGCCGTCCGTCAATTTCGTATGCTTCCACCTGTTGCACGCGTCGTGCGAGCTGCTCAGTCAATGCGCCGATGCCCGGCCCAATTTCGATAATTCCATCCTTTTCACCCATACCGGTAACTTCCACTATATTTTTTAAAACATTCACATCGATAAGAAAATTTTGTCCAAGACTTTTTTTAAAGGAAAAACCGTGTTTTTCAAGAATTGCTTTTGTTCGAATCGGTGTTGCTATATCTTTTACCACGTCGCTGCTCCTCCTCAAGTACCTCTTTCATCGCGGCTGCGAATTCCCGCCGATGTATTGCAAACGTGTGCAGTCTTTTTAAAAATTGCTTACCGTTTGCATACCCGATATTTAAACGTTCTCCCATTTTTTCACGCCGAATCCGCGAATGTGTCCCTGCCAGCATTCCTGCATCAATCAGATCTTCCTTTGTCACTAGTTCATGCAGCGGAAGCGCTTCCTGCAGACGTTCTTCTCTGACTTCAAGCAGAGCCCGTTGAATAGCTTCAGGAGAGGCATTCTCAATGCCAAGATTATCCTTTGCAGGAGACAGCGCCTGTTGTTTTGTTAAAAAAGCGTGCTTGCAGCCCGGTACCTTTTCACTGACAATTCTGCGAATTCGCTCACCGGGTAAGTCCGGGTCTGTGAATATAATGACCCCGCGCCTTTCCTGTGCAAGGGCGACCCTTTTCAATACACTTTCTCCAATCGCCGAGCCGTTTGTCTCAATAGTATCTGCTTCCACAGCTCGTTTCACCGCGGCAGTGTCATCTTTTCCTTCTACGACTATGAATTCTTGTATTTTTAACATAGCCTTGTCTGCCCTCCTGTCTATTCAAAAAGTCATTATACTACGTTTGCAGAACAGAAAAAAGCGGAGAACGGCTGGTAAGAAAGGCCGGCCGCTCTCCGCGCTAATTTATATCCTGTTTAAACAAATACTTTTACTTGAACGGTCTTACCCATCGACAGCTTTAGACTATTTTCAACAACAGCTGCAGTCAAGTGATGCAAAATAGCTTATTGGCATTCGCTGTGGTCTGCTGGGCAATTTCTTCTAAGGAGAGCTCTTTTAACTCTGCAATCTGTTCTGCCACCAGCTTTACATAAGAAGGTTCATTGCGTTTTCCCCGGTAAGGATGCGGCGCCAGAAAAGGGCAGTCTGTTTCCACAAGCAGTTTATCCATTGGAATCTCTTTGGCCACCTGCTTCGGCCGTTTTGCATTTTTAAACGTAACCGGTCCGCCAAATGATATATAAAAATTCATTTTCATGCATTCTTTCGCAATTTCGAGACTCCCGCCAAAACAGTGCATAATACCGCCTACGTCTTCGGCGTGCTCTTCCTTTAACAAATCGACAATATCCTGGTCTGCGTCCCTATTGTGAATGATAATGGGAAGCTTTACTTTTTTAGCCAAATGAATTTGCTTTCGAAATACTTCCTTTTGCACGTCCTTTGGTGACTTATCCCAATGATAATCGAGACCCATCTCCCCTAATGCCACCACCTTGGGATGTCCGGCGAGTTCTTCGATCCATTGCAGGTCTTCCTCGGTCATATCTACTGCATCGACAGGGTGCCAGCCTACAGAAGCGTAAATAAATTCATACTTCTCAGCAAGCTCCACCGCTCTTTTTATAGTTTTCCGGTCAAAACCGATACAATTCATCCATTCGATGCCTTCACTTTTAGCTCGTTCAATCACTTCGTCAACATCGTCCTCGAATTGATCTGCATTTAAATGCACATGTGTATCAAATAACATGGAATACTGCACCCTTTCAATATATAAAAATAATATAGAAGAAAAGCATAACAATTCGGCAAAGAACTGTCGGGCAGGAACAGCTGGTTATGCGGGGTCTGCGGACTCTGGCCGTTATTCGCTCCAAACAGCCTCATTTTATGGTTCTGCCGGATCGGTTCTTTTAATGGCCAAAAAGAATGCCATATTCCCCGCCATTATGGCAAATAGAGTACCTGATGTCCGTCAACCCCTCAAAAAGAGCGACATTTTATAAAATAACGGATCTCATTCCGCCTGCAGCGTATGTTTTTTTAAAGAAAGGGCCGCCATTTTTCAATCGGCGGCGGCCATCCCTTTATGAGCGGGTATTTAATTTACGTCTGATCCATTGGGGAGCTCGGCATCAATAGTTGCGAGCGTCAGATTCTTTCCTTTAGAGGCAGCGAGAATCATGCCTTCAGACAACTCGCCGCGTAATTTTACAGGCTTCAGGTTGGTCACACAGATCACTTTTTTCCCTACTAACTCGTCCGGGTTATAATATTCTGCAATTCCAGACACTACCTGGCGCTGCTCATAGCCAAGATCGAGCTTGATTTTTAGAAGCTTATTCGTTTTTTTCACCGGCTCCGCTTTCAGTACCTCAGCTACTTTAAGATTTACCTTTGAGAAGTCGTCTATCGTTATTTCCAGCTGATCCTCTGTAGTAGCTTCTTCTTCTTCCTGCTGTTCATTTTCTGTTTTTACTGTACCGCCCATGTCTTTAATAATATTTGCAACTTCGTCCTCTACTTCAAGGCGCGGGAATAACGGTGTGCCTTTTTTCGCAACGGTGGTTCCTTCCTTTGTCTGGCCGAAGCTGCGCATTGATTCCCAGCCGGTGACATCCTCTGATAATCCAAGCTGTTCCCAGATTTTTTGAGGGGTTTTTGTCATAAATGGCTGAATCATAATCGAAATATAACGAAGAGATTCGGTTAAATGGTACATTACCGCATTCAGCTGGACGCTGCTTTCTTCGGCTCGCGCGAGCATCCACGGCTGGGTTTCATCAATATACTTATTGGTGCGGCTGATCAGCTGCCATATTGCAGTCAGGGCCACAGAGAATTCCATATCCTCCATCGCGTTTTCGACCTTAACCACAGTAGCATCCACTAGATCAACGAGCGAAGCATCATATGGGGTGCCGTCTCTTTCATAAGCCGGAAGCCTGCCCCCGCAGTACTTGTTGACCATGGCCACTGTCCGGTTCAACAGGTTACCGAGATCGTTGGCGAGGTCATAATTAAGACGGTCGACAAACCCTTCCGGTGTGAAAACGCCATCCGAACCAAATGGTACTTCACGAAGCAGATAGTAACGGAGGGCATCGAGGCCGTACCGTTCAATTAGTGGCACTGGATCGACAACATTTCCTTTTGATTTCGACATTTTTCCGTCTTTCATCAACAGCCATCCGTGGCCAAACACTTTTTTCGGAAGAGGCTGATCAAGCGCCATCAGCATAATCGGCCAATAAATCGTGTGAAAGCGGACAATTTCTTTTCCGACTAAATGAACATCGGCTGGCCAGTAGTTTTTATAGGCTTCATCATTTTCTGAGCTGTACCCAAGCGCGGTAATATAGTTGGACAACGCATCAATCCACACGTATATGACGTGTTCCGGATCACTATTAATTGGGACTCCCCAAGTAAACGCGGTCCGTGAAACAGCTAAATCTTCCAGTCCCGGCTTGATGAAGTTATTAATCATTTCATTCTTCCGTGATTCGGGCTGGATGAATTCAGGGTTTTCCTCATAGTATTTCAACAGCCGGTCCGCATATTTACTCATCCGGAAAAAATAAGACTTTTCCCTGACCCATTCTACCGGGTGCCCGCTGTCCGGACTTTTTCCTCCGACAATTTTTTCACCATCATAAACAGGATCCTCGAGCTGCCTTTCGGTATAGAACGTTTCATCCGGCACTGAATACCAGCCTTCGTATTCATCAAGATAAATATCGCCGTTTTCCTTCAGTTTTTCAAAAATAATCTGCACTGCTTTTTTATGGCGTTTCTCAGTAGTCCGGATAAAATCATCATACGAAATGTCGAGCTTATCCCAGAGCTGCTTTATGCCATCCACTATATCGTCCACAAACTTCTGCGGAGATATCCCTTTCTCTGCTGCTTTTCTTTCAATTTTCTGACCGTGCTCATCGGTGCCGGTTAAATAGCGGACATCAAAGCCTCTCAACCGTTTGTAGCGTGCCATTGCATCACCAGCAACCGTCGTATAGGCATGGCCGATATGCAATTTATCGCTCGGGTAATAAATAGGAGTTGTTAAATAAAACGTATTTTTTCTTTCTTCCATATTACATTCCTCCAGGTGTAAACTAAGTGATAACAATATAAAAAACCCTCATCCTGACAAGGGACGAGAGTATAACTCACGCGGTACCACCCAAATTTCTCCGTCTTATTACAGGACGGAGCTCATTGCTTCCAGTCGCTTACTGATCTGATCCTATAGCGGCCGGGTTCACGCTGCTCTTTAACGCAGAGTACGTTCCCTTCTCACAGGCTGCTCGAAAGAAAATTCCTCCCGGGACCATGTTCAAAAGCGCTCACTGTACCGGTTTCCACCATTCCGGTTCTCTGGACCAGGCGTTCTTTTTACTTATCCCTTCATCGGAAAAAAGTATTTAAGTATTCTCCTTATGACTATAACGAAGGCGAAAACCTGTGTCAAGATTGGCTCCGCAAGGTATAAGAACATCATAAGTATCTACAAATTGCAGTATTAAAAATTCCCCTCTAAAAATATGATACGAACCTTTGTTTTAATTCAACATATTTCTACATTTTTATTTTTATTTTTATTTTTCGACATTTTGTTACACGGTTATTCGTTTTAAAATATAACTATGTTCATTAAATCGAATTTTCCCTTGTCATCTTAAGCATTTCTCTATATATTAAAGTAAGATAAACCCTTTTCATTCCTTATATGACAGGTTTCATGTACAAATAGAAAATTTTTCAAAGTTTCTCAGTGATTTTAACTGAAAAGAATTGACGTGATTTGCAAAGATTGGTATTCTAGGTTCAGAGAGAGAGAAAATTTTGTCGAATTTTGCTTTTAAATTTAAGGAGGAACCACGATGAAATCTACAGGTATCGTACGTAAGGTAGACGAGCTTGGCCGCGTTGTCATTCCAATTGAACTTCGACGCACGCTGGACATTGCGGAAAAGGATGCACTTGAAATTTATGTTGATAACGATCGGATTGTACTGAAAAAGTACAAGCCTAACATGACCTGTCAGGTCACCGGTGAAGTATCTGACGACAACCTTTCCCTTGCGGACGGGAAGATTATTCTTTCCCCTGAAGGCGCAGAAAATATTCTAAAGGATCTCCAACAATACGTAACAAAACAGAGCTAGATAGGAAGTGTGAAGCCGCAGGCAAGTACTGCACTTTCCAATATCATAAGAAAGGACGGGCCCTCTCAGTAGCGGCTCGCCTTTTTATTCTATTTCGTGGTAAACAGCGTACACTTCCCGTTTCGGAACCCCCCGGTCTTTCGCCGCAAGCTTAATCGCTTCTTTCGAGGACATTCCGCCCTTCATGTAGGCATTGACGTGGGAAGAGATGTCGAATTCCTCCCACCATGGCGTTTTTTCCTGCCCATCGGCACTGCCTCCCTCAACAATCAAGCAGCATTCTCCTTTTATTTGATTCACATCCAGGTAATCCTTAATTTCCGGAAGTGTGCCGCGCAGGAACTCTTCGTATTTTTTTGTCAGCTCTCTTGCAAGCACCGCCTTCCGCTCTCCCCACACTTCAGCTGCATGCTTTACAGTTTCTTTCAGCCGGTGAGGTGCTTCATAAAAAATCAGCGGGGCTTCCATGTAAGAAAGCTCCTCTAGCACCAATCCGCGTTCTTTTTTCTTTCTCGGTAAAAATCCGTAAAAATAAAAGGGGCCGCCCCCCAGTCCGGAAGCAGAAAGAGACGTTAAAGCAGCATTGGCACCAGGGAGAGGAATTACCGGCACATTCTCTTTTATACAGCGCTGCACGATTTCACGGCCGGGATCAGAAAGGAGCGGCATGCCGGCATCGCTGACAAGCGCAATATTTTTGCCCTGCAGCATAAGGGCAATCATTTTTTCTTCCTTTATCTCTTTATTATGTTCATGATAGCTGTCCATAGGAGCCGTTATGTCGAAATGCGTGCACAGCTTTCTCGTCTGCCGTGTATCCTCAGCAAAAATTGTATCCACTTCATTTAAGAGGCGGACAGCACGAAACGTCATATCCTCAAGATTTCCGATCGGGGTCGGAATAAGATAGAGCGATCCTATCTCATCCTGCTTCTGAAAGCTCTTCTGCTGCTTCATAGGCCGCTCTCTCCTTTGATAGTTACTTGAGATATCAATGCTTTCTTAGCAGCGCGCGACAGCTGCTTCATCATATATTCTGCCTGCAGTGCTTCCTTTTTTGTAGTATACCCTTGTTGATAGATCAGTTTAAACGGTCCGCGGCCTCTCGTATATTTTGCCCCTTTTCCAGATTCATGAACAGACAGTCGTTTTTCTATGTCATTCGTATAGCCGGTATAATAAGAACCGTCGGCACACTCCAATACATACACGTAATGCTCAGTTTTCTCCATCATAATACTGCCTAAACTCCTTTGTGTACGATCCATTTTCATGATACACCACTAATGGCGGAAGGATGGACATTCCCTTTTTGCCGCATTTTATTCCTTCGAGCAGGATCATATTTGCTTCTTTAGAAGACTTCGGATGCACACACTTCATCCGCTTTGGCTCAATACGAAACGTTCGGAACGCGTTCATCAGCTCAAGCAGACGCTCAGGACGAAGCACCATAGCCACTTTTCCTTTTTCCTTGACCGATTGGCTCGCTGTACGAACAAAATCGAGGAGAACTCCGTTTCTTTCGTGCCTCGCCTTTAATAAATAAGGGTTATTATTCTCTTCATTTCTCCCCGGTGTTGCAAAATAAGGCGGATTGCAGGTAACCAGATCTGCAGCACCGCCAATGTCCTCGAGATGGAGCTCACGAACATCCTTTTCTAAAAAAGACACCTGCGGAGCAGTTTGATTTATAACGGCACTGCGTTCAGCCATATCACAAAGCCGCTTCTGCAGCTCGACACCGATAATAGGCACTGAGCTTCTCTGTGTTAATACAAACGGTATCACCCCGTTGCCGCTGCACAAATCAACGATTCTGCCCTTCGTTTTTGGAACATAACAAAACCTGGCAAGCAGCACAGCATCGATGGAAAATGAAAAAACGTCTTCGCTTTGAATAATCAGTAATTCCTCCGTTATGTAATCGAGTCGTTCTCCCATTCGCATGCTTCCTTTCTGCCGCAGAAAAATACCATAATGATTTCTAGGGAAGAGCAGCACGTATACACTGCTGTCTTCCTCCTCATTTTAGCAAATAAAGGAGCTCATTCCCACAAGTCCCGGCATCAAAAGTAGTGTCATAAAAACGAAGAGCTGCCCCGGCATCCGGGAACAGCTCTGTATATTCCTCACTTTTGATTTAAAAATGACAGGCAGAACAGGCAGTCGCCATCAGACCTTAAGCTGCCGTAATGCAGGTTGCAGATATGAAATCCTTCATGATAAAGCCTTGCAAGGTTATCATACCCTTCGCCCACATTCATTTTGCCCGCATCTTGGTTCTTCTTCTCTTCATCTTTGAGGGTGACCTCTTCTTTTTCTTCTAAACGCTTGCGCAGATGCTGGTTTTCGAGAGCGAGTCCCTGGTTCTCTTCGATCAGCATGGCAAGCTGCTCCTTTAATTCTCCGAGTTCATCATGAAGAGCGCCAATCCTCTCTTCCATATGAATAACCTGAGAAAAAATTTCTTTTTTTTCCACGTGCACCCCCACCTCAATCACTTTCGGGTTCAGCTTACCGTAAATCCTTCATCCATCAACTCATCAAGGCTGTATTCCAGGGTGCGCTCTGCCTCTGGAAGCTCGACCTCCACCAGACGCTCCAGAATGTTAATGCCGACAACTTTTCCATTTCCATCAGGCGTTTCGATCTTCTTTCCAATATCGGGAAGATCTTTTTTGGCCTGCTCATAGTGGTCATTTTCATACTTCAGACAGCACATCAGCCGTCCGCAAAGACCGGAAATCTTGGCTGGGTTCAAAGAAAGGTTTTGATCTTTAGCCATTTTTATAGAAACCGGCTCGAAATCTCCAAGGAAGGAGGAGCAGCACAAAACGCGTCCGCACGGGCCAATTCCTCCAAGCATCTTCGCTTCATCCCTTACCCCGATCTGCCGGAGTTCGATACGTGTGCGGAATACCGATGCTAAGTCCTTGACGAGGGCACGAAAGTCTATTCTGCCATCAGCAGTAAAATAAAATAATACTTTATTGCGGTCGAATGTATATTCTACATCGACAAGCTTCATGTCGAGACTATGTTCTTCAATTTTCGCAGAGCAGACTTCATACGCTTTGTCCGCAAGCTCTTTATTTTCTTCGACTGTCAGCTTGTCCTTCGTGTTGGCAAGGCGGAGAACTTTCTTTAAAGGAAGAACTACGTCTTCGCCACTGACCTGCTTTTTGCCTAAAACAACTTTGCCGAACTCAATGCCGCGGGCTGTTTCGACAACAACCCATTGATCTTTCTCTATGTCGAGGTCGCCGGGAGAGAAATAATAAATCTTCCCTGCTTTTTTAAACCTAACTCCTACAACTTCATGCAATGTTACGATCCCTCCTGTAAGCGGAGCAGTAAATGCTCCATCATCAGCTGGGCATTCACATTGGCGCGGAGACGTCGTTTCGCCTCCAGGATCCACTGCAGCCGGTCGGCAACCTCCTTTTCTGTCAAATGGAGGGAGGCTTGTTCTAACTTTTCTTTTTGGTCCGGGTAGGCAAGGTCCTCCTTTTCCATTTTTACAGTCAGAATGTCGCGGTACCAGAAAAGCAGTAAATCCAAACCGATGTCCAGCTCTTCTCTATCCGTAAAATGGTCGAGCCATTTTTCCTGAAGTGTCAAAAGCATCTGCTGAGGGCGATTCTGCGCCTCTTCCGTTAATTGTATCACTAGTGTTCTTCCCTGTACAATCCACTCTTTCTTCTCTTCTGCAAACGTTTCCGCTAGCTGATCCGGAAGTCTTGCTAACAAAGCTGAAACTGCCTCTCCCGCCCCTTGTTCTGTGTACATTCTGATCCGTTTTTGCAGTGGAGGAGGTGCAAAAGTTATCTTTTGTGAGCGTGAAATAATAGTATCGAGCAGGAAGTGGACATTTTCGGTCAACAAAAGAGCCAGTGTAGGGCTCTCCGGCTCTTCTAAGAATTTCAGCAGACTGTTGGCAGCACTTGCCGTCATTTTGTCCGCATCGTCCACGATATACACTTTAGTGGAAGCTTCCATACCTTTATACGTAAATTCTTTTTGAAGGCTTTCCACCTGGGCTTTTTTAATAGAAGCCCCATCTGCTTCAAGCATCATGACATCCGGGTGATTACCATGGTCTATGCGGCGGCATTCCGCGCAGGAATCACACGGTTTTACACCTTGTTTCTCACGGCAGAATAAACTTTTCGCAAGCAGCTCCGCCGCTTCCTTTTTGCCTGTACCGCGCATGCCTTCAAAAATATAGGCGTGAGCGAGACGGTTTTTTTCCACGCTTTTCGTCAGCAGGTTCATGACCAGCGGCTGTTCTTCCTGCAATACGTTCCAACTCATCGCTATCCCTCTATTACCATTTACTGGATATTAAACCATGATTAAAACTGTTCAAATTGCTCCACCTCTAAAATAAATACGGTCGCACCGCCCACCTGCACTTCCACCGGGTACGGCACATAAGAATCTGCGTTGCCGCCCATTGGTGACACTGGCGCCACGAGCTGCTCTCTGGCTTTACAATTATCCTGTATGATCTGCAGCACCTGATCGATGTGATTATCCTCCACCCCAATCAAAAAGGTGGTATTACCGGCTTTTAAGAAACCCCCTGTACTAGCAAGCTTTGTCGCGCGAAAATCCTCATCAACGAGCGCGTTCGAAAGCCGATTGCTGTCCTTGTCCTGTACAACGGCAACAATGAGCTTCATTTGAACCCCTTCTTTCTTCCGCTGTGCCGAGCGGATCTCTTTCTTTTTATTTTACTGGAAAAAAGATAAAAAAGAAAATTTATTTGAAATGCTTAACTAAATAGGCTGTCAAAACGGCCCCGACTTCTGCTGCCACTTCCTCTGCCGGACGATTTGCATCTATTTTATGTATACGTTCCGGAAAGCGTGCAGAAATCTCCTGATAAGCCTCATATACCTTATGATGAAATTCCATTTTCTCTCTATCAAGCCTGTTATATTCTCTGTTTTCATTTCCATGGATCCTTGCCATGCCATCCTCAGGCTTTATATCAAGCAGCAGGGTCAAATCCGGCATTTGATTTTCAATTGCAAATGCATTAATTGAAAATACTTCATCTATACCTATCCCGCGCGCAGCCCCCTGATAGGCAAGTGAGCTGTCAACAAATCGGTCGCATAACACAATGTAACCTTCCTGAAGGGCAGGCAGGACCTTTTCAATTAAGTGCTGCCGTCTTGCTGCTGCATACAGCAGCGCTTCTGTACGAGCCTCCATCGCCGTGTGCTCCGGATCCAGAATGATGGTACGAATCTTCTCTGCAATATCAATACCCCCAGGCTCGCGCGTTTTCATGACGCGCCATCCTTTAGCAACCAGCAGTTCAAATATCAACTCTGCGACAGTGGTTTTCCCTGCCCCTTCGCCGCCTTCAAGCGACACAAATACTCCTCGTTCTCTCATATAGTTTCCTTCCTTTTATATACATCTATGCACCAATGACCGCGAAAATCTTTTTTTATTCCCTGAGCCCTGCCCCCGCCTTTCAGCCATTGCAGCAAAAACGAATATCTCCTTTCATCGATCTGTTCGTTTTTTAAAAACAAAGGCACACCGGGTGGATAAGGGGTAATATCAACAGCAGGATATTCCCCGATTGCTGACGAAAGCGTTATTGTCTTGGTTTCCTTCTGCTCAAATATACCATAGCTCAAATCCGCTTCGATCAAAGGAAGCTCCTCCAGCTGAAATGGTACCTGTTCGTCATTAACGGCAGGCTTGGTCTTTTTAAGCAACCGTGCCGCACACTGAAGTCGTCCCAGCACCTCCTCTGAGAGAGGCTCGGTGCTCAGTCCAAGCAAAAGCAGCACATGACGGGTATCAGCCAGTTCTGAATAAATTCCGTTCTTTTCTAAACAGCGCTGAAGCGTGAAGCCATCATACCCTGCAGGGGCTGTTAGTATCAGTTTCAGCAAGTCCTGCTTTACACCATAAGGAGGAGTGGCAGCCTCCAGCCCTGTCGCTTCTAAGATTTGATTTCTTGTATGCAATAAGTGCGGCTCCAACGCTTCCCGGTTCTGACATTTCAATTGGTAAGCATAATGCCTGGCACTATCAAGGGATGCCATGATTACGTAAGAAGGACTGCTGGACTGAAGCAGCGCAGCACATTCCTTTAGTCTTGCTTCATCTACCATACTTTGAGAACCCACATGCAGAAAGGCTCCCATAGTTAGTGCCGGAAGCGTCTTGTGAGCAGAATGTACGGCTGCATCTACCCCCTCCTGCAGGGAGGATGGAGGGAAACACTCATTTGTGATGAAATGAGCGCCATGTGCTTCATCCACCAGCACTGCCGCCCCATGCTGATGAGCGGTCTCAATAAGCTCACTGACTTTTGCGGTCCACCCATAATAGCTTGGTGATGTTATAATAAGTCCTTTTGCATCCCTATAAGTGGAAAAAGCCTGCTGGACAGTCTTCGGATTCAGGCCGGTCGGAAGCTGTGTAACGCTATCATATTCTGAAAAAATAAAAACCGGTTTTACACCGGCGAGCCTCAGTCCATTCAACACAGATTTATGGGCATCTCTCTGCACGAGCACTCGGTCCCCGCGCTGAAAGCTGGCAAGTATCATTGCCTGATTCCCCGACGTAGAACCACCTGTCAGAAAAAAACTCCGTTTGGCACCATAAAGGGAAGCTGTCAGCTCCTGTGCCTCCAGGATAGCTTCTGCCGGATCATGAAGGTCATCAAGCCCACAAAGCTCTGTCTGGTCAAGAAGAAGAGCGTCCGAGAACAAATTTTTCACCCCGTCAGGCATCAGCCGGCCATTTTTATGGCCGGGCACATGAAAAGAAACTGGCTTTTGCTTAATATGACGGCGCAGCGCACCAAGAAGCGGCATTTTATCTTGATTCATAAGGTCGCCTCATTTATCGCGTAAAGTATCTAATTTGAATTATGACGAAAAGTTGGTGCTGATGCAATTATTGTCACGATAATAATTTTTTTGCCCGTATTTTTCTAAGCTTTCTGACAGCCTGGATATACAATGTCTCTCCCGGTTCAAGCTGCAGCAGGCGGCTTTCACAGCTCTTGCAAATAAATGCGTCTACTACGTGAATTCCCTCCTGATGCTCCTCTTCACAAAGCACACATAGTTCCTGCCAATTTTCCGCTGTTTGTTTATTAATAGCCATACTTTTTCACCTCCCGCGTATTTACCTATGAAACTTAGTTTCTCCTAAATTGGGAAGGTTTATTCTTGCAGGCTGGATAAATGGCAGGATCGTCCCCATCTCGGGATTCCCAGTTATTATTCGTCAATAATGATGTGTTGTTTATCTATTTTTCTCTTCTTATCTATTACTATTTTCAGAGAGGGTTGTGCATACATGACAAATGAATCTTTTTCCTTTTCCCGCTTCGGGAGAACAACTCACACTTTGAAAGCTGCTTTCCCTCGTCGTTCAGTTCGAATATCCCATGCTTGAAATAATTTTCCACCATTGGGGCGTCGTTTCACGGTTTGTGGGCAGCTTTTCACTTCTTGGAAAGTGCGTTTCCACCGATGGCGTGCGCTTTTCCACTGATAAGCTCACTCTTTCCACCTGCCCATTCTCGATTTCCCGCCATGCTCGTTTCCCATCACGGGGTGGGGTTTCCCCCGGACCACAAGCTTATCCCTTTCTCTTTGAAGGTATCCCCCTTTTCGAAGTCAACGCAGAAGGCAGCCCATACAAAAAAGCCGCCGGAACTCGAAGTTCTGGCGGCTTTTTCTATCGTGC
>NZ_JBHIKY010000025.1:0-55969 GCF_042139015.1 Alteribacillus sp. HJP-4 | reverse complement strand
GAATCTTATCTATCTCTCCTGACTTTTTATCTTCTTTTTCTAACCACTTCCAGAACACAACTAAGGAACTTTTTGATCCTTTCTTTACCTTTCCGCCAGCTTCCTGAATCTGTTTGAAAGTAGCATAGTCCCCTTCAGGGAGAATCATCCTATTGATGCCCCTGTACGCTTGCTGTGTTTTCCAACGGACAGCCCAACCATTGATCCACGGGCCGCCATGGTATGACTCCTTCCTGCAACTGTTCCATGATTTTGTCTGTTAATACACCTAACTTAAACTGAACAGGGTAAACTGTGTTTGAACGCTTTCTCTTTAACCCTTCCTTACCAAGATTCTTGTATGCCTTTACCCATTTTCTTACTTGTTGTTTATTCGGTATATTGTGTTTTTTTGCCAACAACCTATACACCAACGAACCTTCTAGATACTCTTTCACCACGTTAAATTTAAAACCATCACTATATTTAGCCATATAAAAACACCCCAAACGTTAGTTTTTTACTCTAACTTTTGGGGTGCAGCACCTATTCGGGGTTTTTGTGTTTCGCGACCTCGAATATCCCTTTATAATCAAATTAACAATGAAGAGCGAGGGTAAAGACATGTCTAAAATTATGTTTACGGAAACACAAAGAAAAGTATTAGAATCCAACCCAAACGTCATCAAAGTATCTGATCGTTCCATCACCTATGCGTCGGAATTCAAAGTGAAGGCTGTGAAAGAAAACGATGAAGGCAAAAGTCCTTATCACATCTTTGTAGAACACGGATTTGATATGTCCGTGATTGGTTTCAAAAAACCCCGACAGTGTGTGAAGCGATGGCGCGAGACATTTCGAAAATACGGAGAAGACGGGTTCTATACAGAGCGAAGAGGAAAAGGTGCCACAGGACGACCTTCTACGAAAGACCTGTCTTCCGAGGAAAAATTGAAAAAAGCAGAAGCACGTATTGCGTATCTGGAGGCAGAATTGGACTTCGTAAAAAAGCTCGACGAACGCGAAAGGCAGGCGAAGAAGAAGAAATAACGACATCAGAGAAATTTCAACTCATTGAACCAGTCGTAAGGACTCATGGATTCCCCCATTTGATTCAGTATTTTTGTGAGATGGCAAACGTAAGCCGTTCGGGGTATTACAACTGGTTGAAAGCAGAGGACACTCGCCAAAAGAGAGAACGAAAAGATGAGGCGGACTATGAGATCATCAAGAAAGTATATGATCAACGTCACGGTAAAGTGGGAGCTCTCCAAATCAAAATGATGGTAGAGAACGATGAACATATTGTAATGAACCATAAGCGTATTCGGCGTATCATGAAAAAATATAACCTGATGTGTAAGATTCGCAGAGCGAACCCTTATAAACAAATAGCTCAAGCGACGCAAGAACATAAAACATGTGACAATAAGCTGGAGCGTCAGTTCGATCAACAAGAACCCCACAGAGTCCTCTTAACAGATATCTCGTATATCTATTATGCGAAGGATCTGTCCGCCATTAAAGATGGAGCGACCCGGGAAATCCTGGCTTACTATCTCTCGACCTCTTTAAAGATGGATATCGTGTACACCACGCTTGATAAGTTAATGGAACGCGAGGACTTCCTCCCTCATCCCGAATGTTTGATTCATTCGGACCAGGGCGTGCACTACACCCACCCGGATTTCCAGAAGAAAGTGAGGGACCTGGGCTTGGATCAGTCGATGTCTCGGAGAGGGAACTGTTGGGACAATTCCCCGATGGAATCTTTCTTTGGACACATGAAAGACGGAATTGATTTCAAGTCGTGCTCATCTATATTTGAAGTTAAGGAAGCGATCGAAACCTATATGGAGTATTACAACAACCATAGATACCAGTGGTCCTTACAAAAAATGACCCCGGCCCAATACCGAGGTCATCTCATAGCAGCTTAGCGCTTTTTATTATACTGTCCATTTTTAGGGTTACAGTTCACTGTCCATGGGCCTTTTCTTTTGATCTTGTCTTACTCCCTTGAACCCCCTGAAAGCACAAAAAAAACCATACCTCAAAAATTAAGGTACGGCTACTTGTCATATTTTCTAAATGGTTTGTTTTCAAGATTTACCGAAAAGGCAACATTCCAAATGTATAAGGATGAGGCTGCCTGACGTAAATATTTACAAATTTCGGTCAAGATTTATTAATTTTATTTGATTCTCTACATCTGCTTTCACCTCTTCTCGGCTCATAGCATGGTCATGCGGAGGTTCCCCCCCATCGAGTAACTCATTCACCTTTGTTTCTAGAAATTTAATCAAGCCATCTTTATCAGACACTATTTTATTTAAGCGTTCTTTATCAATATCATCCAGCTGTGAAATCTCATATTCTGTTCCAAACTTATAAAAGTCAATTAAACCAAAATTGCGTTTATATTTGTCCTCAAACGTAAACGATACATAGCCATCGAATGGAGAACACTTTATAGTAGTATCTGGTTTAAATAATGCGCCCTCAAATTCATATTGTGACATTTTAATCACTCCTCTAAATAAATTTATATTTTTCAGTGAACATATCCCCCTGTTTGTAATGGTTCAAACTTTAACTTCACATTTTCTTAGATCAAATCATTGAAGGTCCAGCGATAAGGATGAGTGGGGAAATGGAAGTTGGAGCATTGACCGAATTAAATTACTAATGGGGTTTTCCTCCTTATTTTTTCCTTTGGAACTCCGAAGCGAAGTGGGTTCCCTAAAGGGGGATTATTTTTCCCTTTTGCTATGGAGAATCTCACAACGCCTTATAGGAAACCGTCCATAAAACCATGGAATACCGAAATGAAGTGAAGGCTATGCCGTGAAAGTGTATTGACGGTTTTTTAATCTTCTTAGCTTCCAGCAGGAAAGGTTCGGGCGTCCTACCTGCTGGAAGGTTAGAAGATTTGTGCTGTTATCGACTCCCTATCTTTAGTACCCTGATACGGTAGTAACATCGATTCATTTTCTATATATGGGTTTTATCTTCCATAGAATGGGAATCTTTGTAAGTGTAATACAAATTTTGGGAGGGTTTTATTTTAATGGGAATCGCCATTAACGAAAGATTAAGTAATACTTCGCTCGAACAGAATTTACGTGCTGCTGCTGTATTAGAGTTCACAGAAGAGGTATTCGAATCAGACATCTACAAACCTTTAGAAGTTCTTTCTCCTAAAGAGAATAAACTTTTCATCGTGAACAGAAATGATTGTACCCTAACGGTTCTAAGTGTTGATTCAAGTAAGAACGTGACAAAGGAAACATGGTTTACAGACGAAATCATTTCCATGAAGGAACATTTTGCTCAGTATAGGTTTGACGATAATACCCCTCCAAAAAGAATGGAAATTACATTTAAAGGAGGGCACCTATTAGAAATTGACCCAAGCCTTTCAGCCAAAGGGAAAGAAGAGGAAGTTATTAATCAAGTAAACGAAGATTTCGAAGCATTAATCGGAGCATTAAAAAATACGAAGATTTTAAAATAACCAAAGGGGGACGATCGCCCCCCTTTTGAATTCCCTGCCTTTGTGAAAGGATAAGAGAGACCAGCTGCTTGGACAACGTTCGTCCAAGTGGCTCTCTTTTTTGTCCGAGAGGTGCTCTAGATTTTGTCCTCCCCCTGTTCTCCTTTTTGTCTTGCGTAGCTCTTAGGGATAGCTGTATTCACCCTTTAAATGCTCAAGTAATTTTTCATAATATGCTAACTCTTGGTGTACAATGTTATCAAATTATTTACTGAACTTTGTTATTTTCACTTCTTTCTAGCCTCCCTATAAAGTGTAGCTCTGCTTATTTTATACGTCTCACAAATCTCGTTCACAGTTAGGCCGTTTTTATCCCTGTTCTGAAGATCATCTAAGGCTGATTCTAAGCCCTTATGGTTATTTGTGTACGTTTTCGGTCTCCCTTTGTATACCCCTCTTTCTTTAGCTTTCTCAATCCCTTCTAGTTGCCTTTCTCGAATCATGTCTGCTTCAAATTCTGCGACACCTGCCAGCATCGTTACCATGAACTTTCCAATCGGGGTTCGTGTGTCCACTTTTTCCCCACCCATATTCAGTACCACAAGGAAAACCCCTTTATTATTCAAAAAATCAATGGTGTTGAGCGCGTCTTTGGTACTTCTGGCAAAACGATCTAACTTCGTAACCACAATGGTGTCTCCATCACTTACGGTATCCAGCAGCTTATTAAATTGCTTTCGTTGGTTCATTGAACGACCACTAATTTTTTCTTTGAATATTTTTTCACAACCAAACTCTTTGAGATTGTCTATTTGAACTTGTAGATTTTGTCCTTTACTGGAAACTCTGCTGTATCCGTAGATCATGTATTATCCACCCACTTTAATATAAATTTTTAATATTATTTTGAAACACTCATTTGATACACTGTAAATGCGTGTCACTTTAATCGGTAAATTGCACCTGTTTTAAGTGCTATTTTGCACTTCAAAATACGCCTATTCTAAACAATAAAAGCACTTATCCTAACGGGCAGATTAGCTCAACAAGATAACTAAAAAAAGGTTAACATTACCAATTAATTGTGATAGTATTAATTTAATCTTTTAGAAGAGGTGAGTTTAGTTGAGTAAAGTTGAGCAGAGTACAAAGTTAGATTTAGAACGAATTGTTTTTATCGGGAGAACCTTTGAAGAGTATTTGGATATGTTCTCGCTTTCAAAAGAAGAACTACAAGGAAAAAAAATACTCGATTGTCCAGCAGGAGCTTGTTCGTTTACTGCTGTTGGTAACAAATCAGGTTTAGATGTTACAGCTTGTGATATTGCATATTATCATTCGGGTGAAGACCTAAAAAATAAAGGTCTCAAGGATATTGAACACGCTATGGATCATATGCAAAAAGCCAAAGACAATTATAAATGGGATTATTTTAATGATATAGAGGATCTTAGAAAACATCGTTTAAGTGCCTTAACCGATTGTGCCAATGATATGAAGGAAAGCAGCGAAAGATACATTCCAGTCACTTTACCTTCTTTGCCGTTTAAGAATGGTGAATTTGATATTCTTCTATCTGCACATTTTCTATTTATGTATGCAGATAGATTAGATTACCAATTTCATAAAGAAACCCTAAATGAGTTATTAAGGGTTTCGAAAGAGGAAATTCGAATTTTTCCTTTAGTTGATTTGGAAGGGAAAAGATATAAAGATTTAGATAAATTAATAAGCTATCTATCCGACATTGGATGTACAGTTGAAGAAGTTAAAGTACCATATGAATTCCAAACAAATGCTAATTCAATGTTAAAAATAAAAAAAGGATAGTAAATGAAAGGGGCGACGTTGAGCGTTGTTCCTTTTTTAATATTCTTGTGTCACTAACGGGTGCAATAGTGGAAAAACATTAGTTATGTCTTTTAAGATTATCTTGAAATCAAGTCTTCTAATGGGTAAGGAAATAATAATTCTTGAACTAACGGGCGCTTTCCTTTAATAACGATCTTCAGCAATCAGGCGCTTTTGTGAAGTAACAAAAAAGGTCTAATTTCCCAATTTTAATGCTGGGAAATCGGACCTTTTTATATTTACATATAGTGCAAAATAGCACTTGAAAAGGGTGCAAAATAACTCCAAAAGTGACAGTAAATGCGATTATATCAAGGTTTCAATGATGTATCAAGTGGGTGAAAGTCATATGATACAAAATTTAAGAATTTGAAAATAAAATAAGGAAAAAATTTATAAATCTAATAAGGGTCATGCTCCTATGATAAAATAAAAGTAGGAATTTTTTGATATATTGCTATCTAACTAAATAACTTATTGACTGGAGAAAAGTATATTGGAAAAAAAAAGAAGATTTAATATGAGTTCTTTTTTTGATGCTTATGAAATCTCGTTGCATCAGCCATTCTAACGGCGAACACAACCTAAAAATAAGTGTATTATGAACGTACCCGTATACTGCGAAAACTTTTTGTATCTTTGCTCACTTTTTCTATAAAGTGCAGCTATAGCTTCCCATTTCTAAGAATTACTTTTGTTCTTGCACTTGCTGTTCCATTGTACGTTCCAACGCATCTTCAATATTTAGTTTAATGTAACGCCAAACACCTTCTCACCTCATCACCCTATACGTTGTACTCTTCCATTAAAAACTTTCGCCCAATAAACCTTCTTCCATACTTTCAAAAGCTACCCCCGTTGATGATTGAGCACCAATAAATTGGCCATCGCCTGCATAGATCGCTACATGTCCATCTCGTTTATAGGTATCAAAGAATACGTGATCCCCTGGCTGTATATTATCGACAGACACACTTTCTCCCATATGTTTTAAGGTTTCTGTCGAAACTGACCCTAAATCACCTAATGACATTCCGACTTGATCAAAGGCCCAGTAAACAAAACTGGAACAGTCAAATTTTCCAGCCGTTTGCTCCCGTAGATTTCTCCCTCCTCCGAATACATACTTGGAGTTACCAATCCACTCGGTTCCAACTTGCACAAGTTCTTCGGTTGCGCCACTTGGTAATTCTCCAATATCAATTTCTACATATCCATCTACATAACTATCGGCATACGCCATTACATCGTCTACGTACCAGTCTGCATGATTGTAAGAAAGAACAGACTCTTCAAAATTTCCACTATTTATTGTGCAAAATAAATCCAAAAAGTGACACCCTATATTAAGAATAAGAGTAGTAACCGAAAGACATAAAAATTGGCGTTTAAGATAATAAAAAGCTGCTGAGTAATTCGCTCAACAGCTTTAATGTTAAAAATAACTTTATTAGTTTTTAACTGGATCGTTATTCTTTCTCAGTTTATTAATCTTTCGGTCCGTAGCAAAGAAGGCAACTAAACCAATGCATATAGAAGAGATTGCGATGATGGGTGTTTTGTACGCATTTGGATCATTGAATTGCAATATACCAAAGGTAATTGCTCCTATACCATGTACCACTAACCAAACGATAAGAAAATATTTAAGGTAGAGCCATTTGTTCATGTTCATTCACCTCAATGGATATAGTGGATATTTTCAAGATCAGGGCTAAGCAATAACATGGATGCCCAAAAAAGTGGAGCAGATAGTAAAACAGTATTTTTTCTTAATTTCAAAATAAATATAGCCTCCTAAAGTGATAAAATAATGTTTGCAAATACTTTTCTCAAGATAACATTTATGTAAAAAATATACAAAATCATATTTTAAAAAGGAGGGACAGAAAATTTTTCAAGTAATTCAAGATGGTTTAACTTTAATACTCTTAATAACTGTCATTGCTGTTTTCTTTTATCTTGTACGACTTTTTGTATCTTACTTTTTCAGTGATTTTTATTACAATGTATATCAATTTTTCAAAAAGCTATTTAGTTCTAATCAAAAGTAAAAATCCTAAAAGAGGGTGCCCTCCTTCATGCAATGCTTTGACAGTTTTTTAATCAATGCTGAAGGTTAGAACCTAGTTTAACCCTATTTCTCTATGTAAAATCTCTCACAGAAGCTCCTAGAAGCTCTCAATGCCTGATCTTCGTCCACGATACCGGACCGAAGGGAGGATAAGGAGTGGGCGGAGACAGGCTTTAGAAAAAAATCAACGAGAAGGCAAAAGCAGAGTGCCAAGATCGAAAATAAGGAGATCAAAGGGAAGGGGGAATAAGCTCCTCCCTTCTAGGGAATTTAAACCGGCGATTTTGGGGAAGTTTCAGCCGGCCTTGACATAATTACTACAATACGTTTATTGATGGGGAGATTAAATTAAATATAAGTATGAATATCTTGATATCAAGTCTTCCGTTTTAGGGAGCTTTGATAAAATAAGGAAGATATCTTTATTGGTTCACAAATGGAGCTTTAAGAGTCCTTACTTGAAAGAGAAGGTACGTATTCTCAGTTGTACTCCAAGCAGTTTCAAGTTTAAGTTTAATCCTAAAAGCTCTCCAATACATTGTGGAGAGCTTTTACAGATCATTGGACGAAGATTATATTTGATTAAATTTCAAGTGACCAAGTAAAGGATCGTAACTTTCCTTAACAATAATCGACCTATTGCTAAAGTTTAATGTTCTTAATGCTATTATAATTGCTAACCCAGCTAATATATTACTCATTGTTAAAAATCTTTAAACCCCTTTGCGTTATAAAGTGACAGTACACTCCAATTGATATAAAAATCCTCTTGTCTTATTGATGCTCATTTGTTTTTCCCCTTTCGTAGGTCACTCACCCGCACTAGTTCTCCTATTACTAAGAAATATCTTTTCACTTTCATAAAAACTAAAACGTTTCATTTAATATATATACTGAATATTTTTATGTAACAACAATCTGGGATGATGGATTAGGAAAAACAGAGAGTTCTTCTTCCCCTTCTTTGTATTTAATTCTGAACTGATCCTTCCGCAAGCGGTGATGGCATGACCTATTTAAAAGTAGTAGTTCCTCCCGAGGAGATGATGACCGTTGCACAAATCACAAAACAGTGGCAGTTGTATACAGTCCCAAAAATAAAAAAAAACAGAACTAGGTTATCACAAAGCTTATTATCGCGGCAGACGATTTGAGCCCTCCTTTCATCAGCTTCATGTCAATTATATTATGACAAGTGATATTGTTTCTTCATTTTCTGATGACATTTATTATTTCCAACGCGAGAGGCATGCAATTTCGATTGCGTTTCCCGTGTCCCAGGTAAACTTTGCCTATGAGAGCTTCCTAACTTCGATAGAACCTGATACAATTCAGGTCTTAAAGAGAATGAAGAAAAATAAATAACTGGAAGATGATTACATTTTATAGTATTTAGGATAAAATTGAATATAATCGTAGGAGGAATAAAGGACTATTCAAGGGGGAAAAGCGGTGGATAAAAATAAACTTTACCCATTTCCCCTGTAGTATAGTCCCACGCTCTTGCTTTAGGTATATAAAAAACAATCCTAGAAGGCTGGTTTTGTTTCCAGGACTGGATATAGGCAGAAGACTTCACTTCTATAAAATTTCCCTCATATAGAAAATCGGCTTTATCCCACTCAATCCTCGGTTTATTTGTTATTCCCAAAGCATTTGCCACTAAAAACTCAGCTAATATTCCCCGATTTGTGTTACTTAACAGGTCTGAATATGCCCATTGCCAATATTCAATTATTGTAGTTGTGGTGCCTTTAATTTCTAAATTTCCAGGTATCTTAGAGACCATTTCGACACTCCTTTCTCTTCGAGTAAAACAAAGACAAACCAAATTCAGAAGCTCACCTTGTCTTCATAGTAATGGTTAAAGTAAGGTATAAGAAAGGTATTTAAAAATTTTCTACTTTTGTACTATTTTAAGAAGCTGACAAATGTTCATAATGGAGGGCGCCCATGGAGAAACATCAATCAGTACCAAAAGCCACTAGAGAGATGGTTTTCAGTAAAGTAAAAAAGAAAAGACTAAAATTGGCGATTAAAAATTAGTCTTTTCTTTATGATTTAATTTTAATTTAAAATTACCCTCTCTAAAACAAAGGAACTAAACTTTTGAGTCCCAAAAACCTATGACAGTTTTTAGAAAGAAGGATAATTAATTCTTTAAGTTATTATTACAACATGCCGCCCATAGGTTGCCTAAGATAAATAATGAAAAATAATGTCCAAATCATATGTGATTATAAGTTAAGAAAGGCATATCTCCCTTACCATGATTAAAAGGACATAATCAAAAGTGAAAAAAAGTATGCAAATGAGTATGTCATTCAGCCACTTCTTTCGGGGGGATATGCAAAAATACCCTTATAATGTCAATATAGTAAGACCTTTGAGGTAAAGGGTTTTAAAAATGAAATAAATATTCTTCTTCTAATTGCTTCTTGTCTATCTTAAGATGCTCTAATGCTTCTTTCTTTTGATTAATATCCAAATATTCATATATTTTACGCATCTATACCCCTCCTGATACAAAATCGTTCCAAATATGATGTTGCACTATTTGGAAATATCAGTAAATAATTTGCTATACAATAGGGATAGTACTAAAATACTTTGGTATTCTTTCGTTGAATTTCATCACAAAATATCAAAATGGTATAAATCTAGATATCTCTTTAATTCGTGTTCCAAAATAACTACGATTATTTCTCCTTTACCCATGTGTTTTAAGTCAAGATCCTTAATTGAAGCTTAAAAACTAAAGTGACCCCTTAAAAAGTTTTTTACAAACATTTAAGAGGTCATTCATTCAATTGGTCAATAATTCGGTTTGAACGTTTATATTCTTCTTTATTTTTTTTTAGTAGTAAAATAGTAAATCAAACTACTTATCAAAATAATACTTCCTATAACTAAGAAGGTCGCAACTATTATTGGTGGATAAGATTGTACGGATGTACCTGTGAGTGCAGCATAAATTAAAGGTAATATAATAATGAAAATTCCCATCGAGCTAATTAAATTTGTCTTCTTTGACATAAGAACACTCCCTTTTCAATGACTTTCAAATCTTCCAATTTATTCTTCTTTGTTTTATTTTCCTTTAGAGATTATCAATAAATTACACAAATCTTTTAAATTAATAAAATTTCTCATTAAAAATTGGATACGTGCCTATCAAAAATTTAGAGTAGTGTTTTATTACCCTAAGCAAATAAACAAAGAAGGCTGCCATCAAAGCAATCTTTATATCTCAGGGGTAAAAAATGTTCTTTAATTATTCAGTCTTACTTCCATAGGAGACTGATGAATCTATATAGGATTCGGCATCTCTAGTGCTTTCCGAAAAATAGTAAGTTACAGTAGCTGTTTCCACTGAATAACCAGATACTTCTGATGCTATATAGTCATATTGATAGTAATATGTAGTATCTATATTTAATGCAGCAATAGCTGAAGCTACCCCCCCACTACCACCAACTATTTTTGCAGTTACACCAGGAACACCTCCAGCTAATGCCGAAGCTACTCCGGCTGTACTAGTAGCGTCAGTAACAGTATCACCTTCTGAAGAAGGATCTCCGCTACTTGATGGACCCATCCAATAGCCCCCAGCATCTGGTTCTTCGTCTATAACTGATTTTGGATTTGATGGTGCAGCTTCTGTCGGTGAAGCAGTAAGTAAAGTGAACACTCCAATAAGCATAGCAACACTAAAAACTTTCATCCATTTTAGCATAAATTGGTCTCCTTGCTATATGTATTTATTAAAAATTTCCTGTAATGGAATATATCTCTTTTTGAATCCTATTAAACATTCAATTTGTTATCATTTTCCAGTAACTAAAAAATCTGATGTCAGTAATGAGAATTTATATTAGTCAAGAAAGACAAAATGAACATATACCGCTTCCTTTTATTCTTCCTGTAGCAACCGAATATGGAATAAAATATATTAGAATAAGAGTACTTATGACTGAGAGTTATCAAACACGGTAATTTATGTTATGCTCTTGGTTTTTCCATCCCCGATGGTGTTAAATAGGTTATTCAGCATAAAAAAGCCCTCTTTGCCAGAGGACTTGTTATTTTTTCGCATATTTACGTTTGGCTTTGCTCTTTTTTATGAAATCTTGCATTAATCGATCGCTTTCTTTTCGTTCTTCTTCCGACTTGTGAGGATAGGCATAAATGCCGTTGTGTTCCGTGTCAATAATATGAGCAAGCTCTCCAACGGTGAATTCTCGTTTGGAATTCGTATCATTTTTCGCCATGAATACTACCTCCTCCTTTATGTAAGTATACGTCAATAAGCTTCTGTGATGCAACTTCATTGATGGCCATACGGCTGGTGCTGCCAATTTGTTGAGCTCCTAATTTAGCGTAATAATCCATAAGTTTTTTATTGTGCTTGGAGGTAATTAATACAAATCCCTCATGCCCGGCTTGTACGCTTAGTTGACATACAGCGGCAAGCATCGTAGGAGCTACATTAATTCCACTTTTGCTTTCTTTCCCCCAATTGGCGGATTCAAGATTTTCTACCAGCACATACCCATCCCTGTATTCAAATGAAATGGCAGCCTGTATTACATCATTCCCCGCTATTGTCAGTTTATACACCTGGCGGTTGGGGTTTTCGTACTCCTCCAACCAGTTGAAAAACCATAAAGCAAGAGATTTTAAATCCTTGCTTGTTACCGGATCAAAATATCCGCTGAAGTATTCCTTTGTATCTTTCGTCTTAATAATTACTCTCATCCAATGCCTCCTACCCACGTAACGGGGAACTAAGGTCCTCCGAAAAATCAACCACCATTACAAATAAGGAGGTAGAATTTATGACAGTCCAAAGAATTCAAGGAATAGGAAGATAACCGTAAAAAGTACGCTCCCCTCACTAGTCGTCCTACCCCTATAAGAATCATCATACCAGTCTTTTAAAAAAATAAAAAAAGGTCAGGTCTTCTCTTTTCAATTACAAGATGTGTGACCACGAGGAACATCTCCAAATGGAGACTGAAGAAAAATTCTTCTCATATTTTTGAAACTAAAACGTTTCTTTTAATATATAAACTGAATATTTTTATGTAACAAGAAACAAAAAATTAATTTAGATATCAAGTGATGTAAATGCTCTGCAAATAATAATTTCACGTACCTTACGTTAATACCACCGCTTATAGTTCATTCATAGAAAGAAAAGAATGAAACTCCTTAATCGTCTAAATAGACCCATAAGGAGTTTTATTATTCGGGAATAGGTTTGTGAGTTAATAACAGTAATTGCAGTGATACATCATGCCGCCCATTCACTGTATTAACTAAATAATTAAAAATAAGATGTAAAAACCCCTATATACTCGGCTTTCCAACTTTACGATATTAATATGAGATTAAATAAGATATCAATATTAATAAAGAAAATCCAGTCAATATCCAGTCGGAAGTAACACCTATTGGAGTGCACATGATTAACTTTATGAGGATGGTTGTAATACCAGCAAATTAACGTCTTTGGGGATTAAATCTGATGTAACCAAATAGAAATGGGGCAATAATAATGAAATCCTGCCCCATTTCTGCCCTTGTCGGCTGTAATTTCCCCTGTTACGGCACATGCTTTGTTAGCCTTGTATTTCTGCAGAATCACTTTGTCATGATCCACAAAAATTTCTAAAGGGTCTTTGACATTCATATCAAGAGTTCTTCTTAGTTCCCTCGAGAGGACCCTTAAAGGAACTCGCGTTTTTGTACTGATTGATCCAACGGTCAAAGGTTGAAGAAGATAGAGGACCCTTGTAAGGATCCTCTCTTCTATTTACACTTCTTTAATCACTGATTCGCCTTTTGTCTGCTCTTCATCAATCCATTGCCATTTTTCATAGAGCTCGATTTTCCCTTCATCCGTATTACCGGCGTGGACTTACATTTCCCTCCTCTTATTTCATCGGAGATGTTAATGTGGTTGTATCGTCGGAATTCTATTGTATCATCTTCATTCACAATTCCAATCAGCTTTCCTTTTACAATGTCTCCACCCTCGTAATCTGCATAAAGAATGCGCCCCTCCTGGTAGTAGTGAAAATAAGTTTTTGAAGAAACTTCCCCATTCTCCGTATTTTCCACAGAAATAAACTTTCGATTATTATAGTCAATCATCCTCCTGTAATCATTGCACAAAGGTTATCTCCATTTCTTAGCTAGCGATTCAATATGCTCTGGTGTTGTTCGGCAGCAACCGCCAATAATGCGCGCTCCCTCTTCATACCAGGCTTCCGACTGAATATCGAATGGGTCACAAGCTTCTTCGCTATGCCATGTTTTGGTTTCAGGATTATAAATTTCTCCTGAATTCGGATAAACAATAATTGGCTTCTCAGTGTTTCCACGCAGATCTTTCACAGCTTCTATAGCAAAAGGGATTGGGGCACAATTCACACCAATGGCAGCGATTTGCTTATGATCATTAAATGTTTCTGCACATCCCTTTAGGTTCGTACCATCACTTATGGCATCTCCACTTCTTAAGGAAAAAGACAGCCAGGCAGATGTATCCGGAAATTCTTTCAGTAAGGAAGCAAGTACTTTCGCTTCCTGAAAAGACGGAATGGTTTCTATAGCTAAAAGATCCGCACCTGCTTCAATCAAAGCTTCCATTCTTGGGCGGTGAAAGTCTGCTAAACGTTTATCAGACACACCGTAGTTTCCTGCGTATTCAGAGCCATCGGCAAGATAGGCTCCATATGGTCCTACGGAGGCAGCAACTAAAGGTTTAGGGCGGCCTGTGTTTTCTTCCTCATTCCAAACCTCATCTCTAGCCTGTCTTGCTAGATGTACCGTCTTTTTAATTAATTCTATTGCTTCCTCTTTTTTAATATCGCGCTTAGCAAACCCGTCAATTGTCGCCTGGTAGCTTGACGTAATAGCTATGTCTGCTCCTTTGCGGAAATAATCCGCATGTACCCTGACAATGGCTTCAGGCTTTTCCAGCAAGACTCGTGCTGACCAAAGCGGATCATCCAAATCACATCCGTGCTTTTCAAGCTCCGTCGCTAACGCCCCATCAAGAATGACAGGGGAATACTTCTGCAAAATTGAATCAATGGGATTGTGCTTTTGACTTGCTTGGTTCGACATATCTGGTTCCTCTTTTCTTTAAATGCTGTCCTATATAATAACTTCCATAGCAAAATAGGATAAATGGAATTCCACAATAAAGGGCAATTCGTTGAGTGGGATCGAAAGCTATTCCAATGCAGGATGTAAGGCAGAGGATAAACGAAACGATCGGTACCAAGGGATAAAACGGTGTACGATAGGCCAAGTCCTCCAATCGGTTCCCTTCTCTTAAATATTGCCTGCGAAAATTAAATTGGGCAGCGCTGATACTCATCCAAACCACTACAACAGCCAGCCCTGAAATTGATACGAGCACAATATAGACGGTGTCTGGGGCAATAACACTTGTAAGCAGAGCAAGCCCGCCGCCAAGCATGCTGAATACAATAGCGTTCAAAGGAATGCCTCGTTTGGTCAATTTTGCAAAAGCCGGTGAAATAGTTTGTCGATCGGCAAGTGACCACAACATGCGGGATGATGCATAGAGCCCTGAGTTAGCTGCTGATAGAATAGCAGTGATAATCACAAAATTCATAAGATCCGCGGCATACGGAATCCCAATGTTTTTTAGCACCGCAACAAAGGGGCTCTCAATCACTCCGGCTTCCCTTGTTGGAAGCAAAGCAGACAGGACAATAATCGTCCCAACAAAAAATACCCCTAACCTAATTAAAGTGGTTCGAATAGCCTTTGGAATTGTTTTTTCAGGATCAACGGTTTCCCCTGCTGCGATTCCAATGAGCTCTGTTCCTGAAAAGGCGAAGTTCACAGCAAGCATAGTCATTAGGATAGCAAACGCACCATTAGGAAACAGTCCTCCACCTGTGAAATTTGATAAAAATGGTGCAGGCTCTGAATCATTTAATGGAACTAATCCCACCATTGCAGCAGTACCCAAAATAATAAAAAGAATAATAGCAATTACTTTGATTGAAGAAAACCAAAATTCAGACTCAGCAAAAAATTTCACAGTAAACGCATTAAGCAGAAAAATTATTCCGGCAAAAAAAGCGCTCCAAATCCAAACACTGACAGATGGAAACCATAACTGCATCATTAAACCTGCTGCTGTGAATTCTGAACCCAGTGCTACTGTCCAGGTGAGCCAGTACAACCAGGCAACCGTATAGCCTGTACCAGGACCAATATAATTAGCTGCATAGCTGTGAAAGGCGCCAGTTTCCGGCATATGTACAGAAAGTTCACCTAAGCAGAGCATGACTAGATAAACAACTAATGCTCCTATTAAATAGGCAAGCACTGTGCCAAAGGGGCCCGCTTGTTGAATCGTATATCCGGAACTTAAGAAAAGCCCTGTACCAATTACACCTCCAAGAGACAGCATCACTAAATGCCGCGTTTTCATTTCCCTTTTAAATTTTTGACCTTGTGACTTCATAACGGCACTCTCCTAATACTTTTGAAAATGTTGAACAAAAAGTAAGACTACTTCCCTCCTCAAGAAAAAAACGCACTCTAAACGAGTGCGTTTCCGACAAATAAAAGAAGCTCCTATCTATCAGGTAAGATCACCCTCTGGAATTAGCACAGTGTCTTAAAGATCTGCTGCTGAGGTTTCTAAGGGCCAGTCCCTCCACCTCTCTTGATAAGAAATATTTACATTTTTCACAACTCTACCAATTGATTTCAAAATAGTCAAGATCGTAAAAATGTAAACCAAAATGAGATCCCGAGAAATCTATTCTTCCTCCTAGTCTATTTGTTTCATTTCCCACCATCACTAGAGCGGTTACATTTCGTGGAAGCGTGCGCTAAGTACTGTGGCCACGAGGATTCTCAAGCTCTCTCATACTAGAGATAGGAATAGAATTAATTCAACTTGTAATTGAGCTTTTATGTCCATTCTGGAATTCCAATCAGCAAATTCATTCATTGTAAATAGCCCCCATAATGTTGTGAGGATTTATGCGCTACTCGTTCCTTTGATTCGAGACAATGGCATCAGCGCTAATATCCTTACCAAAAGAAAAAAGTTTAAATAAGAGGTCTCTTAACAATTATTAGATCGTTATAAAAATCTAAGAATATCCTGCAGGTAAAGAAGCCCCTCAAAAGGTTCAAAAAACTCTTGAGGGGCTTCTTAATTTTATATTTAATCTTAAAATCCAGTCATTTCAGGCCTTCTAAACTTCAAAACCCTTGTCATTAAAGGATTTTGGGAGTTACTACATCATGCCGCCCATTCACTCGGCTATTTAATAGGACAATAATAAGACCCTCAGAACCTTGTTATACCAAGGTTTCCAACGCAAAGTGAATTTATAAACCACAATAAGTTTTAATACTTTATGAACAGTATCCAGTCATAATCCAGTCACTAAAAACATCACCTAGAATTCAGAATAAAAGAAATGGTTCTTTAACCGTATGAACTAAACATTTTAAAAAAATGTGTGGTACGCAAATTGAATGAAGAAATAAATCCTAGAACTGCAAAGCGGAAACTATCTGTTTCCCTCATTACGAAACCATCAATTCCTAATTACCTATTAATCAGTGTTAGACTTTTTTAGTTTACAGTTTTCTGTGGGAGCCCATACAAATACTAGTACCTTTGTAATTAAGGTTAATTACCACAAAGCTAGTGGCTCACTCACACTTGGTTCTGGATAGACAGAATCTATTTTCTTTAAATCCTCTTCTGTAAGCTCAATGTTAACAGCTTTTACATTCTTTATTACATGCTTAGGATTACTAGATTGTGGTATAGGAATGGTCTCTCCATTACGGATACTCCAGGCCAATAGAATTTGAAAAACATCTACATTATACTTTTTAGAAATATCCAGTAAAACTTGTTGTTTCGTTAGAGCAGAACCTAATTTATCTCCTCTAGCTACAGGAGCATATGCCATTAGTGGCTTTCTATTTTCTTTCATCATAGGAACTAAATCGAAATCTATCCCTCGATCTCCTAAGTTATAACGTACTTGATTTGTGACGCAGTTATGACCATTGGGCAGATTTAATAATTTTTTCATTTGATTTACATCAAAATTTGAAACTCCCCAGGATTTAATTGTCCCTTGCATTTTAGCCTTTTCCATTGCTTCTATTGTTTCTTCAATTGGAATACTACCTTTCCAATGAAGTAAATAAAGATCTAGATAATCTGTTTTCAATCGTTTTAAGGAGTTATCTAGACTTATGGATAATTGTTTTTTCGATGCGTTTTCAGGAAGTACTTTTGATACTAATAATAGCTTTTCTCGTTCAAATAGTTCAATGGCGTTACCTACTAATCTTTCAGAATTCCCGTTACCATACATTTCTGCTGTATCAATGACTTGGACACCCGCCTCTAAACCCGCTCTTAAAGCATTTAATTCTTGTGTATACTTTTCCTTGTCATCTCCCATGTTCCAAGTACCTAAACCTATTGGAAAAATTTCTCTCCCGGCAATTTTTACTGTTTTCAATTTATTCACTCCCCGTCTAGTAAGTTTATAGTATTGCTGATTTTTCGAATAATTGGCTTTTTTATTTAACATCCTCAAATTGAATATTAATAGATGTTCTCAATAGTTTAGTAGTTAATTACTAGATTTCCTTTAATCCATTCTTTCAATGGAAACTGTAAAGTCATCATTCATACTTTCAAGTAATTCTACCCCAGACTCAATTTCTCCTAATTTAACAAGTCCATTAGAGTATCTATGATCATCATAAAACATGGCCACATCTCCCCATGGAGAATAATAAGCAAAATCTTCACGTTCAGGTGTATAGCCAGAAGGTGCCCCTTCCGTAGTTAATTCTTCCGGTGGATAACTAAGTTTTTCAAATCCCCCAAATTCCTCGAATGTTAGTGTCAAAGGAAGTTGTGCTAAAAATTCCCTACTAGTCGGATTATCATAAACATTTATAATGATTTCCCCGTTGTCAAGAGTCACTATTATTTTTTCTTCTGAATTATCCGAATCATCATTATTCCCTGTAGAATTCTGAGTGTTTTCATTATTTATTTCCTCAGATGTATTCTCTTGTTCGTTATCTGGATTACTTCTAGTCTCACTGTCATTAGAATTACTTCCTTCGTTGTTATCATCTCCACATGCTGAAAGGGTAAAGACAATCATAATAGCAGAAGCTAACGTCAACAATTTTTTCATATCATTAGTCTCCTTATCCATTTTTTCTTGCTCTTTTGATTACACCTAAGCCCTTTATGTCCTAAGATTATAGGCAAGGGAAATGCGTAATGTTTGTTAATATAAATCTGTATATGAAATTCAGATGATTTTAACACTTTTTTCATCAAGTTTGTCTCCTCCTATATTCGTTTTTCACAAAAGAAATTACAAAGAGGCATCAAATATATGGCCATTTTGAAATTTTAAGCCAATAACATTTATCAACATAGTTTGTGGATTTTAATTGGAATTTAGGAGTAGAAGTTCTTAAGAAATGGGGAATGGTAAATAATTTTTAATCTTTAAATAAATAGTGTTTGGAAGTAATTCGTGGAATACAGAAAGTAAAGGAAGTAGATGGACATTTCCAACACTTCCTTTTTATTTAAATGACTTACTTTTAATGTAATAACTAAACTAGTTTTTTAATTACCTTTGCTGGTACGCCTGCTACAACAGTGTTTTGTGGAACATCCTTAGTGACAACTGCTCCTGCTGCAACAACAGCGTTGTCCCCAATCGTTACACCAGGCAGTATTGATGAGCTCGATCCAATCCATACATTTTCGCCAATTTTGACTGGCAAGGGGTATGTTGTGTTTCTTGTTTCTATGGATAAGCCATGATTTAGTGTAGAAATCGTAACATTCATACCTATCAGTGAACCGTTTCCAACAAAAATTCCGCCTCTATCTTGGAACGAGCAGCCTGTATTAAAAAATACGTTTTTCCCAATAGTGATATTTTTGCCAAAGTCAGTGTAGAATGACGGAAAACACATAAAAGATGAGTCAACTTTGTATCCTGTCAATTCACTGAAAATCTCTACAATTTCTTCTTTTGAATGATAGGATGTATTTAAATCCATCGTAATTCTTTGAGCTTCGAAGCTACATTGTGTTAACAATCCATGGAGCTCCTTATCCTCTCCAGAGATAGGATTTCCTTCTTTGCAAAATTCAATAAATTCTTCCATATTCATGTTTGAAATCCCCTGCCTATCTTTCACTACTTCTTAGAATCCTCACATCGGTTTGTATTATCCACTTTTGGTTTGTTTATTACTCTATATTTATCGTTACTTCGATAGTTCCAGGATAATTTTCTAATCGCTCAGTGCCTTCCAAGATTTCGCCGAGCTTCACAAGACCTTGGATAGGTTCATCATCATCATTATAATAAATCACCAATGCCTTTCCTGGTGTCCAGTAGGAGATATCTCCTTTACCGTAGCTGGAGACAGTTCGCTCTACTTCTAAGTCGTTTACTTCTACAAATTTTTCACGATTAAATAAATCATTCATCGAGTACGTAACGGGTAGGTTCTTGATAAACTGTCTAACTGTGGCATTGTTCTCTAATGACGCTTTAAGTTTCTCATCTCCAAATGAAAGGATAAGGTGTTGATTTTCTAGGTTCACTCTTCTCCCTCCTTATTAGGATCTATATTAGCTTTGGTAACTCTAAAGACGAGCTTAGGGGTTTCTCGATAGGGTTGTCCCTTTTATAGGATCTGTTCAGTAGGACGGATAATCACTTCATTTAGTGCAACATGTTCTTCTTCGTTAATTGCAAATGCAATTAAACGAGCTACTGATTCAGGTTCTATTGCATTTTCGCTTAATTCATCAAATTTAGCTCTAATTTCAGGATCTGCAATAGAATGAGTAAATTCTGTATCTATGGATCCAGGTGAGATACTTGTTACACGAATGCTTTTATTATTTTCGGCCTCTTCCTTACGCAATCCTTCGGTTATAGCTTTAACAGCATATTTAGTTGCGCTGTATACGGCTCCTCCAGGTATAACGTTATGTGCGCCAATTGACGAAATGTTAATGATGTGCCCTGTCTGTTGTTTATGCATGATGGGAAGAACGGCCCCTATCCCATAAAGTACTCCTTTAATGTTTGTGTCTATGCCGCGTTCCCATTCCTCGTAATTATTTTCGCACAGGTAGGATTGTGGCATGACACCGGCGCAATTTATGATAACGTCAATGCTACCAAAGCTATCCATACCTTTAGCCACGAGGGTTTCGACTTGATTTCGCTTTGTCACATCTGTCACCTGCGACGAAACTTCCCCATCTACACTTTTAATTTCATCAACTACTGTTTGCAAACGCTCTTCACGTACATCTCCTAAAACAACTTTTGCTCCATTCTCTGCGAGATACAACGCATTTGCTTTTCCAATGCCACTTGAAGCACCTGTAATGATAACGACTTTGTTTTTTAGATTCTTCATTATAATAAGTCCCTCCCTTTAAAGGCTGAGAATGGTCATTCCTTCTTTTGGCTTACTCGTAAAAGAAAGAGCAGTGCAGCTTTATAGGCTTACATGGGTTGAGTTGTCGGACGAACAATCATGTCACTAACTGCCATTCGACCAGGTGTATCAATCGCAAACACCACAGCTGATGCAATATCATCCGCAACTAATCCCCATTCTTTTTGTGCCTTATGGAGATCTTCTGAGACATTTTTGTCATTAATGGTTTGATATAGCTCGGTTGCCACAGCTCCAGGTGATATAATAGTTGATTTAATATTATTCTCCCGTTGTTCTTGTCGTAGACCTTCCATAATCGCACGCACAGCAAACTTTGTTCCACAATATATGGCTGAATCAGGATATACCACATGACCAGCTACAGAATCCGTTGCGATAATATGCCCCGATTTTTGAATTGCCATAATAGGTACCACCGCAGCAATGCCGTTTAAAACTCCCATTACATTGATATCCAACATTTGCTGCCATTCTTCACGACGACCTTCCACAATTGGCGCAGTCGGCATAATCCCTGCATTGTTATAAAGAACATCAATTCTGCCATAGGTGTCCATAGCAAGCCCCACTACTTTTTTGACATCTTCATAGTTGGTGACATCTGCTTGTTGAATATGAATATCGCCCTCCGGGTATTCTTCTTTGATGGCCTCTAAACGCTCCAAACGTCGTGCAGCTATGATTAGTTTGGCACCTTGTTGAGCAAGTAACTTAGTTGTTGCTTCACCAATCCCACTTGATGCACCCATTATGACAACAACTTTATCTTGAATAGTAGACATTATTAGAAACATCCTTTCTTTTTTGTGTTATTCACCTTCTGTTAATTATTTTAACTGCGCCTTTTACACATAACAAATACTTATATCTAATATCACAATATGCTCTATAAGCATTAGTAAAATAGAAATGATACGCTAAATTATGTTCTAGTACCTTCCCTATCGCTTTACTTTCCTACTTGATTTGTTTCTTTCACAAGACATGAAAATTTGAACTTAGGGTAGGGACAAATAAAATAAATCCCATTCTAAGGAGTTTTCTTTCATTAGAATAAAAAAAGTGAATCCCACCCAGATATGCGGGATTCACACCATGTTTGCACTCCTAGTCCCATTGTCATGCAAACTTACACGATTTTTTATCACTCGTCATTATTTTTTCTTTAGATTTTCTTTGAAGAAGGAGTCGAGCTTGTCAAAAGGGATTAAATCCACACGGTCGTACAGATCCACATGCCCTGCACCTGGAACAATGTAAAGTTCTTTTGGTTCAGCTGCACGCTCGTACGCATCTTGACTGAATTCGATGGAATGAGCCTCATCCCCCGTAATGAACAGCATCGGACGCGGAGAAATCGTCTCGATATCTTCGAACGGATAAAAATTCATGAACTTCGTGTTACTAGTTAGAGTCGGGTGAGTTGTCAGCTCAGGAGATGAACCTTCAGGCGTATATTCCCCTCTCGACGTACGATAGAAATCATAAAACTCACGCTGAATCGGATCCGTGTTATCTGTCAATTCATGCACCGTACCACCAGTATATTGAGTTTCACCGCCTGTAAACTCGACATAACGTTGCTCTGCAGCTCCTGCGATGATTTCTTTTCTTTGCTCTACAGTCTGTGAGTGGTTTAATCCATTACGGTTGGCCGCCCCCATATTGTACATACTCACAGTTGCAATGGCCTTCATACGAGGGTCAATTTTGGCTGCACTAATCGCAAAACTCCCACTGCCACAGATACCAAGAACACCAATTCGCTCTCTATCGACAAAGTCTTGGGTGTCCAGATAATCGACCGCGGCACTGAAATCCTCGGCATAGATATCTGGTGACACTGCGTTGCGTGGCTGACCCTCACTCTCTCCCCAGAAAGACAAATCCAAGGATAAAGTAACGAATCCCCGTTCAGCCATTTTCTGGGCATACAAATTCGCACTTTGCTCTTTTACTGCTCCCATAGGATGTCCGACAATGATCGCAGGATGTTTTTTGTTTCTATTCAAATCTTCGGGAATAAAAACATTCCCCGCAACCTCCATGTTGTATTGATTTTCAAATGAAACCTTCTGCATGGTTACCTCCTCGCTCTGATAAAAGTTGTCTGCTCCATTGGACATGTCCGGCGTGTAGGCATCGTCGATGTCAACTTCGGTAACGGATGCTTCGCTATCGCTGGTTGAGAATGCTTCACTATCGCCGTTCGAAGATGCAAATACGGTTGCGGATAAAATCAAACCAAGTGCTATCACTGTGAATACCAGCGTAATCGTATATTTTCTTTTCATTATAAAAAACACCCTTTCTTATTTTGTTTTGAAGACTGAGTTGATGACTCCCCTCTTACGGTTTATTTCACCACTTTGTTATTTACTTTAGCTGGGGGTATTGCATATATCAAATACCTATATCATATATCAAGTTATGCTTGAGGAGCATTCTTAAAATGGATATACTAAGACTACTAAAAGGAGGATCACAGGATGGAATTTAGAGTTTTGCGTTATTTTCTTACTGTTGCAAGAGAAGGAAGCATTACGAGGGCTGCTGATTATCTGCATGTGACACAGCCAACTTTGTCCAGACAATTAAAAGATCTTGAAAAATCGTTAGGGAAAAAATTATTTATTCGGAGCAGTCACCATATTATTCTTACGGATGAAGGAATCCTTCTCCGAAAGAGGGCAGAAGAAATTATTGATATGGTCAATAAAACCGAGGCAGAATTTAATTCCATGGAAGATACAATAAGTGGGGATGTTTACATAGGTAGCGGGGAAACAGAAGCCATGAAACAGATTTCACGGGTAGCAAAAGATTTACAGTTAAATTATCCAAATATACGGTATCACCTCTACAGTGGAAACGAAGACGATGTGACTGAACGGCTTGACAAGGGGTTGCTAGACTTTGGCATTTTAATAGAACCAGCTGATTTATCAAAATACCATTACATCAACATACCTGCCAAAGATGTTTGGGGTGTAGTGATGAGGAAAGACAGTCCTCTTGCTTTCAAAGATTCCATTCAAGCAGTGGATTTAGTAAATGTTCCACTAATCTGTTCTCGCCAGGTTATGAAAGAGACATTTTCTAAAAATGAATTTGCGGATTGGTTTGGTGAAGATTTTGATAAATTAAACGTCGTGACTACATACAATCTTGCATATAATGCTTCTATTATGGTTGAAGGGGGCATTGGTTATGCTGTAGTACTTGATAAAATAGTAAATACATCTAATGAAAGCAACCTTTGTTTTAGACCGCTGGAGCCAAGACTTGAATCAGGCTTAAATATTGTTTGGAAAAAACATCAAATTTTTTCCACAGCTGCTGATATATTTATAAAAAAAATTCAGGAGAAATTTTCAAATTGTTTATCAGATGAATAAAAAAAGCTCGCAGCAGCCTTGCCTTCTGTTGGATTGGTAATATCACTGTCAACCAATTTAATCATCACCATTTAATAGTGCTATCCTTTCCTGGACATAAATAAAGAGCCAAACCTTTTAGTTCCAGATTTGCCCCCTCATATGATACTTATAAGAGCACTTCTTAGAAGAATCCAATGGAATTCGAATCCCAGATACAATCGTCGCTTACAATAAAACAAAAGCCTCTCAAAAGTTTATGAACTCTTGAGAGGTGTAAACGCTAGAATAAAGTTGACACTTTTTGCTCGATAGGATTTTACACTTTTGCTCAATCAACCTACTACTTTAGTAAAATAGATCGTGACGTTATTTTACTGGAGGTTAGGATTTTGGAGGAGAAGTTAGTGTTATACATTAAGATTCAGGAATTACATATCCGCGATTAAGTTAATTCTTGAAAGATTCTTTCTTGTACTGATAGACTTCTTATTTACTGTGAAACTCTTATAGCATAAGGTTTTACCACTTTTATGATTAAAATTATTTACACAAAAAACCTCTCATAAGTTCTGTGAACTAATGAGAGGCTTATATTTTGCCTTTTGAATGACAAAAAGTATGTCATTCAGGGATTACATTAGGCTATGAGCGCCTTTATAATAGGGTTTTTGGCGTAATTACATCATGCCGCCCATACTCTGTGTGAATTAAATACTTAAAGATAAGAGTGAAAGGTGCCTTTATATTAGGTGTTATAAGCTGCCTATCTTAAGTCCAGGTTAAATAAGATATAAATATTTATGAACAATATCCAGTCATAATCCAGTCGTAAAAGTGAGATTCATTGACATACGCACTCATCATTATATTTTTATTTCACTTCCTAAAATCATCTATAAACCTTTCTTCCCCAAGTTCATTCCTATACTTCCAAAACTTCCACCCATTTGTTGAAGTGCTTTTCCCTGAAATGTCTTCTTTGGCTTTGCTAGCAGCAGAAGAAACTGAGAATTTTTGTCCCCGATACAATACACTTTCAGTTTCGATATCAAATGTTGCCTCCATTTTTTTACTATAATAAGTAGCAAGAGCGACATATCTGAACCAGGTTTAAACGCTTTCGTGTGTTTTTCTACAAATCAATTACCACTTGCGTCCGGTTCATTTCCGCCGTCCCCCAGAATAATGAATATTTTCGTATTTATAATTTAATCACTTAAATATGGTTACTTATCTATCGAAGTATTAATTAGAAAAGAATCTACTTACTTTATGTTCAGAAGAAATTTTTTAGTTAATATTACTCAAAATTTTTGTTCATTTATTAACAAAATTATACAGTTATATTACGGAGTCTTTTTTCCGCTACTTTTAACTTGTTGCTTGTGAACATAAACATAGCTAAAATTGTCCAATTGAATCCCTTCAATCGGCAATTAGGTGTGTAAATAAACGAAATTTTGGTTTGGAGATGCATATTAAATTTCATCGTTTAATTGACAATGTAAGTAATTACTTATACTTTCTTTGCTTTGATTTTGTAAAACATGTTTTACCCAGGCATTTCGCTCAAAATTAAGCACGTATATTTCCCATATACACATACTTTCACCTGTACTAGTTACATTGATTATCTTTTCTGGTGAATGAAGAGGAGAACGATATATATGACTTCTTAACATATTATCTTTAATCCACCAATTTACTAATATAAATACAGCTTCACGAGCTTGATGAGCAATCGAAAACCCCAATTTATATGAATTATTTTTTGATTCTAATATGTCTTGTTCGGTGATCCTTTTTGTTGTATCTACAACGATTTTTGAAATCTTCTCTTTGTTACAAGAAATACTATAAAGCTTCATTTTCCATTTATCGTATTCCCAAATTTCGAGACATCTTATAGGACGTTTTTTATAGCTATCTGTTAAGATCTTCATATTAATCTCCCTTTCTTATTTTTTAGGCTAGAAATCTTATTTCCCTTTCGGGACCTTAGAAGGACAAGAAAATCCAAAAAATAATGTAATAACATCCCGTTGAATAGACTGCCATTAAAATGGGTTTACTTTTTGCTCTGCCTGGCTACTGGTATTCTTGAATTTTATATACAAAATATAAAGGAGTAATATAACGATAGGAACAACAATATATAGCTGAAAAAACGGAAGAATGAGCAAACATGCTGATAAGGAAAAAAGCGAGGCATTCCAAGGTAGTGTCCCTTTATCAAATAATTTAACTGCGGCTGCCATTGAAAGTATATAAACGCAAACCCCTAAAGAAGTAGGAATAAACAAGATATCATAAAAACCTACTCTTATAATTTCCGTTGCTACTATTCCAAAACCAGAGAAAAAAAACACAAACAAAACAACACGTTTAGGAGAATGAACTTGGGTGTTACCTGTGATCATCCATTTTGGAAAAGCACCGTCTCGACTTAAAGAATAACCAAGTTGTCCTAAACTAGCCACAAAGGCATTAACGGTTCCCACACAAACAATAAAAGCTAAAATAGCTGTTATTACTTTTGCCCCTACTCCCAGTGATTGTTCCATCATAACGCCGATAGGGGAAAGATCGTTTTCCACACTCCCATATGTTCCAGTTCCAATCGTTATTACACTTAAAAGTAAAAAAATAATACCAATCAATATAGCACTAACCCAGGTGCTAGCAATGATATCTTTTTGTGGGTTTTTAAATTGGGGAGCAAGATTACATATAGCTTCCCATCCAAAGTAAGACCAAAAAATGATAGCTGCAGCAGTTCCAATGGATTCCCACCCAAATGGACGGAAGGGAAAAAAGTGACCGAATTCAATAAATGGTAAGGATAAAAAAACAACAGATAATAAAAGAAAAACTAAACAAGAGCTTATATATATAGCTACCCTCCCACTAATTTGGATACCAAAAAAATTCATTAGGACTCCGATAAAGAGAATAAGAATGGCGGTCCACATGGTTGGAATGGGAAACGGAAAAGCATTTTCAACATAAAAAGCTCCTGTTAAGGAGACAATGGTTTGTCCAACGGCAGCACAAATAAAGTAAAACCATCCAACCAGGTTTCCCATATGATACCCAAATGAATGCCTTACAAAAGTAGCTGCACCTCCTGCGTCCGGATATTTTTGTGATAAACATGCAAAAGAGTATGCTAAAGGAAAAGTAATGAAAATAACAATACCCCATGAAATTAAGGAAGCAGGCCCAGCTATAGAAGCGGCTGTTCCGGAAATGAAAAGGACTCCTGAACCTAATATAGCAGCAATATATAAAGCAATGCCTTGAGGTAAATTGATCGATGGTTTAATAAGAACACCTCCTTTTCATATAACTTTTAATATTTCAAACTATTAGAAAGACAAGTATATAACTAAAACTATACATTGTTATACACCTATATCTTTATTATTGTCTTTATCTAATTCAACGGATTCATATTTGTCGATTGCAGGAAGAAAAATACACATAAAAGCTGCTCCTATCAATAGAAAAATAGCAGAAACAAAGGAGGAAATATAATTACCTGATAAGTCATACAGTAGACCAGGGATGTATGCACCTAGAGCTGAGCCTATTTGATGACTGAAAGATAATAAACCGAAAACAAATCCAATTGACTGTTTACTAAAATACTTATTTGCTAACATCATAGTTGGTGCAACCGTAGCAAAATCAACTAATCCAAATAGAAAGGCAAAAACAAACAACAAGAAAACTTGCTCACTTAAAAGAAGAAGGATGATCGTTAGTCCACGAGAAAAGTATAATAAAAAAAGAAATTTTTTGTTGTTCACATGATCAGCAATTTGACCGGAAAGTAAGGTCCCTATGATATTGAAGGTTGCGAGCACGGTTACAGTAGTTCCAGCAATATTAGAAGAATGACCGTGATCGTGAGCAAATGGGATCAAGTGTGTCTCCATTAATCCTACAGCTGTAAAACCACAGATCATATAAGGGATCGCTAGGAACCAGAAACCCCGGTTGCTAATAATATTAAAAAAACTCTTCCTAGATAGTGAATTTTGATTCTCCGATGAAGAAGTATCTATGTTTTCCTGATAGTTATCATTGTTTTCACCATAGGGTGATAACCCTTTTTCTGCAGGATGCGACCTTAAAAAAATGATCAAAATAGGAAAAACAACAAACATGAGAGTTACTCCTAAAATAAGAACGGTAAGTTGCCAACCTATCCAATTGATTAAGATTAGGCAAAAAGGAACAATGACTAGCTGTCCAGCGCTCATTCCAGATGTAATGATTCCCAAAGCAACTCCTTTTCTACGGTGAAACCAGTTTGTTGCAATCACTGATCCAGCTACACCAGATGCTCCACCAAAACCAACCGATGATACAATGCCATATAGTAATATTAACTGCCAGAATGATGTAACAAAAAAAGTAAGACACGTACTTACCCCAACGAGTAAAGTACTGTAAGAAAGTACTTTTCGAGCACCTACACGATCTATGAAGTAACCAATAATTGGTTGCGAAATTCCATAAATAAAAAAGCTGAGTAAAGCAATAAGTGAGACTGTTCCTCTATTTGCTCTAAACTCAGTTTCCCATGGTTCAACAAAGGCTCCAAAAGAAGAGCGTATACCTTGAACAGCAAGCAAGGCTAAAAACGATAACAATAAAGCAATCCACCCATAATGAAATTTAAACATCAAAACACGTCCTTATTATGTAGGCAATATTTTATAAATTGTATGTAATCCAATCACCTGGGACTGCACCCATTTTTTTATAAAATTGCTGGGCTCTTTTATTGCTTCTTGCTGTTTCCCATTTCATGCAGTAGTAATTATTTTCCTGTGTATATGTATGACAAGCGTTGAATAATTCAGCAGCTATCCCTTCTCCTCTTACTTCCTTAACAGTATATAAATCGTTCATAATTGTAATTTTATCTGCACTAGTTGTGGCATAACTAAAATATAATGTTGCAAATCCCACCATTTTTTCCTCTTTTAATGCTATAAACTGAATACCTTCTTTTTCATTCAATAGAGTGCGAATTAAATTGTGTAACTTTTCATCTTCCGGTTTGGTGCATAGGTAAAAGTCCACAATATACTCATTCATAAGTTTAGTTAAAGGGGTTAAATCTTTCAGTTCAGCTTTCCTCACTTCTGGTTTTACCATGAGAACATTCTCCTTTTATTAAGAAATTCATTTTAATAAATTTAATTGTAATTGCTGGTTGACCCTTTTCATAGTGACAGTTTTAAATTAAAATATGGGGACAAAAAATATTGACTTATAGAGAGGTGAACTATTATGGTCGAAATAACTCCTCAACTCGATGTCAAATCAAAAAAACCTTTATATATTCAACTTTATGAATACATAAAAAGAAAAATTATAAGTGGAACGATTCTGCCTGAAACTCGATTACCGCCAATTCGTGGTTTATCATTACATTTGAATATAAGTAGAAACACCGTTGAATTAGCTTATCAACAGTTAGTATCAGAAGGATATGTTCAAAGTAGACCTCGGAGTGGCCTTTATGTAATTGCGTTTGATAAAGAACTACCCTCATTTTATTCGAACCAGCAACTAACTTTTGATATCAAGCAAACAAATCAGCAATTTATCGATTATGACTTTCGTTACGGCAATGTTGATTTAGAGCATTTTCCATTCAGTGTATGGAAAAAATTTACTAATAAATGTTTGAGCCCTGACCAGCAGGAACTTTTTTCTTATGGAGATCCTAAAGGAGAACCTGGACTTCGTGTGGAGATAGCCAAATATCTTCATTATTCTCGTGGTGTCAATTGTTCACCAGAGCAAATTATTGTTGGAGCTGGGATTCAGCAACTACTTAGTTTACTAGCTCAACTCATTAAAGTAACTGACAACTCATTCGCAATGGAAAACCCCGGATACGATGGAGTTAGAATGGTTTTTCGGAATCATGGATTTATAATTAATTCTATTCCTTTGGAAAAAGATGGACTTGATGTTCAAGATCTATATAAGAATAATGCAAAGCTAGTCTATATCACCCCTTCCCATCAGTTTCCTTGTGGAATGGTTATGCCTTTTTTAAAAAGAATGCAACTATTACAGTGGGCTAAGGAAGAGGATAGTTTTATTATTGAGGATGATTACGACAGTGAGTTTAGATATATTGGAAAACCAATCCCTTCTTTACAAGGTATAGATACAAATGACAGAGTTATTTACCTAGGAACCTTTTCAAAATCTCTTCTTCCATCCCTTCGTATAGGATACATGGTGCTGCCATCTATTTTGTTAAAACGGTACGAAAATAATTTTCAACTTTACGACCAAACAGTCTCAAGAATTCATCAAACAACATTACAATGGTTTATGGAAAATGGGCATTGGGAAAAACACTTACGGAAAATGAGAATAGTGTATCAAAAAAAACAACACACCTTGATCTCTACTATACAAAACTTTATGAAAGGGAAAGTACGTATCATCGGAAAAGGTGCAGGATTACACATTTTATTAGAAGTATATCAAGGTAAGAGTGAAGGGCATCTGATAAAAAGAGCGAAAAAATTCGGAGTTAAAGTCTACCCAGTATCAAAACATTGGGAGAACCCAAATCAAATGAAAACTGCTATGGTTCAATTAGGATTCGGAGGATTAACAAATGATCAAATCACTGAAGGGATCAAATCCCTTCAACGTGCTTGGTTTGAAGAGGATGACAATAAATAACAACATAAAAACTGGTCGTGAAATAACAATTTTACGACCAGTTTTTATGTTTGTTCTCTTATTTTTGAACAGGCAGCTCTCCATTGCACCTGTTTCAGCAATTAAGGCGAGATATCGACCAGTCCAAATTCAGTACGAGCCTTATCGAATCAACGAAGGTCGACTCGGCAGAACGAGCTATTACTCTTGATATGGACCAATAACACTTTTAACCTTTCTTTTTGCTCGGCATAGTTCGGTACAGACACACGTAAAAAAAGAACCTCAAATACCGAAAAAAAATCCATTATTTTTAAACACACATTCCAACGAGAAAATCCTTTTGATATTCATATCTCGCCAAATAAAGAAACAGTCCTCCACCATAAGGGTGAAATCTCGTTTTAGAGTCACCTTCTGTCTAATAGAGTGGCCCTTTTCCTTTACCTTCATTCCAAATTATTACATTTTTACACAAAAAACACACGTTAAATACATAGTATATAAAAAATTCATACGGTAAATTATGAGTTGTAAAAAAGAATCAAATTCTATCAAAGGAGGGTAACTATGCATATTAAAAATTTAGAGCGCGATAATTTGAAATACGAATATGATTTATATGCCCAGAGAAATTTTCCATGGAAAGGAGTAGTTAATCCGCCATTCGGCGGGGCTTGGTGCGTTTTACCTCCTAATCAACAATCATCCCCTCATAACCACGATGAGAAAGAAGTGTTTATTATTGTAAAAGGGGTAGGAAAAGCTCAAAGTGGAGATGAATATAAAGAAGTTAAAGAAGGAGATACTGTATATTTTACTCCTTTTACAGAACATAGTATTACAAACATAGGTGAACAAGACTTAGAATTTGTAAGTATTTGGTGGGACGGGTCAGCACAAGAAGAAAATTCGAGTGAGTTTCATATTTAAAATTATCCCCGGGAGGTAACAATGAGTAAAAAAAAGTTTTTAATTACAGCTGCTCCTCCAACATCTAACGGTAACTTACATATCGGCCATCTAGCAGGCCCTTTCCTAGGTGCAGATGTATTTTCGAGATTTCAACGTATGTTAGAGAACGATGTACTATACATTTCCTATGGAGATGACTATCAAGATTACGTAGATAGGAAAGCTAGGGAAACAAATCAATCACCAAAGGAAGTTTCAGGTTATTATACAAATGCAATGGGTAAGACATTAAAATTGGCAAAAATGTTACCAGATCATTTTCCTGGAACAAAATCTCTTCCTCAGCACAAGCAAATTATGCAAGAAATTTTCACAGACCTATATAATTATGGCAGTTTAGAAATAAAAGAGGTACCTACTTTCTATTGTTCCGAGTGTGAAAATCATTGCTATGAAGCTTATGCTCGTGGTGAATGTCATTATTGTGGCAGCAAATCTGATGCAAATTATTGTGAAAATTGTGGTCACCCACAAGAAGCAGGGAAATTGGTTAATGCCAAATGTACAACTTGTCAAAAGAGCCTAGAAACACGTACAGAGAAGAGAATCTATTTTTCTTTAGTTAAATATAGAGAAAGTCTGCAAAAATACTTTGAAAAACGGAATTGGAGAGTTGATGCAGAAAAGTTATGCAAAGAAATTCTTAATAATGAAGTAGATGCACCGATAACTAGAAAAGCAGAACTTGGTGTTGAAGTACCTTTAGATAATATGACAGACCATATACTAGATACATGGTATGGAGGACCTGCCGGATACATTAGTGCTTGTATTGATTGGGCTTCAAATTTATCGAATAAGAATAAATGGGAAGATTACTGGAAATCTGAAGATACAAGCTGGGTAGCTTTCGTAGGTTTTGATTGCACTTTCTCCCATGGAGTGTTTTATCCTGGGATGTTAATGGCACAGGATAAATATACTTATCCCGATACTGTTATAACTAATAAATTTTACGGAATTGATCAACAAAAAATCTCTACAAGCAGAAACCATGCAATATGGGGCTCTGATATTTTTCGCCTTATAGATCCAGATGTAGTTCGCTTCTATCTTTGCTTAACAGCTCCAGAAAATGAGGAAACTGACTTTCAAATCGATAATTTTAAATCGCTTGTTAATAACGATTTAGCAAACAAGTGGAACACTTGGTTAACAAGCCTATTGGATCGAGCTTCTAAATATGACGCTTTTCTTCTAAACAAAGAAAATAGAACTCATTCCTCTACATGCTTACAAAAGAAAGTGGATGAATATTTGGAAATCATCGTTAATTGTCATAAAGCAGAAACTTTTTCACTACAAAGAACTGCTAAGGCAATTTTAGGTATAGCAAATGAATCCATTCTTCACTATGAGGCTATCCTTCATTTAGAAAATTTAGATTCAAATAATAAAGAGTGCTATATAGCAGAATTAAAAGAGAACCTTAAAACTCTTAGAATTCTCGCAATAGTTACTACACCGATAATGCCAGAATTCTCTAAAAAAATTAAAGCTCTTTTGGGAAATGACACCATTAATAAAGAAAAGGAATACCTTTGGAGTGATTTAGAAAATGAGGTTCTGATTTCACCTAAAAAACCTGCAAGCCCCTTTTTTACAAAAGTTCCTACATCTGTTTTTGATAAATTATTACCTTATGAAAAGGTTACAATGTAATGTCAAAGAATCAGATTAAAATAGGGGCATCTGCAGCACTTAAAAAAATTAATGGTCCTTTAACTCCTCTGACCCCACAATTTTACTATGGAGCAAAACTTGCAGTAGATAATTGGAATAAATATCATGCCTTAAAAGCAAAAATAGTTTGGTCTGATGATGAAGCCTCAAAAGAAAAAGCTCTCAGAGCCGCAGAACATTTAGCAAATCAAGAAGTAAAAGGAGTAGTTGGTCACTTCAGTAGTGAATGTGCCTTGAACGCAGCACCAATTTACATGGATAAAGGTATTCCATTATTACTCCCAGCTGCTACTAATCCATCTTTAACTGAATTTAAAAATGTATTTAGACTATGCTCAAGAGACGATCAAACAAGTCCATTAATTCTTGATCAATCTATAAACTATTTACAAGCAAATCGAATAGCCTTGATAGATGATAAAAGTTATTACGGTTTAAACCATATTGGGTATATCGAAAACGATATTGTAAATTTAAATAACAGAAATATAAAAACTATAAAATTAACATGGGAAGCAAATAGTAAAGATCAAGGACTAATTCAAAAATTACTTAGCTTTTCTCCTGAATTAATTATTTTTTCCGGGCGTTTTCATATAGCTGTAGAATTTACAAACACCATCCGTAACATTCTACCAAATATACCTATTATATTTGGGGATGATGTAATAGTTAAGGATTATGCAGATAGTTTAAATTGTACACCAGATAATATTTGGGCTGTTGGTCCTCCGTCAATACCTGAAAATTCGAATGCTAAGCAATTTATTAATGAGTATGAAGAAATAGTAGGTTTAAAACCCGGATTTTATGCAGCTTCAACATACGCAGCAGTTGAAGTGTTGCTACAATCTATAAACAACGCAGATAATTTAGATCAAGATTTATTAACAGTTATAAATGAAAATTCCTTTTCAACTATACTAGGAAAAATAAAATTTACTAAGAATGGTGAAATGTTAAATGCTCCTTTATCTTTGTGGAAATTAGAAGGACAAAAATTTACCATAACTCAATAATGTATTATCAGGAGGCTACAAATGAATGAAAACACAGAGGAAATATACGATTTAATAGGAATAGGTTTTGGACCGGCAGGAATAGCACTTGGAGTAGCGATTGAAGATTATGAAGAAAAGCTCGAAGATGAGCGTCCATTAAGAAAACTTTTTATAGAGAGATCTAAAGATTCAACTTGGCAATCAGATATGCTTTTAGAAAAAGCTCATATTCAACATCATTTTTTTCGGGATTTTGCTACTCCATATAATCCTCGAAGTAAATTCACTTTTGCAAATTATTTGCAAAATAAAGGACGGCTTTTTGAATTTGGATTACTTGATTTAACTCCCGGTCGTATCGAATGGAACGATTATATTTCATGGGTAGCAGAACAGTTAGAGGGATCAGTTAGATATAATCAGAATGTTCTCCGCGTAGAGCCATTAAAGAATACAGATGGGACAGTTGATTATGTAGAAGTTATAACAGAAGATAAAATTTCAAAAGAAAAGAATAAATTAACAGCTAAAAATTTGGCTATTAACTCTGGCCGAATGCCTTTTGTACCTGATATGTTTAGACCTTTCATGGGAAAAAAAGTTTTTCATTCTTCATGTTTCAAGACAAAACTTCAGCATTTTAAAAAAGAAGATACTCCAACTTTCGCTGTTATTGGTTCAGGTCAAAATGCCGCTGAAATAATTCTTGAATTATCGAATAGATTTCCAAATTCTCATATTTACTCAGTACACAGAAATTTAGGCTTTAAAACATATGATTTAGGTCAATTTAGTAATGAAGTTTACCACCCGGAGTTTGTAGATTATTTTTATAATTTATCAAAAGAAGAAAGACAAAAATTATTTGACGACCAAATGAAGGCAACAAATTATTCAGCTATTGGCCCTCATACTAGTACAGATCTTTATTGGAAAGTATATGAACAAAACATATTAGGAGAGGAAAAAATTCACTTATTGAGGTGCCAGAAAATCCAAGATATGAAAAAGAATAATGAAAAATATCAAATAGAATTAAAAGATATATACCATGATAAAGAAAAAATGATTAATGTTGATGGAGTTATCGTATGTACAGGATTTACAGAGGAAAAAATCCCACCCTCTCTTAATAATATTCTAAGCTATTTAGAATTAGAAGAAGACGGAGATATAAGCATTTCTAGAGATTATAACATTAGAACAGCAAGTAACTTCAATGTGGGTTTATATGCAAACGGAATTACAGAACGTACTCATGGTATAAGTGATGCAACTTCATTTAGTATGATGGCTTTAAAAGCAAAAAAAATGTTCGATGACTTAAATAAAAAGAAAACTTTAGAACTAGAAACAGTATAAATATTATATTTTTAATAGAGGTGCTTTAATGAGTATTAACACTGATATCGTTATTATAGGCGGTGGAATAATCGGTGCAAGTACAGCTCATTATCTCACTAATGCTGGTCAAAAAAATGTTGTTTTATGTGAGCAAGATCGCCCACCGGGAATTGGCGCAACTAAAATGTCCGGTGGGTTGATTAGAATGAATCATACGAATGACATTCAAACAAAATTAGCGTGGAAAAGCTATTCTGTTTTTTCTAATTGGTCAGAGATTATTGGTGGGAGCTGTGATTTTAATCAATCTGGTTTTGCTTTACTTGCAGGAGATAATTCAAAAAAAAATTTATTTAAAAATGTTTGTGAAATGCAAAAAATAGGAATTCCTACCACTCTTATAACCCCTGATGACTTTAAAAAGATGCAGCCTTATGTATCTATGAAAGGAGTCTCTTCTATAGCCTATGAACCCATGAGTGGATATGGAGACCCTGCTTTAGCTGCAGCGTCTTTTATTAACAGGGCCAAGCAAAATGGCCTTGAACTATTGGAAGGAACTAAAGTAATCGAACTTTTAGTAGAAGGAGAAAAAGTTAAAGGGGTAAAAACAAATATTGGTGACATATATTCTGAAAAAGTGATTCTTTGTGGAGGAGCTTGGACTGCTCAATTACTACAACCTTTGAATGTTGCTATTCCTTTACAAAGGAAACAAATAGGAATTAGTTTTTTTAAATGGAGAAAAGATAATCAGAGCAATCCTTTGTTAACTTATATTGATGATACTAAAGGGTGTTATTTTCGGTCTCTTTCAAAAGATCAGATTTTAGTAGGCGTGTCTGCTAATAACCAAGAAAGTAGAAGCGATGAACTAAGAGACGTGTTAAGCACTGAAGATATTAATAAAGCCTATAAATCTATAACTCAACGAATATCTCCAAAATCTTTTAAACCTATGGGTGGCAGATGTGGTTTTGATGCGTATACTCCTGATAAACATCCAATTATAGGAAATCTTAATGAAGTAGATGGTGTATACCTAGCTACTGGTTTTAGCGGAGGCGGTTTTAAGATATCTCCTGCTGTAGGACAAGAAATTGCTAATGAATTATTAGAAGAAAAAAGAAGTGATTTGTTAACCCAACTTAGATTAGATAGATTTGAGAAAAAAAACTTAATTAAACCTAAAACCCCGTATTTATATATGTAAAATTTATTTATATCCCCACGTTTTAAATATCTTACTAATTTAATAGACTAAACTGACGTTTGATTATAATACTAACTATGAGTATTTTTTTATATAAAAAAATACTCATTCATAGATGGAAGGGAAGAGTTGTGAAGATATTAATAGTTAGTAAAAACCTAGAAAACTTTAGGTATGTACACAGAATTTTTAATCTAAAGAAAGAGGAAGTTATTTATGAAAGAGATATACGAAAAGCAAAAAGGGATAAAAAAAGTAAGTACGTAAAGGGGATTATCCTTGATTTACCAAAATGTAAAGATATAGATATGGATTTGGATATTTTTTTAAAAGAATTCATACATAGATCACACCAGACAAAAACTATAGTTTTAACTCAAGAAGTTTCTACAAATAACAGGTTAAAACTTATGAGCTATGGTTGCGAAGTCTGTATTACAAATCCAGCATCTGAATATTTAAGAATTCTTGTCAACTTTAGTGAAACATTAGGTATGCTTTATAAAAAAAATAAAGATCACATTTTGATAAACGCTGAAAGTATCTTTGATGTAAAAGGGTGGAATATTATTAGAAATGGTAAATATTATCCTTTACCTAAAAAAGAGTATGAACTCTTATATTTACTTGCTTCAAATAAAGGAAAAATTATTACAACAGATGAAATATTAAAATCTATATGGGATGAAATTACCGATAAAGAGCGTGTTCGGCACTACATCAAAAAACTCAGACGAAAAATAGGAGATAATGGAACAAATCCAACAACTATTATTAATTCTCCTGGAGCTGGTTATTATCTAAAAAAAATGTGAAAAAAGCATTTTGGTTTTTCATTTTTTCCTTTATAAGTATAAAATGTTAAATAATAATTTCCCTTCCAATCTCATTATCTCTCAATAGCTTAAAAAGAAAAACATCAATCAAAATTAACTGGTCTTTGTTTTCTTTTTAATTGTTTGCTCAGTGAAAACTCACTAAGCGAATCTGTCCAGCTAAGTGTAACCTGGAGACACCATTGTGGTTAACTTCCTGAATTGTTGTAAGGATTGTCATATTCCTTTTGAACTTCAATGAAAGGTTCTTTTACCCCTGGATCACGATCTCTGTGTGTAATTGGCTTCCCTTTAAGGTTTTTTAATGTACTACTTTCTTTTCCGAACGTTTTTTCCCCTCCATAATTTAATTTGATATACTCAAATTAAATAATAATACCATTGTATGGATAATGGTATTATTATTATCTAAGACTTTATCATCCTATAGGTTGTACTCTTCCATTAAAAACTTTCGCCCATTAACCTACTTCCATACTTTCAAAAGCTACCCCCAATCGTATTATAAGGTTAACCAGTTTATCTGGTTGACCTATTTTTTTTATAGGTTATTCTTAAAGTAGCCGGGTAGGGCGTTCGCCCCCGTGGGACTCTGATCCCGTCCGCTATACTGTCCACCCCCTACTTGTAGAAACATGTTTGAGGCTGGTTGGGACCTAGATTGATTACAGCCACCCAAATGTACCACTTATGCCATAATTTGTACCAGTGAATGAGAGGGAATTTACCGCAAAATGACCTGTCATTTACCAGGGTGCATATGGCATTTATTCTTTGTAGGTTTTGGCAACATGTTTATTAGACAAGGTGTATAAATAAAGGCGTTATTAAGTGCATTAACGTGTATTTTTATTCAATGTTTGGGCGTTTATCTCGAAACTGAGTCTTCAAGTAAAGGGCAGGATTGTGGAAGACTCAGTTTCGAGATAATTACCTTGTGGTGACTTATTAATACAATAAATGTAAAATAAAACATGAAAGTAATATTATTTCGATAATACATAGTTTAAGATATTTATGTTGATTTGGTGGGATTTTTTTATTTAAATTAGAAAATATTTCTATGGGGGATAAAGTGGGTACATACGATAATTTTTCAAAGCTGGTTCAAAATACACGAACACTCAACCATTCAACTGTAACTGAGCGATGTGGGAAAATAACCAAAAGGTTAAACATAGAGTATTGGGACACTGAGTCATCCACATCTCATTCGAGGTATGTAGGTTCTTATGGGAGAGGAACGGCGATAAGAGGGTTTAGTGATGTTGATTTATTGATGCAATTACCTGATTCAATATACGACAGATACAATAAATACCTTGGGAATGGGCAGTCTGCACTATTACAAGAGGTTAAAAAATCAATCAGTAAAACTTATTCAGCTACTGACGTCGGTGGGGATGGACAAGTTGTCGTTGTGCAGTTTAGTGACACCATGAGATTTGAAGTTGTTCCAGCTTTTATTAATAAAGATGGAACAAGTTATACATATCCTGATTCAAATAATGGGGGGACATGGAGAAAAACATACCCTGTTGCAGAGGTAGAAGCCATTAATGAATTGAACAATAAGTATAATAAAAACGTAAAAAAGTTGGTTCGAATCATGAAAGCATGGAGAAAAACAAATAGTGTTCCTATATCAGGAATGCTGCTTGAAACACTTGTTATGAATTTTTTAGATGGTTATTCATATAAAGATAAAGGTTATACGTATTATGATTGGATGACTAGAGACTTTTTGAAGTATTTATCAGAGAGAGATCCGAACCAGACCTATTGGCGGGCTAAGGGAAGTAATGTAAAGGTTTATCGAACTGGAAAATTTGAAAATAAGGCAAAAAGAGGATACTCAAACGCGTTAGAAGCTATTAGCGATGATGAAAAGTATCCAATTATTGCATATCAAACTTGGAGAAAAATTTTTGGTTCATATTACCCGCGTTAAGGAGTTATAAATGAAAAAAGAAACATTACTCAGAAACATAGCTGAGTCGGGGTATAACGTTGGATTTGGGGCAAAAAAACATTTTATGACATATGACTTGTACCGGATCTTTCCAAGGTTTATTAGTTGTGCAACTATCTGTATTGGTATCATACAACTAACGAATTTATACAAAGTGTACGTCCAAAATGATATTGGTGATTTATTTTCTGCATTATTGATTATCATCGGTATTATAGGATTAGTTTTAGATTTCCACGGTGACAACAAAGATATCTATGAAGTTAATGGCAAAAAACTTCTATCTTTATTCAATGAATTACGAAGCATGTATAATGAAGTGAAGGAATCCAATGATCAATCAGAAATGCAAGCTTACAAGACACGTCTGAAAGAAATTGAGAATGAGTTTTATCATATTTCACTTTCGAAACAGGCAATTGCCACCCACCTCATCACTCATTTTGGCTTTTTTTACGTGATGCAATCAAAGTGGATAGTTGATGAGTTACATCTCAAAACTAGAGATAAGTTTCCGTTTTGGCATTGGGAAAGTTTCTTCCTATATTTTTTATTAATTATTATTGGTGTTATTCTTTTCACCGTATATAAGTAGGAATTATTTAAGAGTACTTTATTACACAATCTGGGGCGATATTCCAATAAATATTCGCCCCTTACTTTTAGGATTTTATGTAGATACTAATAAAAATAGAGCAATTATAATGAACAAAGAGCCTGTTGTACCATTAATAATCTTTTGAATGAAAGGTGTCTGAATGAGTGGACGAATGGTAGAAATTAGAACAGTGTAAATCGTCATCCATAAGAAACCGATCAATAAAAAAACAGTACCTAATTGAATTAACTCTAGAGTATAATGAGCTTTTTTAGTAATGAATTGTGGAAAAAAGCTCATAAAGAATATAATGACTTTAGGATTCAATACATTAATCAGAAATGCTTGTCCATATATCGAAGTCTTTTTGCTTGGGCCAGTATGATGGATATGATTATCTACAGTAGGGTCAGATTTACCCATAGAGCTTATTAAAGTGGTTATTCCCACGTAAATTAAGTATAATGCCCCTCCCCATTTCAAACCGTTATAAAGAATAGGAGATGTTGCAATGATAGTCGATACTCCTACAATAACCAAAAGAATATGAACAAAAGCGCCACTTAGTGTTCCGATAGCTGTAATAATCCCTATTCCTTTTCCCTTATTGATGGTGTTATTAGTTAATAAGATCATATCTGCACCTGGTGAAATTAATAATCCGAATGATGCTGGTATCGATGTTGAAATAAGAAGCAACGGTATAAGCAGTCATTTCCGCCTGAAACTCTTTCTCCGGCTTGGTATAGTCATTAACGTTTTCTTCTGTATGAAGTTTGGCATGGGTTAGTTCATGTAACAGAGTTTTTGTAACTTGTCGCTCAGAGTTACGCGGATTAAGAGCGACTTCACCTCTTCCTGTGTAACTTACGCCTTTAGCTGCTCCTAACTCTTCATAAGGCTCTACAATTTTAATGTTATTGTTATCAGCTATTGCTTCCATCCCTTGTCGAATCTGACTGTAATTTTGAACCTTCCCATCGATCCATTTGTTAGGAAAGATTTGAGGCAGATCTTTTTGAGTGGCTGTTGTCTGCGAAACATCGAAAACACTTCCAGTTGAATAAACAAGACGACCATCTCTTTTATCGAGTTGGCCGTCTTTTACTTGCTGCTTTTCTGTTTTCGTCGCATATTTCAAAGGTTTCCATTCGCCCTCTTCATCTTTAAACTGTTGTCCTAATCGGTTAGGCACAAGAACCTTTAGACTTTTCTCTCCTTTGTTTACGGAGAACCCTTTGTCTTTCTAGAAGGCGTAGGAACCTACTGCCTCAGCTCCCGGAAACTGTGAATCAATGAGTGCTGTATTACATGGAGAATACCGATGGAACTTCCCCATAAAGTCTAGATAGTCTTTCCTTTGTTCAGGAGAATGGAAATGGTTTGAAATCCTTTTTTTCATCCCCTCTGTAAGTCGATTGATCTCTTCTTTAACCTTTTCTGATGATTTCTTTTTATACGATTGTTTAGACTTTTTCATGATCCCCAGCTCCCTCACTGGTGTTCATGAGTTCTTCCATTTCTTCCTCATCGTAATTTGGTTCAGTATTTAATATAAGTTCCTTTGTTTTCTCAATGAACGGAATATCTAATCCACCAACTATTACCAATATTTAACTCTAGGCAAATAAGGTAGTAAGCATACGAAATTCTTTATATCAAAGGAAGTGGATCATGTTTGCTTCATGCCAAATGTCAAACAAACGTTTGAATAAGCGTTAAGAATTTCTATTAGACTTATCTTCATATAGATGGTTTAATAGCTTTCCCACATAATCATTCATACTCAGTCCTTCTGCTATAGCTTCTCTTTTTAACTTTCCTTTTGTATCAGAATGTATATTAGCTTGTACGACTTCTGTTTCACTATCTATATAAAAAGAATTAGGTCGCTGTATCCAAGTTCCCTTCACTAAGTATTTCATCATCTCTTCGATTTGAATGGATTCTTCCTCAGGGAAAGGAACATCAAAGCTTCGTACCATAAAAGTAATCATCGAATCTTCTTGTTTAACAATCACATTGTTTATATGGACATGGGAAATAAGGTAATGCATAAATTGATATGTAGAAGAAAAGATATTATCACTTTTTGGAAAAGAAAACACCGCATACCCGGGTTTTCGGACGATTTTCCCCTTCATTACGTTTATTTTCTCATCAGAACGCTGTAATGGAAGGGCCTCCTCTACCGAAAGCTCTTTTCCACTTTTACTTTGAATGACAGGCTCTTCTGCATTTAATACTCTTGCCACGAGTTCTCCTTGATGATTATACAAGGGTTCAAACAAATAAAATTCTAAGTCTTTGTTATACACTTTTTCTTGTTTCGTCTCTTGAATCGAAGAAGCATAGGTGTGAAAATCTTCTTCTGTCACAAAGTATCGCTCTAATCCTTTATACATTATCTTTTCTGCTGGTAACTTCCCGCTTTTAATATGACGACTTACCGTATATGCTGTAATTCCTAATTGTTCTGCTATATCTTTGGTGGTCATTCCCGGCTTTTCTTCTTGCGCTTCCAGTCCCTTTAAGGCCTCTTCTTCAGAAAAACGATATTCTCCATCAATATTCCATGTCTCTTTATTATAAGGAATTACTTTTCCATCTTTTATGTACTTATAAATGGTCGCTTCAGATACCTCTAACAATTTCGCTAAATCTTTCGATACATAATAAGATTTATCCATTCTCTCTCCCTCGCTTTATCGTTTGTTCAAACAGATAATATAAACTTAGCAACTTAACAAATTTATAAAAGGTATTATCATACCACTAATATCTATGTTCATTATTATACATAAAGCTTTTATAGTAATCTATCATTTAATAGAATTTATATGTTACTTAATTACAAAACATATCTACATGTTTTATTGTAAATTAAATCATATTAAAGTTATTATTTTTATTATTACCTTCATACATGAAAAATAAGTTCTTATTCGTGTAGAGAAAGAATTGGCATTTAACTAAACATCAAGTAAAATAATAATTATAGAAAACATGTTTCTAAATAAAGTTATTACCTAACTTTAAAATAATAGAGGTGGTTTTCTGATATGCCTTTTTCTTATACATTAATGGATCATGCTTCCATACATACAAATGAAAAAGACGTTCTTTTATCTCATAAAAATCAGTTGCTTGCACAGCTGAGTAATGCTACCTACCTTCCATCAGTTTATTCCAAAATGGAAGAAAACGAAGATGCGATGCTGCCTACTTTTTCTTCGTTATCTGATCTAGAGGTGCTGTATTTCTATGTCCATCGAGAAACGCATGACGATGAAGCCAAAAACCGGAAAAGCCAAACCAAAAAAGAATACCTCCGAGATCTTCTCCAGTTTTATACATTCCTTCAAGTGCAGCTGCAGAATGAAGAAGTCTCTTCTACTTTGTTCCCTTATATAAGGAAGAAACACGTCAGAGCTTACCAAGAGTGGTTAAAGGATGGGGAATTTATGCATAGAAAACAAGGGTACGCGGTGGCAACTCGTGCGAGAAAAATTACCGTGGTTAGAAGCTTTTTAGAGTTTTTATATGAGGAAGAAATCGTGGAGTTTCCGTTACAAGTGGCGTTTAAAAAGAGCACCGTACGAAAAAAAGATAAACCAAAGCGGGAACTAACCTATGAGGAAGTAAAATCTTTGATGGACTACTACAAAGATCACCCGATTAACCATGCGATTTTATTGTTGCTAGCGACTACTGGCCTGAGAGTACAAGAGGTAGCGAAAGCAAAGTGGGGAGATTTGTATTATGATCCTTCCATTAACGGAGGCACCTACTTCTTAAAGGTAATAGGAAAAAATGATGTGAAGAGACATGCCGTAATTTTGCCCTCAACCTTGGAAAGTATTCAACGCTTTAGAAAAAGAAGAGGTCTTTCCGTAGATGTAAACGCTGAGGATCTTTGCCCTTTGTTTACTACGAATAAGGGGAAAGCGTACGGGTTTAAATATCTAAGTCAGTATGTAACGAGGATTATACAGGAAACAGGGTTTTCATGGCTGAAGGTTAAAGGGCCAGTTACCCCCCATTTCTTCCGCCATTTCTTTGTGAATTACTCTGTTTTAACCCTAGGACTACCGATTGAACAAGTTCAAAAAACAGTGGGCCATCAATCAAAGGTGACAACAGAGGGGTATGTTGCAGAAACAATTTCTAAAAAGAAAGATGCGGGTCTACATTGGTCAGCGGAAACATTCTAAGCGTTGTTACATCATGCCGCCCATGGTTTCGGTATGTTATATAAAGGATTATAGAGGTCGAAACATCGGGAGATAAACACTTTCATATGGTTCGAATAATCACTTAGTCTATTAAGATATAACGAAAAATGAATGGAAGTATGTCAAAATGTATGTCACCTGAAACAGACGAAATGGATTCAACAATTGGTTCACTAGCAAATGCAATGTTATTTTCATTAATCTCACTTTTCTCACCGGTATCAATTTCTCCATATTTAACAGAAAAAGTATTTTAAATATTACCAGTGGATAAGTTTGGTGGTAAAACCGTACCAATACTCGCCCTAATTTCAATGTATCTGTAGAGTTTCAAATTTTCGCCACGACGGATGCCTGGTTTGTCTCAACTGAGAACTTTGGCTGGACTCACTGATTGTTTTTTAATAAGGTCTAACCATTTCTACTTACCTTGTTTCCCTAAAGATGACATCCCGTATTTAACCAATCGACTACCCAACTGGTAATCCACAGACCCAGCTTTTTTGGACAAAACCAGTGTTTAGTAGAGTATTCATGTACTTATATAAGTTACTTTTCGTAATGTTTGTTTTTTCTTCAGCCATGCTTATCGGGTTTCCTGCTTTTTCTATCGTATCAATATTGTTTATACACATGTAGGGATGCCTGTTTTAAAACAGGCATCCCTTACAACTTCTATCAACATCATTACACATAGTCGCGTTCTATTTCTTCCTCCCAAGTTTTAGAAAAAACACGATTGTTTCCTTCATATGCATTCATCTTATTAACCAAGTAAAACTTAGTTGAATCAGAGGTCATTTTGCAAAAAGCTTCAAGCTTCGTTTGCCACTCTCCCCTTCCTACATGTAATTCCCATTCACACTGAACTGTAGCAGACAAAGGGTCTCCCTCTTTAATCATGAAGGTATTTTTATTCTTACTTCCATATTCTAATCCATTCTCAGGTAGACGACGCATTCCTTCATCAGAGAAATCTTCCAATTTCCAAACGCGATCAATTGGATTATGGATCACTTCTCTTGTTCTATCTTCTTCTCTAATGATTTCGCGATCCATAACTACTGCAGTTTCTGGATTCTCAAAAAAGGTAGTGAAATCCTTATCTTCCGTAAATTTACGTACTGGCAGACTTAAATAGGTATCACTTGATTCATGTAACGTAAGCTGTACAGGTTCAGGTGATGGCCATGCTTGTGGCCAATAGGTTGGAGATATAGCCACCTCCAAACGATGACCTTCTGGAATTTGCTGGCCTAGTGCATCTAATTTTATTGATACTTTGAACTTTTTCCCTGGTTCCAGTTTTTCCGGATACTCATGAGAATGTTTATGGTTAAGGTTCAGCATTCCCCAGCTGATCAGCGTCGATTCTCCCGTTGGTGCTTTATCACATAGCCTAACTGCTACTAAGGCGTTTTCTTTATCAGAGCTCAATTCTGCGTTAAACACAGGGTGGCCAAGCAGGTCTGTAGTCGCTTGAAAAGGCTCGCTCGTAAAAACAACAGACTTGCCATTTTCTAACCGTTGATCTGCTGGGAGGTCTCCAGACTGACCAAATGGACAAAAGACACCTGCATAAAATCCGTGCTCTTGCACGCTAGGAATAATATATGAACCTTCCCCGATTTTATCCGTCACTTTCAACTTCCCATCACTGATCCATAATTTCTTCGGAGCAACATTTTCAGAAGGCCAAGCGTCATCCGCCACCCATTTTCCTGGTCTTTCCTTATAGCTGACGGCAGGCTTCTCGCTGTTTTGAATCCACGAGATCAATTTAGGCTCCTCCATGATTCCTGTATCCTCGCCTTTTAACCACTGATTCCACCAGCGCAAGCACTCCTGTAAGAATCCGATGGCGGGTTCGGGCGTTGCTACTTCTGGATACTCATGGGCCCATGGACCAATCAATCCTTTACTATCATATGGAAGGTTCTTCAACAGACGGAGCACGGCGTCTGTATATCCATCCTGCCATCCACTGACCGCAAATACAGGGATTTGAATATCATTATAATTTTCACACACCGATCCATGCTTCCAGTAATCGTCTCTTCGCTGATGGCGCATCCATTCCTCCACAAAAGGAGGTGTATTCTCCAGTCTGTCTAACCAATTTCCCCTCCAGCTTTCTCCCACTACTTCCGGATCTTGAGGGCGTGCATTATAAACGAACATAGTTGAAGCCCACCAAAGCATATCTGAAGCTAAGACATTGCCTCCTCTATAATGGACGTCATCCGCATAACGATCGTCTGTCGAACATAAAGTAATTATGGCTTTTAAGGATGGATGCTGTCTTGCGGCCACTTGTAAGCTGTTAAATCCTCCCCAGGATTTCCCGATCATCCCAATAGAACCGGTGGACCATGGCTGATCAGTTATCCAATCCAGCACCTCAAGCGCATCGTCTTGTTCTTGTTTAAGGTATTCATCCTTCAATACCCCATCAGAATCGCCAGATCCACGGATATCCACCCTTATGCTCGCATACCCATGTCCTGCGAAATAAGGATGACGGACAGAATCTCGGATTGCTGTAAAATCATTTTTTCGATATGGAATATATTCCAAGATTGCTGGGACCGGATTCGTTTGTGCATCTTTAGGGATCCAAATTGTTGCTGCTAAATAACTACCATCGGACATAGGAATTTTCACGTGCTGCTCTTTTTTTACTTCTCTTGGAAAATCAGTTTTTACCGTACGTTTTTGAGAATCTTTTATGTTAAAGACCATTTTTCTCTCTCCCTTATGATCATGAACTGAAGTCGTCAGGTATGACATAGTTAATTTTTTCTTTATACTCTGGCGTAACAAATCTCATTATATTTTTAGATAAAAAGTAGATCGTTTGTTTGGCCGCTTCTTCTTTTGATGAGTTAGACCTATTATTTAAATAGGTATTCATCATCCCTTTCCAGACCATCAAAGTAAGATCAGAAATCAAATCAACATCCTCTTGATTTAGATACCCTTCCTCTACAGCTTGTTGAATGAACAGAGCACTCCTCTTAGAAAAGTTATGCTTCATAATGATCGATTTGATTTCTAAAGGCAGTCCAATTAACTCACTCTCATAAATTTTGTAATAATCATCTAATAAATCTTCCGGTGAATAACCTAGATCATCCATAAAAATAACCGAGTAGATTCGAGGTTCTTTAAAAGAGTGCTTACAAAAACACTCCCAAGAATATAACCATTTCTCAATAGTGTTTGTACCTTTTTCCATATACGAGGGCAGTTCATCTGTATAATCTTTTGTGAACCTCATGGCAGCAAAAAATTTCAGATGGGACAAATCTTTAAAGTAATTGTAGGCCGTAGAACTAGTAAAACCAGCACGTGCCGCAATTTTTCGTATCGTTACTTGATCAATCCCTTCTTCTTCAATCGTTTGAGTAGCAGCATCTAGAAAATACTTCCACATCCGAGCTCTTTGAACCCCTTTACGTCCAGCTGTCATTTATTCACTTCCTTTTGTACAGTTTTTGTATTTATATAAATATGAATACTTTCATCTTCCTTCAACCATTTGACTAAAGACATGGTCATTAAAGCGTACATGATCAGTACTGGTACGGAAACTAAGACTGAAGAGGTTTGAACCACATCCAGCCCCCCTACTATGGTCAAGCTAATAGCTAGTGCAGAAAGTAATACCCCCCATAGGAGACGGTGCCAGCGAGCTGGTTCATCCTGATCGTGCAATTCTTTCGTCGCCACACTAGCGATCACGTAGCTTGCTGAATCCAGGGAGGTTGCTAAAAATATGAACCCTAATATAACAAAGAAGATTGAAACAACAATAGATAATGGCAGCGAATTTAATACTTCCACTATTACTGCAGGTCCTCCTTGTTCAGTTAATATCTTAGTTAGATCCAATGGAGTGTTTAATTCAAGATCCATCGCATACCCGCCGAACACTCCAAAGTACAGCCAACTGCCTGCGGATCCCCATAAAAGAACATTAGAAACCAATTCCCTCAAGCTTCTTCCTTTTGAGATACGGGCAACGAAAATACCAATGAAAGGGGCTGTAGCTGCAAACCAGGCCCAATAGAAAACGGTCCAAGCTTGCGGAAATCCACCTTTATTGATTGGGTCCGTATATAAGCTCATTTTCATAAAGTTATCAAGCATCAGACCAAAACTGTTGGTAAAATAAGATAAGATAAAAAGGGTGGGGCCTACAATAATGACGAACAAAGCAATGCCTAGTGCCATATATACATTCCAATCACTTAACTTTCTAATTCCTTTGTATAATCCTAAATAAGCACTGGAGCTGAAAATAAACGTCCAAATAATAATAATGACAATATTCAGCCATAAAGAAGGCTCAATTCCCAACAGGTTACCAAGCACGGCTGCCACCATTGGCACACCAAGTCCCAATGATGTCCCGAGTCCCCCAATCATACTCCATATGACTAGAACATCAATCGCTTTCCCCAGGAATCCATCCGCATGTTTACCCAATACTCCTCGACATGCTGCACTTATTTTCAATGAGTGATTCTTCCTTACAAAGAAACTATAGGCCATAACAACTGCTGGAAGTGCGTAAAGGGCCCAAGCAGAAATTCCCCAATGAAATAATCCATAACTAACTGCGAATTCAGCACTCTCTGTACTTTTACCTTCTATTCCAAAAGGTGGTCCCGTGTAATAATACAAAGGTTCAACAATAGACCAGAACATGATACTAGTTCCCATACTGGCACAAAAAAGCATTCCTCCCCAGCTAAAACGAGAAAATTCAGGCCGGTCCTCTGCATTACCCAGTTTAATTTTTCCACATCTCCCAAATATCAACCAAAGAAGAATAACGAAAAGTCCAATTGTCAAAAACTCAAATGCCCAGTCTAAACGGAATGTAATCCCTGTCATCATGTTTGATATAACTGGACCTGCCGTACCCCGGAAGACCACTAACAAAACCGTTGCTACAACAATTAAAGTGATCGATGGCCAAAAAATGGAATGATCAACCTTATTTTTTTGCATTCTCTTCCCCCTATAAAAAATTTAATATTCTACCAATATGAATACGTTCATATTATGAACATGTTCATAATAACATCTTAAGCTATTTTGTCAAAGGTAGTAGAAACAACCTATGGTTCTTATGGGTAAGCCCAACAACCTCTTGAGCTTGAGTTAAGTAACAACAAAAAAGCCTCTCAAACGCTCTGCGAACGAATGTGAGGCTAGCAAATATATGATATTTTTAACTTTTGTATTACGAAAAGCAATCGAAAATAGCTAAAGTGACAGTGTGAGGGTGGTGTAGGACTTGTCTCTACTAAGAATCGGTAATCACTCTCACTCTCTGTCATATCAAGAATAATAAAGTTTGGCAGGTTGAGCATATTGGTTATCATTTATTTTTTTCCTTTCATGATAGTTGTATTAATCCGCCTTACCTTTAGTTGTTAAGGATTAAAGAGAAATGAAAAAGAGGTTGTCACCAAAAGTAAATTTTTGGGGACAGCCTCCAGTTATCAGTCTCTAAAAATACGGTTTAACAACATATCTAGTCGATTGTCAGTACAATTTTTCCGTAACCGTGACCAGTTTCGACTTCTCGATGTGCCTTTACAACGTCATCAAGTGGGAATGTATTTCTAATGTGTATGTTTATCTTCCCTTGAATGTAAAGGTTAACGAGTTCAGAAAGCCGATCAGTTGAACGTTCGCTTCGTATAGGGCGAACACCAAGTTCCTCTACAAGATCGAACGCAACAATTGTGCCAATACGCTTCTTGTTTTCGACAAGCTTCACTGAAGCTTCCAAAGCGTCACCCCCAGCGGCATCAAAGGCAACGTCTACACCTTTCGGGGAGAGTGAACGTACTCTGTCGACAAGTCCTTCTCCATAGGTAACAGGGATTGCACCTAGTGAACGAAGGTAATCGTGATTGCGTTCGCTGGCGGTGCCGATGACTGTTGCTGCTCCCCATGCTTGTGCCAGTTGTACTGCGAAGGTACCAACTCCACCAGCTGCAGCGTGAATCAATACGGTGTCCCCCTTGCCAACATCTAGCTCACGTAATGCCGTGTGAGCGGTTTGGCCAGAGGCTGTTATAACACCAGCATGCTCCCAAGGCATACCCTGTGGCTTTTGTACAATTTGATCGATACTTACGACTACATATTCGGCATAACAAGTCATTAACGCCCAGCCTAACACCTCATCGCCGACATTAAAGCCTGTGACATCTTCCCCGACATGATCGATCATTCCAGAGAACTCGTTGCCAAGAATCTGTGGGAAAATGATCTTTAGTCCCGGTGGTGTCCAACCACTATTGCGTACAGCACAATCAAACGGTTGGACGCCAGCAGTTTTGACCCGAACTCGAACTTGACCTGCTCCAACTTGTGGGTCATCAAATTCCATTACTCGCAACACTTCCGGAGGCCCATAACTAGAAAATGCTGCTACTCGCATATAACATCTCTCCTTTTCAAATTCCACTTACATTTCTATAAAAGGTTATCGGATGTTTCTTTAGTCAGCTGAAAACCTCAACAGTAAATCCACCAGGAGCTTTAACATAGAAAGTCCAACGATGAGTCCTTATTGGCGGTTTTACATTATATCCATCATCCTTTAATCGTTGATTGATTTCATTTACATGCTCTTTGCTCTCCTGTTCAAAACCTATATGAAAAGACTTGGGGTAGTCGACATTGGAACCTTTCATTAAGGCGAGCAAAAATCCGTCTTCATCGACCATTATAGCGAATGAATCGCTATGATTACCTTTGGTCTGAACGTTAAAATATTTCTCAAAAAACTTTCGAGTAGCATTAACGTCAGTGACAGTAAGATTCATGTGGTTTAGTTTCATCGGTTACATCTCCTTCTTGCCAGTAAAATCTGTTGTTATCTTGTAATAATTATCTTATGATAAATAATAAATAAATTAAAATATATATATTTATATAAATATATAACCTTGAGTATATTAATAGGAGGAGCAAAAATGGAACTGTTGCAACTACAATATTTTCGAATGGTTGCCAGGTTAGAACATATGACAAAAGCGGCGCAAGAAATTCGCATTGCGCAACCCGCTCTCAGTAAAACCATTGCCCGATTGGAAGAGGATTTGGGTGTACCATTATTTGACCGTAAGGGAAGGAATATCCGACTCAATTCGTTTGGAAAGGTATTTTTGAAAAAAGTGGAGATTGCACTTTCGGCACTTGAAGAAGGGAGAAAAGAAGTCGAGGATCTTGCGGGGATGGAACGAGGGCGTGTTTATTTATCAACAACCACTCATAAATGTTTTTCTGACCTCATAGGCTCTTTCATATCGGAGCATCCTGATATTAAACTCCAAATCAGCCAAGCTTCAACATACGAAAAGGTGAAACAACTAAGAAATGGCGATATCGATTTTTGCATTACTTTTCCACCACTTGAAGTAGAAGGAATAAGCGGGCAATCCTTTCTCACTGAAGAAATATTACTAGCTGTTCCTTTCAAGCATCGATTCGCTAACCGGAAAAGTGTCGACCTGAGCGAGTTATCTGACGATGCTTTTATAAGTATAAAAGATGGGAATCCTTTTCGGGCAATGACGGATGATTTTTGTAAAAAAGAAGGTTTTACTCCAAATGTAGTTTGTGAAGTTGACGAACTTTCTGCAATAAGTCATTTCATTCGCACCGGTATTGGTGTTGCTTTTTTGCCAGAAACTTTAATAGAAGATAAAAATGTACCTTTTCGCCTTTTGCATATTGATAAGCCATTTTGTCAGCGTACCTACCAAATAGCATGGCTCGAAGATCGATACTTGTCCATTGCGGCACGTAAATTTCAAGATTTTGTGTATCATTATTTTAGCGAATTTCGCAAACAAAACAATCAACCTTCACTTTAAGCAATTTTATCAGTCTAAGGCATAAATGATATAGGAACCTGTTGATTATGAACAGTCAGGTTCCTATATATTAATTTAAAAAGAAAATATTTTAAGGTCTTCTACACGATAATCCGAATACCCACAAAAGAATACGAAGAAAATATTAAACCCTGATTCTTCTGCTTAGCGTAGAAAAATCAGGGTTTTTATTTCCAAAAAATGTCTTATCGTATAATATCCGCGTTTTGTCGGCAGTACCCTAGAATGAAAGAAAAGAAGCGGGTGAAGGGTTCAAATAAACTGTTACGTTTAAGTATTACGTATCTGTGTTCATTTATACTTTTTTTATTAAATGTGATAATTCCATTATACGTTTTCCTGAAGAAAGACCGGATGTCCCTTTTATTAATCTACCACTTGGTGTAGAAACTTCTTATGGCTGACTTATCATGGGCAAACGAATATTTTTTTATTTTTATTTAATTTTTTAAGTACGGTAATTGAAATTATGAATGTTGAGTGGAATTCCCCATTATTAAGGGGTTGTTTAGAAAAGAGGAGTTAATTCGTTTTTTCCATATACGTGTTTCAATCATCATAATTGTTCAAAAATTCTTTAAACTTTTCCCAACATATTTACTATGTTTATCGTTACAATAGAAAAGTGGAGAGCGCAGATTAACATAAAAAGGAGGGCGTGAATGATGAGAAAACCAAAACGTTCTACTTTAGAAGAACTTATTAAAGAAAATAAAGAAGAACTGATAAGCGATGCAATTGCTATGGATGAGCTAGAGAAAAGGCTCGAAGAAAGAAAATCAAAAGAAGAGAATGATAATATTTCAAAAAGTAGCTAATGTTTAGTAACAGGAGAGCTTTGCTTCTATTTCGTAGATGACAGGGATGTACCAAAACAATTATCTCGTACCACTTTTATGGTGATACGGGATTATTTTTGGAATAATGTAAACTGTTTTTAACCTTTTTGGTTGTGATTTTAACCACCAAAGTCGAGACTAAAATTTTTTGTTTCAGCCCTTGTAATCATTGTTTCTTAAGAGCAAAACTTTCCCACTCGATAAAAATAGGGTAGACTACTCATTATTTTTATTCTTATATTTGGAGATATTTCCCTCAGCTAATTTTTACGCGAATATTGTGTTCTGCGAGGTCAAAAGAAAGACTTTGAGTCATCCCTAAATTCTTTCTCGGGGAATATTGATTCACAAACACTGTGAAATCCTGCTATATTAGGCATCAAATCATCCAGTTCGGTTTCTTCTTAACTTTCTCAATCTTATGTCATCTATCAAAATTCGTTACGGGAATATGAAGATTATGATCTCCTGATGACTTGACTTCGTTAAACCGATAAAAATGAAAAGCGATCAACTTTCAAAAAACGATTTTTTAGCCAATAAGGATCAACCTACTAATCTGTAATATGATTTTAATAGAATAGTTATTTTTAAAAGCACGAATTTAAGTTAAAATTTGCATCGTGAGAATATATGAGTAGGAATGGTTTACATGGTATTAGAAGAATTATCAACTTCTGAATTACTGGAAGCATACACGAAGGCTAAGGAATTAAAGCTTAGTGATGACTTTGTTGATATCTTAAAAGAAGCATTAGAAGAACGTCTCTATACACCAGTGAATTAAAACCATACTCGAACTACATGACCTTAATATTAGCAAACTAGTATAAAAGCTGTTGTTTTTATTCCACCTAAACGATAAATCTATTTTATCTTATTCCTTCTATAAACTTAGCACTTTCTGGTATTATTACACACTTCTCAACATTTCTATGTATTTTGCAAATATTCAATATGAAGTAGTCAATCCGATTCGCCGTGTCTACAGTTTTATTTGTGGGTTTTAGTTCAATAAATTTGAATACTTCTTTTTATATTTCTGGTAGTAAATTGTAGTGTTACAAATCCATTTTTTTCGCTCTCTCCATTTGGGCTATAATATTTTTTCCAGACAGAGTGGTTTCAATGGAAAAGCTATTTCTTTCTCTCAGGCACTCATTAACCATTGTTATGACAGCCCTCCCGGCTTGTAATCGTTTAGATTCTGGATTCAGTGGATCAATTCGGCGAGCACGGCAAGTCGACGTCAGCCGTACAGACCGTGGTTATCGATCCGTTTAGAACCAAAGCGACACGCACAGAATGACCAAAAGACGGTTTGTTCTTTTGGATCAGTCTGTCGTGCCGTCGTCCGCCGGCATCAGCCTTTTGACAACTAAAACGCTTTTCCCATTCTGTAAGTGCTCTCTGGCTTCTATAATCCCTTTCCGCCCCCCTTTTGTTTCCAATCGAGTAGGAGGGGGTGATTAACCCCCGACCTCTCACACCACCGAGCGTACGGATCCGTACTCGGCGGTTTCATGAAAATCCACGTGGTTATATCAACGACTTTAATCCCATACGTCGCCAGTATTGGTCATTTAGCGTATGGTGGAGGATTGGGCTACAGGCAATACGCCAGTAGCCTTTTCTTGTGTTCCCCCACTGGTGCGCTTTTGCTTTGGATACTCCTAAAGCGGTCAGTTCTCTGATTCGTGTTTTGGGTCGCTTCCATTCCTTCCACCTGAGCATCCGGAGTCTTCGTCGTATCCATTCCATTAGCCTGCGAAAGGTAGACGGGGTCTCTGCGAGACCGAAATAGTTCTTCCATCCGGTGAAGAACAGGTTCAACTTTTCGAGGCGGACTTTCATAGAGATACTCTTTCTTCTGGAAGTCAGCGCTCGTATCCGTTCTTTTGCCCTTTCGATAGACTTCTGGTGTATTCGAATTCTTGATTTTCCTTGGACAGACGGAGTGAAGCTGAATCCAAGAAATTTCCGTTTCCAGGGTCGGTCGATTCTGCTCTTTTCTCGATTGACTTTCAGTTTCAGCTTCTTCTCGATAAACGTGAGCATGTTTTGGTACACCCTCTGGGCTGCTTTCTTCGATCCTGCATAGATCTGGCAGTCGTCGGCGTAACGGACAAAGGAGACTCCCCTCTTTTCCAGTTCCTTATCCAGTTCATCCAGGACAATATTAGATAGGAGCGTGCTTAAGGGACTTCCTTGCGGTGTCCCCATGTCATTTGCTTTTGTCATACCGTTTTCCATGACTCCTGCCTGCAGGTACCGCCGAATGAGTCGGA
>NZ_JBHIKY010000024.1:0-59892 GCF_042139015.1 Alteribacillus sp. HJP-4 | reverse complement strand
CAGACTTCCTCTCCATGTACCCGCCTCATTTACTGCCCGTCCCTTTGGTCGTTCGGACTTTGACTTGTTAAGCAGTCTCATCCAAGAAGGACAGCCTGGTATGAGATTCGTGTTCCTCGGATCGGAGGTTTGCCTCCAGCTTCCTTCAGATTCCACCTCACGATGGACACCCTTGCCTTTGGCTAACGGCTACAACGACCTTCACCGTTCGGGACTTAAACCCTATAGCGTGTGCGCATGCCGGGCACACTTAGAAAAAGAAATCGCCAATCAAGGCGATTTCTTCTTTTATTATATCTATGTATATGTTTTTAACTACTAATTGTAGCTTTGATAACGCGGTAGTTACCACCACCATCAATTTGAACAACTAAATTTGTTTTATATTCCACTGGAGCATATTTAAGAGCTTTAAATGTTCCAGCACTGGAAATTTGTTGAATACTTGGATCAAGTTCTGATCTATTTTGTGTGGCAGATTTTCCATAAAGAGCGCCAGTTAAACTTGGCTCATGCATAGATACAGAATTAATTTCACCTCCGCTGTAAGTCCAAGTCCCTGAAATAGAGTGAGAGAAATTAAATCCAGCCGTATTTTTCACACTAGCTGAATAGTTACTGCTAGAATTAGATGCTTGTACTTCATTTCCTTCCTCAAACGTCAATTCAATAGGGTCTTCACCGAACGATAAATCTTTACTAACTGTGAAATCTGATTCTCCGTTTTCTAACTTTTCATTTGCTTCAATTCTTAAATCCTCAAGGGCATCGTTGATTTCAGCAAGTTGTTCTGACGTTAACGGCTCAGGTTCTTCTTCAGCTGCCGATACTTGAAACGTAAACCCAATCATCATGAGCAGTCCGGATACCACCATCAAGGCTAATTTTTTCATAAAATTCCTCCCAGAATTTTTTTAAACATTATGATACAATGTTTATGTTCTAAATTCTATTATTTATTCCAATTTATGTAAATAGGAGAATGATATTAATGGAAATAATTACAACTTTTATCGTGACTCTCATTATTGTCCTTATTTTTAATTATGTTGGTCAAAAACTCATTAAAGATGGGGATTTACGTACAACAAATTTCTTTATTGTTTCGGGTATTCAATGCGTTATTATAACTTTCCTCTTGATGTCTATTTTTTAAGTTAGGGGTCTAACTTCTAAGAGCTTGTTATATGGCTTTTGTCAACGCCTGTATTGATATCGGACCGTAGAGCATAAGTAAGAATATGAGATAATTTGAGTCTAAGAAGGAAAAACAGCAAAAAAAAACGCCAGGTTTCCACCGCAGCGTTTCGAAAGGATCTCGATCGTTATATCGCCGGCAAATCCCCGAAAGAAGCACTCTTACCCTCTCAAAAAGGCCACGCAGTTGGATTCCACTGGTTTAGATAGAGACGGGAATAAAGCACCTTCTCGATCCTATGAAAATAACAATGCGGTTTTTCGGCAAGCTATGCAAGCCGACCACCTAACAATAATAGGGAATCATCATGATTGGTTGGTTCCCTGAATTGTACCTCTTCGATTCTTTCATTTAAGTACTTTAATAATTGATCTTTTTCCATTATCCCTCCCTCCGAATGTCAGCAAGTTGAGCAAAAGGAATATAATAGATGTCTTCTTCATTTTTGATATATGATCATTATAGAAACGATATTGAATATTTTAAGGCCTAACGGAATACCACCCCAGTGGGGATTATAAAAGAAGGGAATAACCCCATGCCCATCAAGCTGTACTCCCCAAATAGAATATTTGTACATTTTCAGTCTAAAAGATATCAATTTTATGAAGAAATAGTAATAAGTTTTGGAACGAGCTGTCTATATCATACACAAGCTAACAAGCTTTTGCAGGAAGCTGGAATTGAAGGGAATCGTGCACTGGAGTTTCCAAGTATTGAAATGATCAAACAGTCCGTGAAATGCGGAATCGGTTTTGCATTAATTCCGGAATTAGCTGTAAAAAAAGAGCTTGAAGAAGAACAATTCAAAACGTTGCCATTATGTCCGCCAATTTTCTCTACACACGGACTTATTGTCCGTAAAGACAGGGAGTTAAACTTTCCGGCAAAATTATTCAAGTCCCAAGTAATCGATCATTTTTCCTCAGAAATGAAGGGGATCGCCAGCAAAACGTAGATTTACAACGTTAAGAGATTTTTTCTAAGTCGTCCAAAGCAAATTCTTACCAGCTTCAAAGCTGCTTTATTTATCATAGAGAAAAGACTCTGATTCATAGCCGGTAAGCTTCTTTTTAGCAAAGAAATAAAGTTGATTCTGGGGTGAAGAGGCCGTTATAACGGTGATTTGGTATTTATGAGTGATACATTATTGAATGAAGTAAAGGAAATGTTCTTAAAATCGTCTTTAAAGTACTACATAATTTGATCAATAAAGATAATGGACCGGGCGACACCACGACAGACTGATCCAAAAGAAAAACCGTCTTTTGGTCACTCTGTACGATCGCTTCTGTACTAAACGTACCGATAACCATGGTCTGTGCGGTTGGCGCCGACATTGTGTCACTTTCAACGTTATTTTGCACCTTTTTTTGCGCTATTTTGCACTGTAGAATAAATATATAAAGCCTAATTCCTCCTTCTTTTTGAATGAGAAATTAGGCTAATGATTTTTATAAAATCGCGCGCCGTTTTCTTAAGAGCACTCTATAGTTTGAGAATTATCAAGTATTGATACGATCCTTTTTCTACATCAGTTACCCTGTAAATATATCTCCTTTGGGATATCTTATGTTACTCTGTTTCGAACTCGCTAAAGCAAATGCCAATGTTACAGGACCAATCCGTCCCATAAACATAAGAATAATAATAACAAGCTTTCCTATCTCTGATAATTCATCAGTCATTCCCATGGATAAACCAACCGTACCAAAAGCCGAAAAGACTTCAAATACAATCAGTGACATTGGAGTATGTTCTGTGATGGATAGTATAAAAACACCTAAGAAAACCGCCATTAAACTAATCACCATAATAGCTAACGATCTGGAAATGATATGTGGAGAAATGGTTCGTTTAAATACAACGGCTTCCTTTTTTCCTTTTAAGTAAGTAACCACAGCTAACACAATAACAATAAACGTTGTAAGCTTTATCCCGCTTCCTGTGGAGGCACTTCCTGCACCTATAAACATAAGCAGCAGGACTAGCATTATAGAACTGGTCTCCATGCTTCCTATATCTAGGGTGTTAAACCCTGCTGTTCTAGGTGTTACTGCCTGAAAATAGGAGGACCATAGCTTTTCAGAAAGAGTCAAGTTTCCTAATGTTGTTGGGTTTCCATATTCTAATACAAAAAGAAACAGCATAGCGATTACATTAACGATGATTGTGCTAGTTAACATGATTTTAGAATGTAAGGATAGTTGGCTAAATTTCCTTGTGTAATATACATCATGCAAAACAACAAACCCAATTCCTCCGGTTATGAAAAGAAAGGTAATAACAATATTTACTGCAGGGTCACCTACGTAAGAGGATAAGCTGTTAGTCCACAGGGAAAATCCAGCATTATTAAACGCTGAAATAGCATGAAATAAGCTGGTGTATATGCCATAGAACCATCCATACTCTGGAACCCAGCGGAAAGACAAAAGTATAGTAGCTATGATTTCCATAGCAAAGGAAAAAATTAAAAGAAGTTTAACTAAGCGAACCATTCCTCCTAAAGAAGTTTGATTAAATGATTCTTGGACCAGAATTCTTTCTTTTAATCCAACTCTCTTTCCTAATACAAGAACAATCAGAATGGCAAAGGTCATTAAACCTAAACCACCTATTTTTATTAAAATCATGATGACAACTTGTCCAAAAGTTGTAAAATCTATTCCAGTATCCAGTACGACTAACCCTGTAACCGTAGTAGCTGAGGTAGACGTAAATAAAGCATCTATGAACGTTATTGGATGATAGGTCGCAATAGGGAGTAGCAATAAAATGGTTCCCATAACTATAGCTGTTAAAAATCCAATGGCTAATGTTTGAGGTGGGGACATGTTAATGTGTTTGTCTCGTAATGCTCTCACTTATAGTCCCTCGTCTTCAAAACGTTTCACATCATTTTTGTGCCCAATGACTATAATTATATCTCCCTTTTTTACCACATCATCTGGCATGGGAGATACATTAATATTTCCGTCTGGTTTAATAGCCAGGATAGTCACACCAAAGGTAGCGCGGACATCTAATTCAATGAGCGTTTTATTATGCACTTTACTAGTAGCCAGTAGCTCTACAATGCTGTATTCATCAGAAAGATCAATATGGTCAATGATCTTTTCTGAAGCCATATTTTGTGCAATTCGAATACCCATATCATATTCAGGGTGAACAATTTGATCTGCCCCTATTTTTTCTAATACTTTTTGGTGATAAAGATTTTGCGCTTTTACACATACATTTTGGATATCCATATCTTTTAATACCAAAGTAGTTAATATACTGGCTTGTATGTTATCTCCAATGGCAACAACCACATGTTCAAAGTTACCAATTCCTAGAGATTTTAATGCTCTTTCATCAATAGAATCAGCCTGAACAGCGTGGGTAGAAAAAGGAACATACTCACTAACTTTTTCATTGTCAATGTCCAAAGCAAGTACCTCGTGACCGAGTCTATAGAGCTCCTTGCATACACTCCCGCCAAAACGCCCTAAACCAATAACTGCAAATTGTTTGCTATTTCTTTTTGCCATTTTTTCCACTCCTTTGAAATAAAAAAAAAAAAAAAACCATCACAAAGAAATGGTCTCTAAGAGACCTTTTCTCTCTTCATAGGACGCTTACGAGGTTAGCTGTCGGATTAGGGATCGAGAGTATCCCATCTTGATAATTAAGATTCACCCCAAGACGAAAAACATTCGTCAAATTTGGTTCCCCCGTACTGTTTGGCCAAACAGTTTCAGCGATCAAAAAGGCGTCTTATGAACTTTTACAAGATTAATCTACTCCTGATTTTTATGGTTGTCAATAACTTATAGTTGGCCTTTTACTTTATAGAAATAACGATTATAAATTTTTTCTACTCAGGATCGGTATTCATAGCTGTCACTTTTGGAGTTGTTTTGCACCTTTTTTATGTGCTATTTTGCACTGTAGAATAAATATATAAATCTTAATTCCTCCTTCTTTTGAATGAGAAATTAGGCTCTTTACTTCAATAAAGATTTCATTTTAACGAATGAATGCCATTTCTCTTTTAGCAAGAGCATCCTTTAACCATCGAGGATGCATTCTCAGTAAGTCTTGTGGTAATTTTTGTTGTCCAAAAAACTTAATATCAAGTGATTCATCTGAATTACATCTCAGTTCTCCACCTGTAACTTCAGCAAGAAAACAAGTTGTGATGAAATGTACTACTTTACCATTTGGATAAGCAAATACTTGTGAATTAGGGTCAGAGTAAATACCAATCAGCTTTTTAATTCTTATATCTAAATTAGTTTCCTCTTTTACTTCCCTAATAGCTGCTTCAGAAACTGTTTCACCGATTTCTATATGTCCTGAAGGAATTCCCCATAATCCTACATCAGCTCTTCTCTGTAACAAAACTTGATTCTCTTCATTTAAAATAATAACAGCAACACCAGCTTTTAACTCATCAATTCTCTTCATCAAATAAAACCTCCTTTAAATTAAAAAAGTCCGAAAGGAAAGATTTCAACGCATAACAAATACGCTGAACCTTTCCCCTCGGACCTTTTATGTCAATAGGTGCCTTTTACAATTGTAAAAGATGTAGACCTCGGTCACAGACCTATAAAATAGCGGAACCCTATCTACAATTTTCCAGTTCATAAACGAAGATTATAATTTCTAATACACTTCATTATTTTACAACTAATAATTAATAAATTAAAGGTGATGTCCAATAAAAGAAGGCGCATTCTTACAGAATTGCGCCCGATTGTGGAAGATCGATCATTAAAAAGTAAACATCAAATCTATAATTGACTTTCAATTAATACCCCTGGTAGCTTAAAAAGAATTCTTCTTTCAAAATTGAAAAAATCTTAGTATCACGAAACTCTCCTTTGATAAATTCATTTTTTCTTAAAGTACCTTCAAAATACATTCCAACCTTCAACATAACTTTCTCTGAACCAATATTATCAATATCACATTTGCCTTGAATTCGATTTAATTGAATTTTTTCAAAACCAAATTTGACTAATTCTTTAATAGCTCTTAACTGTATTGTATCAGAAAGCACCCTATAAATTGTTACTCAGGACTGGCGTTCAAAGTATCAAAAACGAATGTTTTTAAGACGAATTTTCTCAGCTCAATTTTTCTTGATCATTGCTGGAATATTAGTTTCAAAAAACTATTCAAAATCTATGACTCTTATACCACCCTTTGTGATACGATATGTTTGAAAGGATGGTATCTTTTGATGAACCGATACATTTATGGATATGCAAGAGTCAGTACTCGGAAGCAAGATTTATCCCGTCAGATAGATTTATTAAAAACATATAACTGTAATGAAATACTAACGGAAAAAATGACAGGGACAAAATCGGATCGGCCTGAGTTGAATCGTTTAAAGGACAAATTGAGACCACATGATGTTGTCGTTGTCGAAAGTTTCTCTCGTCTGGGAAGAAGTACGAAGGATTTAATAGATCTTGTCAATTACTTTGAAGAACAAGACGTAAAACTAATCAGCAATAAGGAGAATTTTGATACATCCACACCGCAAGGGAAACTAATGATGACAGTATTCCAAGCGTTCAGCCAATTTGAACGGGATTTGATTGTAGAACGCACCAAAGAAGGGCTGAAAAGTGCCAGAGCAAGAGGAAGAAAAGGCGGAAGACCGAAAGTGAATCATAAGAATATCTCCAGAGCGTTGAACCTTTATCATACAGAAGAGTACAGCGTAAAGGATATTGTGGATATGACTGGAATTAGCAAAGCCACACTTTACCGATATTTAAATAAGGATGAAATCAAGAGTTTATAACAATGGTGATTTTTAATGTCGGAAGGAGCAGGTTGTATGAAGAAACCCCCTCCATTGACTTCGTGTTCAGAAGAACAAAGACAAAACGCTATGGAAAAATTCAAGATAATTAAACCTTATCTTTCCGATGAAAAATCATTAAACGTCATTGTAGAAGAATCAGGTATCTCCACACGAACACTTCGATATTGGATAAGTAAGTACCAGCAATTTGGATTAAAAGGTTTGGTTCGTAAAAATAGAGGAGATGCAGGTAGCTTTAAAGTAGAAAAAGCAGTGCAAGAAGAGATTAAGAATTTAATTCTAAACCTCAAAAGAAATTCAATCACTTCCATCCACCGAAAGATTTGTAAAATATGTACAAAGAACAATTGGCAACAACCTAGTTACAACCAGGTATATGCTATTTCAAAAACCCTCTTACCAAGTATGAAAAAACTAGCCTATGAAGGAAAAAAGGAATATCAAAATAGTTATGATTTGATTCACCGTCGGGAAGCGAACTATCCTAATGAAATTTGGCAAGCTGATCATACTCCGTTGGATATCATGGCTTTAAATGAAAAGGAAGAACCGGGTAGACCTTGGCTGACCATTATTATGGATGAGTATAGTCGAGCAATCGCTGGATATTTTTTAACTTTTCAAGACCCAACTGCTATTCATACCGCACTGGTCTTGCACCAAGCAATATGGCGAAAGAATAATCCAGATTGGCAAATATGTGGTATTCCTGAAAAGTTTTATACGGATCATGGAAGTGATTTCACATCCAATCACTTAGAACAAGTTGCCATTGATCTAAAAATTAACCTTGTCTTTTCCACAGTGGGTGTTCCAAGGGGTCGTGGGAAAATAGAAAGGTTCTTCTTGAGCGTTAACCAATTATTTTTGCAGGACCTTCCGGGTTATATAAGAAATCAAACTAATTCTTCACTTATCACCATGAAAGAGTTGGATGAAAAATTATTGAATTTTATCATATATAATTACCATCATAGGATTCACAGTACGACAAAAAAAGAACCAATACATGCATGGAGTCATTCTGGTTTTCTTCCTAACATGCCTGAGAGTATAGAGAACCTTGATTTATTACTGCTAAATGTTGCAAAGCCAAGAAAAGTTCATGTGGACGGCATTCGCTTCCAGGGATTAAGATATATCAATACTAATCTTGCTGCATACGTAGGTGAAACTGTTATTATCCGTTATGATCCAAGAGATATTGCAGAGATACGGGTTTTCTATAAAGATGAATACCTATGTACAGCAATTTCTCCTGAAATCTCCGATTATACCATCGATTTAAAAGATATCGTTTCAGACAGAAATAAGGTTAGAAGGGATTTAAAAAAGCAGATTAATGTGAGAAAGTCAGTTGCGGAAGAAGTCATTTTATCAAAGCAAAATGCTGTAGAAGACAACCCGGATAAGTCAAAATTAAAGAAATCAAAATTAAAGAGGTACTTCAATGAATAAGCGACAAATATTTATTGAAACAAAAGAATATAAGAGATTTGCTGAATTCTGTGGAGCCTGTATCAAATATAAATATATCGGTATTTGTTATGGACTTCCAGGGGTTGGAAAAACATTATCCTCAAGGTATTATGCAAATTGGGATTTCATCGAAAGGCAAATTGCATATAAGACAGCAAAGGAAATCGGTGTAGATGCAGACGAAAGGATTTTAAAAGCAAGAACTATTTTTTATACTGCTCCTGCTGTAAGGGCGACTAAAATGTATAGCGAGATTAACTTAATTGGTGGAAAAATGAGAATAGTAAAAGCTGCATATAGAACGATCGCTCAAGGCGAGGAAGAATATTACTCTGGCGATGCATTTGAAGATATAGACTTGATTATTGTTGATGAAATAGATCGGCTAAAATTGCAGCATTTAGAACAGCTTAGAGATATCTATGACCGGAATGACATAGCATTGATATTTATAGTCATGCCTGGTATCGAGAAACGATTGGCACGATATCCTCAGCTTTTCTCCAGAATTGGATTTGCACACGAATTTGCTAACTTGAGCAAAGACGAAACACATCACATTTTAGAGTATAAGTGGGAAGAGTTAGGTCTCTCCATAAAACTCGAAGACTTTTCCGATTATGAAGCAATAACCACAATCATTAAGATCACCAAAGGGAATTTCCGGCTTATACAACGACTGTTCACTCAAATTGATCGAATACTCGAGATAAATAATCTTGAAACGATAACTACAGAAGTGGTTGAGGCTGCACGAGACAGTTTAGTTATCGGTATTAAATAAAACTGCGGAGAAGCCATCAATGATTAAACAGATGGTTTTTTATTAGGTCCGTTTTGTGCAAATTATCGTTTAAAATAGGTGCAAAACAACTCCAAAAGTGACATTAAATGCGATTATATCAAGGTTTCAAAAATGTATCAAGTGGGTGAAGTCAAAAGATACAGATTATCTAATACTTCATTGCTATCCTTTTTATCAGGAGATATACAGTGTACAGGTGTGCGTGAATAAAAAAGTTGTAAATAGCAAATATAAAGAGATTGACTCACACCAGTTCTTTTGGAATGATGATAAGTAATAGTTACAGAGGTAAAGGAATTGGAAAAATGCTAGTCAAACTTGAAAAAGGGAGGAAATCTAGGATGCTTTTCGATTTACCTGGTGAGAAAAATATGTCCCCGACAGTGGGAATATTATATTCTGCTGTGAAAGAAAATAACCAACGATTAAAATCAATCACTGAAGGAATGTCACAAGAAGAAGTCGACTACAAAGGGCCAAACAACAATTTTAATAGCACTGCTCAGATAATAAACCACCTTACATACGTTGACCTTCAGTGGGTATATAGAATAAAAGGACAATCACTTCCTTCCTCTTCAGAAGAAAAATATGGACCTGCGTTAGATACAAATGGTAGGATTCCAATGGTTAAAGATAAGTCTTTGATTACTCTGTTGTCCGACTATGAAGACGTTATTAAAATGTTGAAAGAAACTTGCACACAACTTAGAGACGCTGATTTAGAAAGAGTCGTCTCCTTCGGACATGAGAACGAAAAACAAGCAACCATTCGTTGGGGAATATGGCATATAGCAGACCATAGCCGTTATCATCAGGCGAATATCAATCTACTTAGACGGTGGTATGCTAAAAAATCCCTGTCAAATTAATAAGCCAGTTGCCTTCAATTTTAATGTATGCTCTTGCCAGTATACATATTTCTACCGGGAATTTTCGGGCGATGGCAGCAACAAAATTCTCCATAGAACAAGGTGCTGTTTCTGGTCTTGTGACTACTGCGCAAGGAACGGGAACGTTAATGGGACCGCTGATTGGTACTAGTCTATATTCAATTGGAACACTCTATCCTTACATAGTAACGAGTATAAGATTTTTTATCGCCAGCATCATAATTTGGATTAAAAGCACAAGCATTGATTAAACAAATGGCTTTTTATTAGGTCTTTATTGTGCAAAATATCGTTTGAGATAGGTGCAAAACAACTCCAAAAGTGGCAGAAGTAGCGTACCTGATGTGCGCCAGACTTTCAAAAAGAGATAATTTTGATGGAATAACGGATCTCCTTTCCGATCACAGCTAGGCTGTCTATTCGTAGCTGTGATCGTGAAATGAACTTATGAATTTCATTCATAAAACAAACAAGTCGAATGAACCATGAAAAATGGCTGTCAGGAGAAGTCTCCTAACAGCCATTACATTTTATATATTTTCATCCAAAATATGCAGATCAACGTCCTGCTCTTTTATAGGAGTTTGATAATCTTCGGAGATTTTGTCCGTAATAAATACATCAATTTGATCCCAGCCGGCAATGCGGGAAAATGATTGTACTCCTAGCTTTGTGTGATCGGCAAGCAAATATACTTCATCAGAGGCGTGGATGATTTTTTGCTTTAGATGGGCCTGCATTTCGTTAGAATCACTCAAGCCCTTTTTTGTATGAACCCCCTGACACGATAAAAACACTTTATCTACATGGTAAGAGTCAAGGGACTGCTCGGCAAGCGGACCGACAAACGAGAGTGAACGTGGTGAAAGAATGCCTCCGGTCGATATCACTTTAATATTCTGTTTCCCGCTTAATTCCACCGATACTTTAATGGAATTCGTCAGCACTATCAGCGGTATATCCGGCAGCTCTTTAGCCATATACCACGCTGTAGAGCTGGCATCTAAAATAATCCGGTCATTTTCATTAATAAATTGCAGGGCTTTTCTGGCGATTTTCCTTTTTTCTTCAACATTTGTAATTTCCCGCTCGAAATATGGCGTCTCGGCTTTGCCCTGTTTTACGGAAACGGCGCCTCCGTGGCTGCGCTTGATTTTGTTCTGCTTTTCGAGCTGATCAAGATCGCGGCGTATCGTCTCTTCGGTCACCCTGAATTTTCTGCTCAATTCCGTGACCCGGACGCTTCCTTTTTCATCAATCAGTGCAAGAATCTGCTCATATCGTTCTGCCACTAACACATTTCTTCCCTACTTTCGTCTAATCCGCTGCATTGTTTAACCCCATCTTATCACAAAATCGATCATATGCCTCCTGCCATTCCCGGTAGTTTTCCGGAAAATAATACGTCATATCCGTACTTTTTAATGTAATCAACCGCGCTTCTTCGAGGTTTTTTACTTTTCCAAGTGCCATCATCTGCACCATTATATTGCCAATCGCGCTTGCCTCCACCGGTCCTGCCCAGACAGGCTTACCGAGAGCATTTGCCGTAAACTGACAGAGCATAGTGTTTTTAGTGCCGCCTCCCACCATATGAAGTCCGTAATACGGCTTACTTGTCAGTTCTCCTGTACGGTCAAATACGTACCGGTATTTAAGGGCCAGGCCCTCCATAATACAGCGGACGATCTCTCCCTTCGACTGCGGTACATGCTGACCTGATTCCTCGCAATATAGCTGAATCTGCCTGGGCATATGAAGAGGGTTTAAAAATTGCAGGTTATCCGGATCAATAAAGCTTTGAAAAGCAGGGACCTTATCCGCTTCCTTAAGAAGAGAATCGTATTGGACTGGTTCCTCCTGCTCCCAAATCCGTCTGCATTCCTCCAGAATCCACAGCCCCATAATATTTTTGAGAAGCCGGTACGTATTGCTGACTCCACCTTCGTTTGTAAAATTCCAGCGAAGGGTCTGTTCATTGATTATCGGCTCTTCACTCACTTCTGTTCCCATAAGTGACCACGTGCCGCAGCTTAAATAGACGAAATCCTGATCAAGCGCTGGAATGCCTGCCACCGCGGAGGCTGTATCATGTTCCCCCGCTGCAATGACCGGAATCGGCTCTACACTCAGTTCTTCACATACATCACTGTTTAACTCACCAACAATTGTTCCAGGCAGTACCGTTTCTTGAAACAGCTCCACAGGGACATTTATTGCACTCAATAATTCACGGTCCCACTGCTTTTTTATCGGATTATACAATTGAGTTGTTGAAGCATTGGTAAATTCACTTTTTTTCACTCCGGTAAGAAAATAGCGCAGTAGATCAGGAATCATTAGCAGGGACTCTGCCTCTTTTAGCACAGAAGAATCTGCGATTTTCATTGCATGCAGCTGATAAATTGTATTAAATGGCAGAAATTGAATCCCTGTTCTTTCAAAAATAGCCGCTCTGCTTATCGTTTTCTGATGGCATACATCCATCACCCCGTCTGTATGGTGATCCCGGTAATGATACGGGGCTCTGAGAAGCTCTCCGTCCTCTCCAATCAGGCCAAAATCGACGGCCCACGTGTCAATCGCCAGTCCTTCGATAGGGTCAGCACTTTTTTTCACAGCCGCAGCGAGTCCGAGCTTTATTTCTAAATAGATCCGATAAATATCCCAATGTAACCGCTTCCCAATCTGAACAGGGTCATTGCTGAAACGGTGGACCTCCTCGTATGTTAATTGACCGTTTTTTATATCGGCAAGCAGGGCACGTCCGGACCCAGCCCCGATATCAAACGCTAACACACTCACCAGCTGGCACCGCCCTTGCCACGGGAAAGTATTTTTTCACCGTAGCCGCTTTCTTGATAGGCTTTTAGTGGATGGACAGCAGCTCCAATTTCCTCACGGACCGCCTGCAGCAGCGGTGTAACATCACTTTCATATGCATCCCGTACTGCCTGCTCTGCAGCAAGGACATCCTGCTGCTGCCTTGCACGATTCAATTCCTCCTGATTGACGAGACAGGCTTTTGCATAGAGTGACTGCACGTTCTCAATCGACCGGATCATGGCCGGAATTTTCGGCTCAAGATTATGGCATTGATCCAGCATGTAAGCGATATTTGATGCATTGGCCCGGACTGTTTCATCACTGTCTTCTTCCGCTGCGACAATTTCCTGCAGAATGAGAAAGATTTCGTAAGGGTTATGTGCCGCGACAATGAGGTCATCATCTGCGTATTTACGGCTGTTAAAGTGAAAGCCGCCGAGCTTCTTTTCATCGATTAAATACGCGACTAGGTGTTCAATATTGGTGCCCTGCGGATGATGTCCGGTATCGACAAGTACTTCCGCTTTCGGCCCAAGCTTCACTGCAGCGTTATACGCCATGCCCCAGTCCGCCAGATCGGTATGATAAAAAGCCGGCTCGAAAAATTTATATTCAATTAACATACGCATATCCTCATCCAGCTCATTATAAAGAGACTGGAGATTATCCTGCATCCAGTTTTTCCTCTGCCGAAAATCTGCTTGGCCAGGGTAGTTCGTTCCATCGGCAAACCAGAGACTGATCAGCTTGGAATTTGTCTGTCTGGCGATGTCGACACATTCACGCAGATGGTCAGCGGCTTTTTCCCGGACTGCTTTCCTGCTGTTTGTGATGCTTCCAAACTTATAATCATCATCCTGAAAAAGATTAGGGTTGACAGCTCCAATCTTAAGGCCTAGCGAAGCTGCATGGTTTTTTAGTTCATTGTAATCGGTGACCTTGTCCCACGGGATATGAATGGCCACAGAAGGACTTGACCCCGTATATTTATGAACCTGTGCTGCATCTTCAAATTTTTCGAACGGATCGCGCGGCACCCCTTCCTGCTGAAACACTTTAAAGCGGGTGCCGGAGTCTCCAAACCCCCAGGACGGTGTCTCAACTTTCAGGTTTTTCAGCTTAGTTTTTACCGCTTCAAGATCAATACCGCGCTGCTTCTGCTGTTCTTCAAACAAAGCATAAAATTTGTCGCTCATGTGCTCACTGCCTTTCTGATTTTTTCAACGGCTGACAGGAAACGCCATCGTACTCATTAACGCAAGTTCCGGCTGAGTCGAATCGAGCCGGCTGTACTGAACAATTACCGGAGTATCACTTTCTACCTCAATGGCATATGGAACGGCTTCGGGGATTTTATCTCCATTCACCTCAAGCAGGCTCGTTCTGATATGCTTCGTTCGTCTGCCAGGTAAGGTATAAGGAATATTTTCCAGCGGCTCCCGGTCTTCGAAAAAAATCGTGATCGTCAGGTTCGCTGGCTCATCCCCGCTGTTGAGGACACAGATCGATTCGTGACTTGGCTGACTTCCACTGCTGAGCGGCGGGATAAAGCCATCCGGAATGAACCAGTGCGTTTCCCCAATTGAACTGTTTTTCATGCGCGTCGCCTCCGTTTATAAATTATCTTGTAAAGGCAGCGGGTACCCCGCCGTCTACTGTAATCATGCAGCCAGTGGTTTTTTCAGAGCGGGCAGAAGCAAAAAAGCTGATGGCTTCTGCAATATCCTTAGGGTATATATTCACACGCAGTGTCGTTCTCTTCCGATAATGTTCTTCTAATTGATCCGGGTGTATTCCGTAAGCTGCAGCTCTTTCTTCCTTCCATGAAGAAGACCATATTTTCGATCCCTGCAGCACGGCATCTGGAAGTACGGAGTTTACACGAATACCATGCTCTCCACCTTCTGCCGCGATACAGCGGGCAAGGTGCGTTTCCATCGCTTTAACAGAGCTGTACGCGCTGGCATTTTTTCCAGCATATACCGAGTTTTTCGATCCGACAAAAATCATACTTCCGCCTGTTTCCTGCACCTTCATTTGCTTAAAAGCCTCCCTTGCGACGAGGAAGTAGCCGGTACCAAGCACGTTCATATTCAAATTCCATTCCTCAAGAGTCGTTTCATCAAATGGACTTGAAGTAGCGAGACCCGCGTTATTTACTACGATATCGACCCCGCCATACGCGAGAGCAGTGCTTTGGTATGCCTCCTGAACCTGCTCTTCACTGGTGACATCCATCTTTACGGCTGTGACTCTTCCTGCCCCATAGACTTCGTTTAATTCTTTTGCTTTTTCACGAGCACCTTCCTCGTTCAAATCAGCAAGAACAACGTGTGCCCCTCTTTTTAGAAAATCTTCAGCTACCGCACTGCCGATCCCGCCGGCACCTCCTGTAATAAAAGCAATGTGACGGGAGAGCTCTGTTTCTGGTGGAGCAAGCGAAAGCTTATACAGCTCCAGCGGCCAATATTCGATATTGTACGATTCATTTTCATCAAGAGAGACAAAGCTTCCAAGAGCGGTACTTCCTTTCATTACTTCAATTGCACGGTGATACAAATCGCCGCTGACCTCTGCCATTTTTAAGTTTTTGCCCGTATTGACCATGCCGAGTCCGGGAATCAAAATAACCCTTGGTGCTGACTCAAACATGATATCGCCTTCATTTTTATTTCGTTGAAAATAATTCTTATATTCTTTTTTAAATTGATGGACTCCAGCTTTTACTTTTTCTTTTAATTGTTCAATAGATTCTGATTGGGGATTCCAGTCAACATACAGTGGGACCCGCTTGGTGTGGACGAGGTGGTCCGGGCAGGCAGCGCCGACTCTGGCAAGATCCGGGGCATCCTTACTGTTCACGAACTCCTGCACAGGAGTATCATCAGAATAAGTAAGCAGCATTTTTTTATCCCCGCTGACCTGCCCGCGGATAAACGGCATGATTTCAGCAAGCACTTCTTTTCTTTGTTTTTCTGCCAGAGGTTTATAAGCCTGTCCCCCGAACGTGTCTGCCTGCTTGATTTTTTTGTTGACGTATGTTTCCGCTTCCTGAATAACTGCTATCGTCTGGTCATAAGTTTCCTTTGATGTCTTCCCCCATGTGACAAGACCATGTTTTTCCATCAGTACCAGCTCGGCTTTCGGGTTGTTTTTCACCCCTTCTGCAATCATCTTAGATAATGAAAAACCAGGCCGGACATAAGGGACCCAGACGAAACTATCTCCGAAAATCTCCTCTGCAATTTCACGTCCATTGTCTGCACAGCAGATGCTTATGATCGCATCTGGGTGAGTATGGTCGACATGAGGATAAGGTAGGAAAGCATGCAGAAGCGTTTCGATAGAAGAGCGTGGATGCTTACTGTCTATCATGCAATGAGACAAGTATTCTACCATATCTTCATCGCTCATCTCGTCATATTCGAGAAGCGGCCGGATGTCTTCCATACGAAGACCAGTAAAATGCTCTGCCCCCATCGTGGCAAGATCAGAGCCGCTTCCTTTCACCCACATTACTTCTACATCGCGGCCGCGAAAATCCTTTTCTATTGTTTTCATAGACGTATTTCCGCCGCCAAAGTTGGCCACTGCACGATCTGATCCAAGCAGGTTTGAGCGATATACAAGTTCATTCAGGCCCTGTTCCATTTTGTCAGCGTTTTCAACGTTCCATAAATGATTAACCATAAAAACCTCCTGTATCCTTGTGTTGTTTTTCCCTTAAATCTATCTTAACAAATTTGGTTTTATTTTTGAATATATTTATTTATTATTGTATGAACCAGTTATCATTTCCAGTTTCCTACTTTACGAAGGCTGTTTTCAAGCTTAATACAGTAATCACTAGACAGGAGATTCGTTATTCTATCAAAATCCCCTCTATTCGATAGGCTTGCAGACTTCAGGTACGCAATCCGTTTGAATGGATGGTAATATGGCTTTCAATTCTACCGATAACGGAACTCATGTCCGGCAAAGGCAACAAAACAGGTTGATTCGAGCAATTAACGGAATCTCATACTGATTTTCTCCACAAAAAAAGCACCTCTGTCTCAACAGCAGGTGCCTCCTGAAATGATATTAATCCTCTTCCTCTTCATCAGGAAGCTTCGTGATTTTTGCCTCCACGATACGATTATCATCCATTTCCAGTACTTCAAAAAATAAATAGTTATGCTCGAGCGTTTCCCCTTCTTCCGGGATATGGCCGATTTCCTTATATAGAAATCCTGCCACAATATCCTCTTCTTCCGGGATTTTTGTCCGGAACACATCATTTAGTCTTCGAATTCCAAGCTTCCCGTTGCAGATAATATGATCTGATGTGAGCTCGCGGATCAGCACGTCTTCATCTTCATCGGTTTCATCTGCAATCTCCTGCCCGATCATTGCTTCGATGATATCTTCATGGCTGATAATGCCGTTGGTACCGCCATATTCATCCATAACGATGGCAAGGTGCTTCTTTTCCTTGAGCATCATTTTAAATACCTTCTCGATGGACGTCGTTTCAACTATAAATAAAGGATTATTGTCGGTAAAATCGTCGAGAGTGGTTCCCGGTTCGTTCGCCCATTGCAGCAGCAGCTTAGAATGGAATACGCCGACGATGTGGTCCATGTCTTCTCGGTAAACCGGGTAACGTGTATGGTTGTTGTTTAAAATGATCTCGCGCGCTTCATCGAGTGTACTTTCCTCTGGAATGCCGACAATTTCGATACGCGGGGTTTTCAATGCGTCGCGCACATCCTTGCTGTAGAAATCAATAACGCCTTTAATTCGCTGCGTTTCCTCATCATCAAAGGTACCTTCATGCGTCGCAATGTCGACCATAGTTTTTAATTCTTCTTTAGAAAAAGAAGCTTGTACCTTCTCCCCTTTAGAAATCACCCGAATAACCACTCCTGTAAAAATATTTAGTAAATACGTAAGCGGTTTAAAAATGAACATGACCAAGCGGATGACCGGAGCAACTATGTATGCAATTTTTTCGGCGAAGGTGGCAGCCACTGATTTTGGCAGCACCTCAGCAAAAATGATAATCGTCAGAGTCAAAACGGCTGTTGCCAGCCCTACATTCACACCGTAATCAATAGCTACAATGGTCACGATCGTCGGCAGAGCAATATTGGAAATATTGTTTCCTATTAGAATAGCGGTAATAAGCTCGTCCGGCTTGGAAACCATTTTCAACAGTTTCTTCGATGGTTTGTCCCCATTTTCCGCGGCTGATCGTACTTTCATTTTATTCACAGCCGTCAGTGCAGTTTCACTTCCGGATAAAAAGAAAGAAACAAACAATAAGGCAACTATTGCAACAAGCATGAATGTATTTCCTCCATTGTCGAGTTAAATTTATTTCTAAGAAATCATTATACCTTATTTTTATACACAGAAACAGTTTTAACAAAAGTCTGCTCTGTTTATTCGACAAAGTTCGAATATTTATCGATAACCCGCCTTCTTCTGTATTCACTTCTCTTATTAAATATTGTCAACATTCAATGTGACGAATCCCTGTTTTCCTTTTATTGAGGTGTTGCAGAGAGCCCCTTATTATTAAATTATAAGCTCTCATCATGATAAAACATTTTTATTTTTTTAATAATGGTTTCAAAATCCAGAATGTCAAACAGCAAATAACTCTAAGGAGGAAAAACAAATGAGTGAAGAACAAAAGAAAAAAAGCAGTATCCGCGCCAGAGTTCAAAGCTTTGGAAGTTTTTTAAGCGGTATGATTATGCCGAATATCGGAGCATTTATTGCCTGGGGACTAATTACTGCGTTATTTATACCGGACGGGTGGATACCGAACGAACGACTTGCTGAGCTTGTCGATCCGATGATTACGTATCTACTCCCGCTCTTGATCGGCTATACTGGTGGTAAGATTATTCATGACACCCGCGGAGGCGTCGTTGGTGCCATCGCTACCATCGGGGTTATCGTCGGTGCTGATGTCACCATGTTTATCGGTGCGATGATTATGGGACCTCTCGGTGGCTATCTGATTAAACAGTTTGACAGGGCAGTTGAAGGAAAAATTCGTCAGGGCTTTGAAATGCTCGTAAATAACTTTTCGGCGGGTATTCTCGGCGGTGGTTTAGCTTTAATCGGCCTTCTCGGAATTGGGCCGTTCGTCTCTGGCATTACAGCAGTACTTGCTGCAGGGGTGGACGTCATTATCAGTGCCGGACTGCTGCCGCTTGCCAGTATTTTTATTGAACCTGCGAAAGTGCTGTTTCTTAACAATGCTATTAACCATGGAATTCTGACCCCGATTGGCGCAGACCAGCTGGCTGCAAATGGAAAATCGATTCTCTTCCTATTAGAATCAAACCCTGGTCCTGGCTTAGGGGTATTGCTGGCTTATTGTATTTTTGGACGAGGAATTTCAAGAAGCTCTGCTCCCGGGGCCGTTATAATTCACTTCTTCGGAGGGATTCATGAAATTTATTTCCCGTACATTCTCATGAAACCGGCGCTATTATTAGCAGTTATCGCCGGAGGCATGAGCGGCGTTTTCACCTTCTCCCTTTTCGGTGTAGGATTGAACGGAGTGCCTTCGCCTGGAAGCATTATCTCCATCGGACTGCTCTCCCCGCGCACTGATTATATAGGAGTGTTCGGAGGGGTAATTATCGCCGCACTTGTTTCTTTTGCTATCGCTTCATTAATTCTAAAATTCAGTGCCAACAAAGGGGAAAGTGAAGACTTAAGCAGTGCCACGGCAAAAATGCAGGATATGAAAGGGAAGGAAAGTTCAGTTGCTTCCAGCTTATCAGCTGATACTGCAACAAAGGATTCCGACACAGATGTACAGAAAGAAATTAATAAAATTGTGTTTGCCTGCGATGCAGGAATGGGCTCAAGTGCGATGGGTGCTTCTGTAATGAGAAATAAAATTAATAAAGCTGGACTTGATATTGCCGTAACAAATACGTCGATCAATCAAATACCTGAGGATGCAGATCTTATCATCACTCATCAGGATTTGACAGAAAGGGCCGAAGCAAAGCGGCCGGACGCAGAACATGTCTCCGTGGATAACTTCCTCGGAAGCAGTAAATACGATGAAATAGTGGAAAACTTAAAGAAACAGCAATAGGTCACATCCCTTAGAGGAGGGATAATAATGGACTATATTACTGCGAGGGAACGGGCACTTCTGCAATTTCTTCTGAAAAAGGATGAAGAGGTGCCGGTCTCTGTTATGGCAAGAGACTTAGAAGTGAGCACGCGCACGATTCACCGGGATTTAAAAGCGCTGGACTCTTTTTTGACCTCACGCGGTCTGGCAATAAAAAAAAGCACAGGCAAAGGCGTTTCTTTAACCGGAACAAAAGAGAATATGAAGGAATTGTCACTCCAGCTTCTGCAGCAGTCTCCGGCCGAGTATACGGCGGAAGAAAGACGAATTCTCGAAATATGCACCCTGCTTGAATCGAAGGAACCAATTAAGCTGACCGCACTTGCAATCGATTTGAAGGTTACAGCTGCGACAATTAGTCATGATCTGGACCGGCTCGAGGATTGGCTGTCATTTTTTGAATTGACATTAACCAGGAGACGCGGTTCCGGTGTTCAACTCGAAGGAAGCGAGACTGCCAAGCGGAGGGCAATGAGCAGTGTTATTGCAGAAAATTTCAGAGAAGAAGATTTTTTCTCTATGATTCGCAAGAATATTGACGATAAGCGGGACCAGGAAAAAGGGGAAATTTCGAATCGTCTGCTCGGTATGGTGGAAGAGGATAAATGGTCAGCCGTTGAAGAGGCACTATCCCTCCTAAGCGAAGAGCTTCCGTACTCATTTGCTGACAGTGCCTACATCGGTCTTGTGGTTCATCTGACGCTTGCTGTCGAACGAATAGAACAGGGACAGAATATTGACATGAACCCTGAGTTTCTAAATTCCCTGGAAATGACAAAGGAATTTACCCTCGCCGGGAAAATAACGTCGCGTCTTGAACAGGTGTTTCAAATTATAATCCCTAAGGCGGAAACCGGTTATATTACAATGCATTTACGCGGGGCAAAGCTCAGGCAGGATCAAGAATTTATCCTTGATACCAATAATCTGCCCGCTGCGGTTTATGCAAAGAAGCTAATGAGGTATATACAGGAAGAAACAGGTGTTTTTTTAACAGGAGAAGGATCCCTATATGAAGGACTCGTTTCCCATCTCGAACCGACCTTGTACCGGCTCCAGGAAAACATGAAAATTCACAACCCGCTCCTTCAGGAAATTAAACGGGATTATCCCGATTTGTTCAAAATTGTGGAGAAGGCAGCGGGAAAAGCATTTGGTGAAATCATGATTCCAGAAGCAGAAATTGGATTCCTTGCTCTTCACTTTGGGGCTGCACTAGAACGTTCCCGCCAGCAGCAGACTATAAAAGCACTCGTCGTCTGCTCAAGTGGTATCGGGTCATCGAAAATGCTGCTGACCCGGATAGAACGGGAAATTCCAGAATTGGCCGAGCTGAAAAATATCTCGATGATGGAAATTGAGGAAGAACGGTCAAAAGGGTTTGACCTTATTATCTCTACCCTCCCCCTTTCCGGGAATGAGCCTCATATCGTCGTCAATCCATTTCTAAGTGAAGATGATATTGAAAACATTCGATCCTATATTGAAAGAATTAATAAGACAAAACAGCAGCAGACTTACACGGAGAAACAGCACAGCAGGCCGCCGGCGGATCCGTTTCATCAAATAACTAAAATAGAACGGTATTCCCGTTTTATCAACGAGTTATTAAAGCATTTGAGACTCGGCAATATTCAGGAGACCTCACAGGTGAGAAGCGGATTAAAGCAGGCATGCCTGCAGCTCGAGAAAAACGGAAAGCTGCAGGATGGGTCGGCTGTAGCCGAAAAGATGTGGGACAGACATGAGTCATCTGGTGTTGGCATACCAGGATCCCATCTTGCCTTGTTTCATACACGAAGCCCATATGTCAGACAGCCTTCATTTACCTTATGGGAACTACCTGAACCACAGTCGCTGCAAGCAATGGATGGCTCCCAGATAGAAGTTTCAAGACTCCTTGTGCTGCTTGCTCCGGAGAAAGAAGTACAGGAGCTTTATGAAATTTTAAGTGCTGTCAGCAGTCAATTGATTGAAAATGACTATTCCATCAAACATTTCACATATGCCGGACAGGAGAGTATCCGGCGGCATATGGCATCAGCCTTTCATCAATGGCTGAAAAATAAAATTTCCTCAACTTAAGGAGTGGAGAAACATGAGTAAAGAAGTACTGCAGAAAGAGAACGTGAAGCTAAAAGAGACTATTGCAACAAAAGAAGAAGCAATTAAAAAAACAGGAAATATTCTAGTAGAGCAGGGCTATGTAGATTCCAGCTACATTGATTCCATGCTGGAGAGGGAAAAAATCACCTCGACCTATATGGGAAATTTTGTGGCGATACCTCACGGAACTGAGGATTCTAAGGCTCTTATCCAGGAATCCGGCATTTCAATTATTCAGGTCCCTGATGGAGTAGATTTTGGAGACGGTAGAATTGTAAAAATTCTTATCGGCATTGCTGGAAAAGGAGACGAGCACCTTGAAATACTTTCAAAAATCGCCATCGTTTGCTCCGAGGAAGAAAACATTCAAAAAATGATTGACGCTGGAAGCGCCGAGGAACTGTTAGACCAATTCAGCGAGGTCAATTAAGATGCTCGCACTGCAAATAGGAGCAGGCAACATCGGCAGAGGCTTCGTTGGGCAGATCTTAAACAAAGCTGGTTACCGCCTTTGGTTCGCTGACGTAAATGAACCCTTGATAGATGAGCTGAAACACCACCGGAGCTACCATGTCCGTCTAGCAGATGAGAATGGACAATCCATGAGTGTGAATGGAGTGAAAGCCATCCACAGCATACTGGAGGAAGAGAAGCTGCTGCAGCTGATAGAGGAAGCAGATCTTATTACGACAGCAGTCGGTCCCGCCGTACTTCCTCATATTGCTCCAGCTATTGCTAAAGGCCTACTCCACCGCATTAATAGTGGAAAAACCAAGCCAGTACACATTATAGCGTGTGAAAATATGGTCGGAGGCACAGATGCCTTAAAGCAGCATGTAAGTAAACATTTGAGCAGCGCCGATTTCATTTCGTTAGACGAAATTGCTGGATTTGCCAATGCAGCAGTAGACCGGATTGTACCCGACCAGGCTGCTGGAAGTGGGCTTGACGTGACTGTAGAACCTTTTTTCGAATGGGTAGTGGAAACAAAAAATTGGATCGGAACGGCACCTGCGATAAAAGATATTACGTTTGTTGAAGAGCTGGAGCCATTTATTGAACGTAAGCTTTTTACCGTAAACACCGGACATGCAGCTCTGGCTTATCATGGCTTTGTGCATGGATGTGCAACAACAAAGGAAGCGTTTGAACACACGGCTGTTCAGAAGAAATATGTTCAGACTCTGCAGGAAACCGGCCTGCTTCTTCAAGAGAAGTACGGTTTCTCCTCTTCTGAAATGGAAACCTACCACCACAAAATTAACAGCAGATTTCAGAACCCTTATTTAGCTGACCCGGTCACAAGAGTGGGGCGTGGACCGATTCGCAAGCTCGGCCCAAAAGATCGTCTCGTCAAGCCTTCTCTGGAATTATTGGAGCGCGGCCGTGTACCAGAAGCGCTGGCAGAAACGATCGCAGCTCTCCTTCAATTTCGATCTGCTTCTGACGAGGAAGCTGCAGAGCTGCAGGAATATATTCATAAGCATAGTGCCGCTGAGGCGTTCTGCAAATATTCCAGTCTTAAGGAAGACCACGAATTAACTTCACTTGTTAAGAAATATGTTTAAGGGGCTGTAGCAAAAGCCACTTTTTATAGAATAAGTAGTATCTTAAATAGAAGATAGCAGGGGACAAGTCCGAAGACTCCAGTGGGAAGAGCAGCGGCTGAAGATCCGCCGGGCGCGGGTTTCGCCCGGTTAGCTGAAGCGCTGCCCACGGAAAGCGAAGGACTTGTCGACTGCATTTTTACCATGCAAAAGGGGGCGCGTATCACCTACCTCCTGTCCGTATGCAGATCGTCCGAAGATTCTGCCGGTTCCTATTAAACGAAACGCTCCCGACTATCATGTTTGATAATCGGAAGCGCTTTTTACACTTTAGAGACCGTTGTCTTCCAGCCTCTTCTCAATTATTTATTATTGTTGCTGGCCCTGCTTTACCCAGCCTGCAATTTCTGCTGTACGCTTTGCTTGATGCTTCACAGCCGCTTCTACATCTTCCTTCATATTACCGTCCTGGTCCACCGTAACACTTGTGCCGTACGGGTTACCGCCTGCACCGAAAGTAACTGGATCAGAGTAGCCGGGTGCTGCGACAATACATCCCCAATGGAATGCTGAGGTGTATAGATTCGTAATGGTCTGCTCCTGTCCTCCATGAGGGTTTTGCGCAGAAGACATCGCACTTACGACTTTATTCATAAGCTTGCCCTGCGCCCAAAGACCGCCGGCCTGGTCCATCACCTGCTTAATCTGCGCAGGCACGTTTCCAAAACGTGTCGGGATGCTGAATAAGATTGCATCTGCTTCATCAAGATCATCCATTGTAACTTCAGGTACGATATCCTTTGTTTCATCGTAGTGCTTTTTCCATGCAGGATTTTGAGCGATTGCTTCTTCTGGTGCAAGTTCTGGAGCGCGGACAATCTTTGGTTCCCCTCCAGCTGTCTTCACGCCTTCTGCTGCCCACTGCGCCATCTGATAGTTTGTGCCTGTTGAACTGTAATACAAAATTGTTACTTTCACGTTTGCCATATTATCATTTCCCCTTCCGCCAAATAATTTTTGAAAAAAGCCAGCCATGTGAGGTGCTCCTTTTCTTCCTGATAAGAATACTACTTTTCTCACCTGGTCACTTTTTATATATTAGGTTACTTTATGTAATCTAATATAAAATAATTATTGATGTTCGTCAAGTAAGTTACAATACTTTTCTTACCTTTTTACAGACTACTTAAAACATCCATATTCTTTGTAACCTCTCGGAAATTATCCGTCTTCCCTTTAATAGAGTGTTTTTCAGCAATCAAATAGGAATGTGAATGAATCTCACGAGTTAAAATGGTTTCTATGACTTGACCGCTCTTAGAAGACATTCATTTCCGCGCTTTGCATTGGGTATACGAAAACGGAGCAGCAGGAATCCAGTTCCTCTGCTCCGTTTTCATTTATCTGAATTAAGTGTTTCATCACTGGTCAATACATCATTCATGTTTATGCAGAAAACCAACCACACGCGTTATTAATAAAGAGTATGTTTTGTATTCTTATTCTTCGATTTCAAAAACTCTTTAAACCGATCCTTTGAGATACCAGAGTCCATTGCTTCTTCAACAACTTCCCTCCATTCTTCATCCAGATCGGCTCCATCATCCTCGCCCTGGGATGGCTCAATCAGGTAATGCAAAGGAATATTTAGCACTGAGGAAATTTTCTCTATGTATTGTACTGATGGAAATTTATAAATGTTCTGTTCAACATCACGCATATATGTTTCAGGGATGCCGGCTTTTTTCGCAAGCTCTGCTGCTGAAATATCTTTTTCCATCCGATACCGCACAATTCGATCTCCAATCATGTTGTATCCTCCTCCCTACTTAATTCATACCCCCATGGCAGAGATGATATGCGGTTAACCAATAAACAGGTCAATTGTAAGAAAAGACACAACTATATTCACGCACTTTATCCAAAAATATTACAATTTTCAATAAGTATGTACTCTATAAAGGGGCAACAGTAGTGAGTAAAAAATGGCACGGATACAGTTATGTTACAAAAATTACGACTATTCGACGATTTATTACAATATTATTACATGATACCATAGGTATTCAATGAGTATTTCAGAAACCGGAATAGTAGTTAACGTGACGAAAAGGGGGGACATTTTCGTGAACGAAGAAAAACCGTATGTAGAACTGTTAAAAACATCCGGAAACCCACATACGAGTTTCCTGGAGATTTCAGAAACGATTCTTGCTCAAAACAATCTTCCCGAAAATACCAAGCAGACAGCGCTTAAGCGAGTTGTCGATGCTTATGAAGAAGTTTGCGGCCGCCGAGAAGCTAAATGTAACAAATAAACCGATGACGGTGTATTATACAAAACTATAAATTCATACTTAAAGACCCAACCATACAATGCTGGTGGGTGGGTCTTTTTCACGTTTTAAAGGCATCTTTTCCTCATGAAAATCCACAGATGCAGCTAGATATTCTTGCTAAGAGGATAACGAAAGGTGATGAAGCAAAAGCACGTAAATCATGCCGATTAGAAACATTCCGACAATATACAGCCCGTTCCATCGCAGTCCGACTGTCAGAGTACTTCGGTGAACCGCATTGGCAATAAAGATCGTAATCGCATTAAACGGGCTGATAATCGCAGATAAAAACCAGGCAAGCAAGAAGACAACAGCAAGTGTTACCGCATCCGTCCCAAGCATCTCCGGGCTGATCTGCATGGCAAGAATAGGTATTGTGATAATTTGATGAACTCCGATAAAGGCAAGCATAATAACGAACACGATAATTATTACAGCCACGAGAAGAAAGGATATCGAAGACATTGCTTCCAGCATCCGGCGGATCACTGTGGAAAACGGTGAGTCTGCCAGAGCTGCACCGAATAAACCAGCGCTTAAAAACAAAACAATTTCTGTGTTGACACCGTATTCGATCATATGAAAAAATTTTAGGAAATCCTCGCGAAACCTTTCCCACTGCCTCAATAATACAGCCCATAACAACGGAATGATCACACATGTCAGCCCGACAAGCAGCAGCATCGGCAGATTTGTCACCGACTCAAGCCACACGAGTGTTCCAATCATTGCACAGAGCATTGCCACTATTTTCAAAAGGACAGGCACTATATTTACCGGCTTCTCTGTCCGCAGCGGCTTTTCTTCAATCGTAATATTCTTCTTTTGAAATAAAAAGAAGACAGCATTTCCAGTTACAAGCTGTAAAACCATCAGCATCAGTCCAAAAAGTACATACTCACTGAAGGAAAGATCTAAATAAAGCAGGGTTAAGGCTACAGAACCAAAATACGGAGACCACCCCATCGCAGTAGAAAATCCTACAAAATACGCCCTCGCTAAAAAAGAGGGATCGAACGTGTTATGTCTCAATATATCGTGAAGAACCCGGACGGAACCGACACTTAAAATAGGTGCAATAATAGTTAAAAAAGCTGTGAGTCCGATAAAAAGCCTCGCCGGAAGATGTACAATCTGCTTTAAGTAGGTTTGAATATCATCCATATACGTGCTGTTTATGAGCGGAATCGATAATAACGGCGCCAATGTCATTAAGACAAGCAGGGGAAGATTCTGCAGCATCCCTTCTGATGCTGTCAGGAGCGCCTTGTCATTTACAAATAAATCAATCACGAGCCCGGTGGAAAACAATATTCCGCCCATCAGCTTTGTTTTTAAGTCTGTCGCAGCGATGGTCATTAAAAACGTGCACACTACGATAATCGTAAGTCCATCTCGAATCACCGGTACGTGGATAAAGGAATCTATAAAGTAGCTTAAACACATTAACAAAATAAAGCTTCTCTTTACCATAGCCATTGTTTAAACCTTCTTTGCCGCGTTTAAATGTTATCTAAGATAGTCTTCGATGGAGATGCCGCAGGAGGCCGCGGTTTCCTTCAAGGATTCATACACTTCACTGCCGAGCTCGATGCCGTTTTCTGTTCTTTCTTTTTCATTTTGGAATTCAATTTCACCTGGGAGAAAGATTTCTTCGACGTCCTGTGCTTTAGCGGAATTTTTAATTTCGTTTATCATTTGATCGACCCGCTGCTTGAATTGATCCCTTTCCATAAACGAACGAATATCAATGATCTGGAAGAAATGGCCTACATTCTGAGGCTTATCATAGTCGCCGTATATATTGTTGATATGAGGACCGAAGCCGGCTCCTGTCAGTACACCGCTCATAATATCAATCATCGCTGCCATTGCATACCCTTTTGGTCCTCCAAATGGCAGAACGGTTCCTGCAAGAGCTTCACCGGAATTTGTCGTCGGGCGTCCCTCTTTATCAATCGCCCAGCCTTCCGGAATGTCTTCACCGCGCTGCTCGGCTGAAATAATTTTTCCTCTCGCTACGACGCTCGTCGCCATGTCGAAAATAATTGGACTGTTTTTCTCTGCAGGGATTCCATAAGCGTATGGATTCGTGCCAAAATAAGGAGTAATTCCTCCCCACGGCGCCATCGTAGAAGGAGCATTGGACATAGCAAAGGCAATCATGTCCTGCTCAAGCACTTTTTGAATAAAATAGGCGCCGGTACCGAAATGACTTGACCTTGTCACCCCTGCATAAACCGCTCCGTGTTTTTTTGCTTTTTCAATGCCTTTCTCAATCGCTTTTGCACCGACGATCTGCCCCATCCCATCATCGCCGTCCAATAGAAGCGTAGCATCACTTTCCTGAAGGACGGTTACGTTCGGATCAGGATTCACCGCTCCGGATTTTAACCTTTCTACATAGATTGGTACACGAGTTACCCCGTGCGAATCTACACCGCGCAAGTTCGCAGATACCAGGCTGTCTGCTACGATACGGCTGTTCTCTTCTGATATGTCCACTTTCTGTAAAATATCTGCCACAAAGTTTTTTAATGATTCAGCATAAACTTTCATTCGTTGGTCTCCTTTTTAAAATAATGAAAGACAAGGTGCCATATCGGCACCCTGCCCATTTTTCCTGAGTTAACTAATTACTTATTGTTCACTGGAATCATAAAGCTCTTGATAAGAATCCTGAGTTTCCTGCATAAATTCCTCAGCTTCCTCTGGTCCCATGAAGGTAGGGGCTACGACATGTCCCTCTGCTTCTTCCTGATATTCTTCATTATTTGTCACAACTTCCTCCATCGCATCCGCGAATGTGTTTACAACATCCTCTGGAGTTTCAGGAGGGAATGCCCAGAAGAAAATCTTATCAAACACTACATCTGATCCTTGTTCGGTAAAGGTCTGGACATCCTCAAACTGGTCAAGTCTTTCTTCTGACATTACACCAAGGCTCTTCATTTCGCCGGAATCAATATATTCTTTAACGAGGCCAATTTGAGTTGGTACAACATCTACCTGGCCGCCCAGCAGAGCAGTAATTTTATCCGAAGCACCGCCGGCATCAACAATATTAAATTCAACATCTTCTTCTTCCTGCAGGGCAAGCAGCTGCAGGTGAGTAAAGGACCCCGTTTCAGTCGCTACAGAAACTTCACCAGGTGTCTCTTTTGCTGCAGCCACAAGATCTTCAAGAGAATCATACTCAGAATCAGCGCTGACAAGCAGAGAGTTCCCCTGGTCGAGCACACTAATACCGGCTACTTCAAAATCTGAGAATGTATAATCAGCTAGTCCTAGAATGTTATTCAGCATGGCACCGTCGTGATAAGCCAGTACTCTGTAGCCGTCCGGATCAGAATCGAGTATTTCCTTGGATCCGGTGCTTCCCCCTGAGCCTTCCACGTTTTGAATGACCAGAGAAACTCCTAATTCATCCTCTAAATACTTCGCCAGAGTTCTTGTATTACGGTCCGTATCACCGCCGGCTCCTGCAGGAACAACTACTTCAATCGACTCCTCCGGATATCCATCACCGCCATCACCTGACTCTGCTCCTGCATCTGAGCTATCTGTGCCTGAATCCTCTGATTCTCCACAGGCAGCAAGAACTCCCAACATAGAAACAATCATTGCCAATCCTAACGTCTTCATTTTAAACCAATTCATTTAAACTCCTCCTAAAGCTCTTTTTGTTTTAAAGTTTTTCCATACTTTAAATCCGACTGAGGTAATTGCAATCACCCAGAAAATCATCGCAATCGGCTCTGTCAAAAATGGTAGAAAGTTTTCTCCTGTCAATTGCAGGCCCCGCCGCAGATTTGTCTCCGCGATCGGACCGAGAATAAACCCAAGAATAACCGGTGCAATAGGAAACTTGAACTTAATCAGCAGATAGCCCATGATACCGAAAAATAACAGTGCGCTGATATCGAACAAACGATTGTTTTCTGCAAACGCTCCGACAGCACACAGCACGACGATAATTGGAAGCAGCATATGCTTGGGAACACTTAAAATTTTGACAAAGTACTTCATGCCAAGAAAAAGAAATATTACCATTGCGATGTTTGCAATAATCAGAGCTGCAAATATTCCGTAAACAATATCTGTGTTTTGAGTAAAAAACAAGGGTCCCGGCTGAAGCCCGTGGATAATTAATCCCCCGAGAAGCATCGCAGTCACTGTATCTCCTGGAATACCCAATGCCATCAGTGGTACAAGTGCCCCTCCGACTGCTGCGTTGTTAGAAGATTCAGATGCCACTACTCCATCGGTCGTTCCTTTTCCGAATTGTTCGGGATGCTTGGACTGGTTTTTCGCTGTTGCGTAAGCAATAATATTAGCAGTCCCTCCGCCGATGCCCGGCAGAATTCCTACAGCTACGCCAATAACGCTGGAGCGGAGAAAGTTCCACCCCTGTTTAAAGAGCACTGATAAGGAAAATCCGATCCCTTTAATTTTGTACGTAAGCTTCTGCGTACTTAATGGATTTATTTTTTTCTCGGAAATTTTTAATATTTCTCCTATCGCGAATAATCCAATAAGCGCCGGCAGCAGGTTAAAGCCTGCATCCATCTGGTCCATACCGAATGTAAATCTCGGAAAAGCATCAATCGGTGCAGAACCAACCATGGCAAGGCTTAACCCCAATAGTCCGCTCAGCATACCCTTTACAACAGATCCCTCAGACAAACTGGATATTAAGGTTAATGCAAACATCGTAATGGCAAAATATTCAATCGGACCGAATCGAAGGGCAAAGTCCGCAAGTGGTGGAGAAATTAATATCAAAGCAGCAATACTTAGGATACCGCCCATAAATGAAAATACGATGGACAACCCGAATGCCTTGCCTGCTTCCCCGTTCTGTGCCATCGGATAGCCATCAAATGTTGTTGATATGGAAGACGGGGTGCCTGGAAGTTTCAATAGTATTGCAGGGATCATTCCTCCTGATACACCGCCGATATAAAGACCCATCAACAGCGCCATGCCAGAGCCAGGATCCATTGTAAAGGTAATAGGCAGACAAATGGCGACGGCCATGGTGGCTGTCAATCCGGGAATAGACCCGAAAATTAATCCCATTGCCACGCCTATGATAATCAGCATCATATTGTACGGAGCAAACATCGTTGAAAAGCCAGTTAATAAATCAGCAATCATATTCTTCCCTCCTTATCCTGCTATTCCGGAAGGAAGTCTGAGTTCGAACCCTAAACGGAATGTGTAATAAATAACTACAGAAGTTAAAATTGCCAATATTGCAAATATTGGAATGTTCCAATATTTTCGTTGGGCAAGCAGACAAAACTGCACGAATAAATAAACAATGGTAGAAATTAAAAACCCGATAATGGGCATAACTGCGATATACAGTGCAATTAACCCGGTAGTAATTAGGACATTGCGGTATCTGGAAGCACGTTGGGCACGTGTTTCGGATGATTCAACTTTTGTTCCCTCCAGCAGCATTTCTTCCGCTATTTTTTCTTCCTTCGTTTTTTCATGCTCAGGCACACTTGGCCCAGACATTAACTTCTTCGCTTTTTTCCAGTCTAATAATGTTTGAAATAGAAGTACTGCACTTAATACAAACATGGCAATCGCAACAATTCTCGGTGCGAAATCCGGACCGATCTGCGAAACAGTTAACCGGCCGAAAGTAAAGGTGGCAGAATACATCACTACAGAAACGATCAATAATGCAATGGTTGCTGCCAAATCTTTGACCTTTAACGTGGTCGCCATTTTATCTTGCTCCTTTCCGCTTGGCATGTGTCTCTCTCATCATTTGAAACCGCTTACCTTTCATTGTAAAAAATGAGCTGGAAGCGCAAATCTCAGTAAGGAGAGACTGCAGCGCTTCCTTCTCATGGGCTGCCAGGTTTATTTCATGAATACAGTTTTAATAGAAGTAAAAAACTCAATGGCCGCTTCACCTTGTTCTCTTGAATGTGAGCTTGAACGCTTCATCCCCCCAAACGGAGCCTGCAATTCAACCCCGGCACTTTCGGCATTGATTCGGACGAGACCTGCATCCATTTCGTCTATAAACTGCAGGGAACGCTGGATATTGGTTGTGAAAATGGAAGCACTTAATCCGAACGGCACATCATTTGCTACTTCAAGAGCTTCATCTAAAGAACTAACCTTCATAAGGGCAAGTACCGGTCCGAATATCTCTTCCTGCGCAATTGTCATCTCAGAAGTAACATTGTCAAATACTGCCGGAGTTACGAAATAACCTTTTTCATCCTCAAGGACTTTGCCGCCGTATATAAGTTCGGCGCCTTCCTTCTTCCCTTTTTTGATATAGTCAGCAACGGTTTGGAATTGGCTTTTGTTTGCACATGGTCCCATCCAGCTGTCCTGCTTTAATCCATCACCAACTGTAATCTTCTTCACTTCGGCAAGCAGTTTCTCTTTAAAGGTTTCATAGATTCCTTCTTGGATAATAACTCGGCTCGTAGCAGTACATTTCTGACCTGTCGATTTCAGACCGCCGCTGATCGTAGCGCTTACTGCAAGGTCAAGATCGGCATCATCTGCGACGATTACAGGATTTTTCCCGCCCATTTCCAGCTGGTATTTGGCGCCACGGGCAAGAGCGCTCTGCCCGATACCTCTTCCGATTTCCTCAGAGCCTGTAAAGGTAATACCGTCTACCTGCGGATGATCGGTAATACCTTGTCCGACAACAGAACCGGAACCGGTTACAAAATTAAGAACTCCTTTCGGAAGACCTGCTTCAGCAAGGCATTCTACAATTTTTGCAGCCGTGATCGCAGCGTCCTGAGCCGGCTTAAATACAACCGTATTTCCATATACAAGTGCAGGAGCGATCTTCCAGACTGGAATAGCTGCTGGAAAGTTCCATGGAGTAATGACACCGACGACTCCAAGGGAAGCCCGCTTGGTAAACATGAGAGCATCTTTATCAGTGGAAGGGATAACATCTCCTGTTTTTCTCATGCCTTCTCCCGCATAATAACGAAGTATCGCCACTCCGCGCATCGTTTCGCCTTTTGCTTCAGGAAGCGTTTTCCCCATTTCTCTGGTCATCGTTTCAGCGATATCATCTACATTGTTCTCTAAGATATCGGCAGCTTTGTGAAGCAGTGCTCCGCGCTCCGGTGCTGCCGTTTTGCTCCATTGCTTTTTGGCAGCAGCTGCTGCGAGGACAGCGTTGTTCACATCCTCTTTAGAAGAAAGCTGATAATAACCTACTTCCTCCTCTGGATTTGCCGGGTTCGTACTTGCCTGATCTTTATTTGAACTGGATGACTTCCATTCGCCGTTGATGTAATTCAGATATGTCTTTTGCTGAGTTGCAGTTCCCATGCTTTCCCTCCTATTTTTGAGGCTGTCTGGCAGGATAGTTTATTTCTGCCTTCTTCAATACTTCCTCGAGCTGCTTATAATGCTCTTTTTCTACTGGTACGACTGGTGCTCTTGTGGACAGGCCAGCCGGCAGACCGGCAATTTCCATCCCCGCTTTAATCAACGAAACTGCATATCCCTTTTTCTGCTTGCGGATGTTATTAATTGGCAGCAGAATGTCGGTATAAAGATTTCGCAGCGTATGTTTATCTCCTTGTTTCAAAGCTTCAAAATATTGACGGGAAATATGCGGAATATAGTTTGAAATAGCGGAAGAATACGTTTGGAAACCTAATGAGTAATAAGCAGGCATTGTAATCTCCGCAAACGGCATCCCGTTCATCCACGTGAATCTCTCACCAAGGTGCTGAGTTAACTCAACGTTTAGTTCCATATTGCCAAAGCCATCTTTCAGGCCGACGACCTGCGGATGCTCCGCCAGCTTTTTAACCGTTTTCAAATTTGAAATGGCGTTATCCCGCTGATATACGATGGCATTCAGGTCCGTGCTTTGAATAATAGTTTCATAATATTGATACAGCCCTTCCTGTTCGCCATTAATAAGGTATGGAGGAAGTATCAGATACCCGTCTGCCCCTAGATCAGCTGACCACTCCGCCTGCTTCACAGCATGTCTGATGTTGCCGCCGACCCCTGTATATACCGGCACATTTCCTTTAGTAGTTTCCACAGCTGTTTCTACCATGCCCCGGTACTCATCATCACTTAACGATTGAAACTCACCTGATCCGCAGGCTATGAAAATAGCACTTAGTTTTTCATCTACAAGATATTGAATGTTTTGCTGCAGAGCCTTCTGGTTAATCTCGCCATTTTCTTGAAATGGCGCTACCGGAAATCCTAAGATTCCTTCGGGAAAAGTTCTTCTTTTGTCTGCCGCCATGGCATGTCACCTCTTTAGTAAAGTCATGAATTCGTGAAAGCCCTGTACTGTGAGTACATCCGCGTGAAAAATGGGCCGCTGCCTTTCACTCCTTTCAAAAAGGTGCTTTATTTGTTTTATTGTTAATAATTATAATTGTAAGACAATTAATTTTATTAGTCAATTCAGAATTTTATTTTTCATAAAATTATTTTTATTAACGTGTCTGTGAAGTCCGGTCTTGAAGCTGATGTACACTTACTTCGCTCCAGCTCAGATCATCCAGCTGATACTGCTTCATTTTTTCTTCATCAAGCTCTATACCGAGCCCTGCAATATCTCGGGATGGTGGAATGAGATAGCCGTTTTCATAGGTTACTTTTTCTTTTACGACATCATTAACATATAATTCTGGCCCAGTCGGATCCGAGGTGTAATCAAGGTTTGACATCGCACAGCCGAGGTGCGCCATAGCGGCAGTTCCGATAGAAAGCTCCTGTGTTGTACCAAGAAGGCAGCTTTTTTCAGCTATTGCAGCAGCTGCTGCAGCTTTTCTGGCGCTTGTCAGTCCGCCGATAAAAACAGGTGAAATGTTAAATATATCAACAGAGTCATTCTTGATCATCTCGTATTGCTGTCTGAAGCTCCAGACGTGTTCACTAACAGGATGCTCCACTTTAAAACGGAAATGACGGAGTCCGTCAAAATCATTTTTATATGCCGGGCTTTCTACTAAGGTAAAATTGTACTTTGACAATCGTTTCACCGCTCTTGCCGAGCTTTTCCAGTCAAGAAGATGGCTGAAATCAAGGGATTTTATGGTCACCTTAGAGCCGAATTCCTTTTCTATTTCTGCAAGAAAAGCCTCATCTGCATCGATGTTTTTCCCGGCATAAAGGCGGAATTCATCAAAGCCCTGCTGAAATCGTTCGCGCACTACCTTGACATTTTCCTTGACTTCATCCATAAAACGGTGCCTGAAAATCGGGTAACAGACTTTTATTTTGTCCTGCTGTCTTCCCCCAAGTAATTCTGAAACTGACACTCCAAGGTATTTTGCACAGAGGTCATGAAGTGCGTTATCGATGCCGTTGCGGATAAAGCTGCCTTTCTCGTAGTAATACATCGCTTCTGGAAAATTATCGAGAAGTTCTTTATTGATAAGCTCAAAATCGAACGGATTTTTGCCGACAACAATCTGCTTCAAAACTCGGGTTAAGTCCTGAACATCCGGGGCATAGCGGGGAAGGTGGGAAAAGTCAGACATTTCTCCTATCCCTGTCACGCCTTCATCAGTCAAAAGCTTGACAATAATATGTTTATTGACAAAACCTGTATGCCTTGGGACGCCTACTACTGTCAAAACTACATCAGTTATTTTCATCGTATTCTCTCCTTTTACTAGTGTTTGTATAGGTAATGCTCAGCGGACTGCGCTGAATTGTTCTTTCGTCAGCCCCCATTTTTCCAGCAGCTCGAGTACAGCATTGTGGTCTGCTTCATCTAGAGGTGCGACCGGCTCCCTCGTTTTTCCTGCAGGAAAACCTAAAGCTTCCATGGCTTCTTTAATGACGACTACATTGTTTCCGTTATTATTTTTCGCGCGCAGGTCTTCAAATGGAACGACTTGATACCAGATGTTCCAAACTGAATCCCAATCGCTCGTTTGAAGCGCTTCCAGCATTTCAAATGATAAACGGGGATGCAGATTTACAAGGCCGGAGGTAAACCCTTTCGCACCGGCATTCCAGAAAAACGGCGCCCATTTTTCCGCTGTGCCGCATACCCAGGTTACTCCGTGCGTTGCCGGGGTTTCTTGAACAATTTTCGCAAAGCGGGGAAGATCATTGACCGCGTATTTGACTCCTGCCAGCTGCTTCATATGAGTCAGTCGTTTCAGAACATTATCACTTAAGGCAGGATTTTTAAAATAAAGCACAGCTGGCATATCTATCTCTTCCATAATTCTTTGAAAGTAGTTTACAACGCCGTCTTCTGTCATATATGGATGAATCGGCATATGAATCATGATGGCATCACAGCCGTCTTTTTTAGCGGTTCTACCCATTTCAACTGCTGTTTCAACTGAATAGCCGACACCGGCCACCATCATGGCACGCCCGTTCACCCGTTCAGCTGTGCGGCGGTTTTCTTCTATTGATTCTTCGATGGTGAGTGCATAAAACTCTCCTGTATTACCGGAAGGAACGATAACCTCGAGTCCATTTTCAATAAGAAAGTCAATATTCGCATCAAGTGCTTTCCAATCGATGGAAGCATCCTCCTGAAATGGGGTAATGTTAATGGCTGATATCCCTTCCAGCTTTTTTGCTGCCTGAATTTCGTTCATTTTTATCCTCTCCTTTTATTATCATTTCAAGCTGTTTACTACCACTTCATTAACGATATTGTCCGGTTTCTTACCTTCCATCACTTGAATAATGGAAGCAGCCGCTGTTTCTTCCAGCATTCTGACTCCAGAGCTGTCAATTTGCTGTGGTATAAATACTTTAAAGCTCATCGCTCTTCTCCTTCCTTGGAAAGAACATGATGCAGTGTTCGTGTAATATGCTGTTTCATTTCTGCTTCTGCTCTTGCCCCATCTCGATCAGCGATGGCCTGATAAATCATCCAATGTTCTTGAAAACCACCGATCTGTTCCTCATCATTTTGAAGGGCCTTTTTTCGAAAAGCGTGATCAAAGGCAGCTACTCCTGCTGCATTTTTCTGCACGAGTGGACTTTTCGCACCGTCGATAATTTTTTGATGAAAGGCGGTGTTCTCTTCCACCAGCGCTTCAACTTTATTTTCTTTAATTAACTGGTCCATTTTTTCAAGCTGTATTTCCAGACTTTTTATTTCCCCGTCCGCCATTTTGACAGCAGCGAGCCGCGCACATAGTCCTTCTACAGCTGCACGCAATAGGAAAACTTCTTCAATTGAAGTATGAACAATATTAGAAACAAAGGTACCTTTTCTTGGTTTTGTGACAACCATTCCTTCATACTCCAGAACCCTCAGTGCCTCTTTCACCGGGGTCGTGCTTATTTTCATCCACTCTGATACTTCTCGTTCACGAATGGCATCACCCGGCTTGAAATGCCCAAGAATTATTGCTTCCCTGATAGCTTCTGCTGCTGTTTCTCTTAAAGATTTTATCGAGGCTGTGCTCCCAGAAAAAAACTGTTTTTGTCTGCTAGTCACGCGCTCACCACCTTTTGAAAATTTGTGATATCTGATATATCACAAATAAGTTGAAAAGAGAGATCAGCGGCGGAGAACCGCGTAATCTCTTTATTTTTTACCTCACAAGACATGGTTTTTTTTGATCAAATGTCCATCCGGAAATTAAATACTGCATCGCTTTAGAATCATCACGTACTCCCAGGCCCTTCTGCTGATAGAGTTCGTGTCCTTTTTCAAGCTGATCCCGGTCCAACTCAACTCCAAGACCAGGTGCTGCAGGTACTTCTATTTTTCCATCTGTAATCTGGAGCGGGTGCTCTGTCAAACGCTGTCCATCCTGCCAGATCCAGTGCGTGTCAATCGCAGTGATATCTCCTGGTGCTGCCGCAGCAACGTGGGTAAACATCGCGAGTGAAATATCAAAATGATTATTGGAATGAGAGCCCCATGTAAGTCCCCATTCGCTGCACATCTGCGCCACGCGCACTGAGCCCCGCATTGTCCAGAAGTGAGGGTCAGCAAGCGGAATATCCACGGAATGCAGCTTGATCGCATGCCCCATTTCCCGCCAGTCGGTAGCGATCATATTTGTGGCTGTAGGAATTCCTGTTGCCTGCCTGAATTCAGCCATCACTTCCCTTGCTGAGAAGCCTTTTTCTGCACCACACGGGTCTTCTGCATAAGCGAGGATATCCTGTTTATTTTTACACAGCTCGATAGCATCATCTAATTTCCATGCCCCATTCGGATCCAGTGTTATTCTGGCATCCGGAAACCTTTCTGCAAGTGCAGTTACTGCTTCGATTTCCTCTTTACCCGGAAGAACACCGCCCTTTAATTTGAAATCTTTAAACCCATATTTATCGTAGGCAGCCTCTGCTAACCGGACAATCTTCTCCGGGGTAAGCGCTTCCTCATGACGGAGTCGAAACCAGTCACAGTTCGCATCTTCCTCACTCCGGTACGGCAGGTCCGTCTTTTGCCGGGACCCGATATAAAAAAGATAACCGAGCATTTCTACTTCGCTTCGCTGCTGACCTTCTCCAAGAAGCGCAGCAGCAGGAACACCAAGATATTTACCGAGCAGATCCAGGAGTGCCGCTTCCAATGCGGTGACCGTGTGCACCGTTGTGCGGAGATCGAACGTCTGCGAACCCCGGCCGTCAGCGTCCCTGCTGATAAATGTCTGTTTTACATTTGTGAGAATATTATTAAACTCCCCAATTGTTTTACCAATCACCAGCTCTTTCGCTTCCTCTAAGGTCTGTCGTATCTTTTCACCACCAGGGACTTCTCCGAGTCCTGTGGCTCCGGTGCTGTCTGTAAGTATGACAATATTTCTTGTAAAATAAGGGCCATGTGCTCCGCTTAAATTTAAAAGCATGCTGTCATGGCCTGCCACTGGAACTACTTCCACTTTCTCAATGGCTGGAGTATCTTTCATCAATGCCAATCACCGCCTCAATATAGTTAACGGGAGGAATGATCGGATCTTTCTTTTTCCTTTTCCCTCTCTCGTTTATAAACTCTTTCTCTGACATAATTTAAATGTGTATACATACTCGTATAAGCTGCAATAGGATCTCGATTTTTCAATGCGTTATAAATATCTATATGATGCTGCAGCGTTTTTTCCGGATTTCTATAATGACCTGGAATCTGGTCCCACGTCTCATCAAATAAATTCAATAGGGGATCAATAATTGCTTCAAGCAGCGGGTTGCTGGCACTCTGGGCAATTTCTTCATGAAACTGCCTGTCAAATGAACGGTAGTCATCAGTATGCTTTTTCATTTCTTCAATAGCGATTTCCAGCTTCTTTAGTGAGTCGTCTGAAATCTTTTCCGCTGCCATTGTCACAAGCCCCAGTTCAAGGGATATCCTCGTTTCAATGATGGTACGGACATTGCCGGTTGAAAGCGCTAACATCATTGAAAAAGGTTTACTCCCAATTTTGTCGGAGAAAAATGTGCCGTTTCGTGTCTTGCGGTGTACCACACCTACCGCTTCCAACGAAGTTAATGCTTCCCTCATTACAGGTCTGCTTACATTAAACATGGTCATCAATTCCATTTCAGATGGAAGGCGATCCCCCGGCTTGAGCTGGCCGGTGGTCAATAGCTGAATTATTTCATCAATTACTTGTTTAGAGAGTGTTTTTCGGTCGATCGATTTAATTTCGACTTGCTTCATTCTAATGGCCCCTTTTCTATACCAAACATAATCGTACACGCGGATGTACTCTTATTAGATTATAGACTTTCACGGTTTATATGTTAAATTGTAAGACAAATTAAATAGATTGTCAATTATAAAAAATCAGTTTTTACAATGATAAAGGGTGTTCCCGGAAGGCAGCGGCTCCTGCGGAAGAAGCCACAGCTGAAATTGGCTGCTGGAGAGGTCCCGGCTCCAAAGACAGCTGAAGCACTCCTCGGGCAAGCCTTCTCCTGCAGTAATTTGGCAGTAATGTCCTTTCGTTTCACATTGAATCGCATCCTCCGTCCAAACAGCACTACGTTGAAAGAACCGCCTCAAGCACCCACAACTAAAAAAAAGAGCCTTCATAAAGACTCACGTAAAATAGGGAGAGCTGGGCGGGCGGCTCCAGTTCTTTAAATTAAGAGACAATCGGAGAGGACAGCGCCCAATATCAGCCGATACTTTCTGATCAAAGTCCTGCTCTTCCTCCATACTCTCCCTGCACCCTGCAGTAACTTCAGCATCTTAACAACATTTCAAGATATTCTACTTCAACAGTAATTCAAGAGATTCCAGATTCTCTTCCATTAAAGAAAAATAATCCTCCCCTTCGTCTTCCTCATGAAGGCTTTCTAAATTATTTAAATATACAGCTTCTGCATTAATTTCTTCTGCGAATGTTTCAGCAACCCCGATATTGTAGCTTTTCTCAAAAGCTACATGTTCAATTCCATCCTGTTCTGCTTTTTCAATCAGGCGCTGCATCCGCTTTTGAGAAGGTTCACTTGAGGAGACAGTCTGAGTGATAGACACCTCTTCAAAGCCGTAACTTTCCGCCCAATACGTATACCCTGGATGGGCCACAAATATGGATCCTCGCTCCAGTTCTGTTAACTGCTCAGCAAACGCCTGATCCAACTCGGAGAGCTCTGCCTGGAGCTTTTCATTACGATTTTCAAACTGCTCGCTGTTTTCTGGCTGAAGCTCGGATAATTTCTTTTCGATATTATCAGCTATTTGAGTTGATTTTTCCGGGTCAATCCACACATGAGGATTTTCCCCGCTGTGAGTATGAGTCGTTTCCCCTTCTTCTCCGTCATGAGAATGTTCGTGGCTGTGGCTTTCTTCGTCTTCTTCATGAGAATGTTCGTGGCTGTGAGTATGACTGTGGTCTTCTTCATTATTTTCTTCGAATTCCTGATATTCTACCCGTTCAATCTCCTCAGCCACATCTACTGTCTGTACTTTTTCTTTCTCCAGGAGTGGAATAACAGTCTCATTCAGGCCTTCCATGCTTCCATCGGTATAAATAAAAGCATCTGTATCAACAAGATCTGTTATTTCCTTAATGGTTGGCTCATATGTATGGGCGTCCGCCCCGACAGGCACCATGTTTTTTACTTCGACATGTTCTCCGCCGATTTTTGTAATAAAATCCTCTATCGCAAAGATATTTGTGGCAACTACGAGCGGCTCCGTTTTCTGCTCTTCCTCTGTTTCCGGAGCTGCCTCTTCTCCGGCAGGGTCTTCGTTTGACTCCTCCGCCGCTCCGCAGGCGCTCAGCAGGAAGACAAGCATGCCTGCCGCACTTATTGACCTGAACGATTTCATTCTACAAATCTCCTTCTTGTGCTGTTTCCATCATTATTGTAATCTGTCCCATCACGTACCTTATATGTTTTTTCAAGTCCACTAGATCATTACTGAGCCATCGGAAGCAAAAAATTCCTTTTTCCACTTCAGTGACTGCAGAATTAGCCTCAGCCACTGCTTCACTTACCTCTAACAGCTGTTGTTTATCTAAAGTTTCAGAAGCAGCCCAGACGGAGGCGTAATAAGAATATCCATCAAGCAGTCCAATCTCCTCGTAGCCTGCTGTTTCGGGTTGAAATCGAAAGCGGTCGTATGCACAAAGCTTCCCATTTTTTGAAATGGAAGTAAGCAGGTCTATTTCCTGATACTGATAATGCTCTCCTTTTTCCCTGCGTCCGGCTGATAAAATTTCTCCCCACAGAAAGTGGGAAAAAGAGGATAATTGGATTTCTGTTTTACTTTGAAAGCGTGCGTTTTCAAAAGGAATAATTGTATCTGGGTCGAGTTTGACGAATGCATTATTTTCTACAGTAATCTTCATTGTCTGTTTTGTACAGCGGCCATTTCTGGAAGGGTAGACCTTGAGTGCAGATTGCTGAATAAGTGTTACGCGGGAACTTTCTTCTATTATAATATTGTAACTGTTATGGTCTCCAGATACCATCCCCCCGGATGTTTCCATTAAATAAACAACCGCATGACCTTCTTCCTCCGGATAGAGAGCGTGGCTTGCTTTTAAGGGAGAAGTCTGATGAAGTGACCGGAGAAAGGTGCGGTTTTTTCTTCTTGAAAAGGTAAGCGAAAGCTCCCCAGTCAGCTGCAGACCTTTTACCGCGTCAGGCACCACTTTTCACTTCTTTATCGAGTTCTGTATCTTCGAGGAGAATAGAATGCCTGATCCATGAGATAATCCCGTTAAGACCAATTCCCTTTTTTTGATTGGCAAAAAGAAACGGACGAGATCCTCTTGCCATTAATGCATCTTTCTCCATAATTTCAAGGTCCACATCGACATATGGAGCGAGGTCAATTTTATTAATGACAAGCAGATCTGAGCGCGTTACCCCAGGTCCGCCTTTTCTAGGAATGTCCTGGCCTTCTGCTACATCGATCACATAAATGAAGCCATCGACGAGCTCCGGACTGAAGGTAGCCGACAGATTATCGCCGCCGCTTTCTACAAAAATAATATCAAGGTTTGGAAAACGTTCATTCAATTCATCAATTGCAGCGAAATTCATTGACGCATCTTCGCGTATCGCTGTATGAGGACACCCTCCGGTTTCGACTCCAATAATACGGTCTTCCGGGAGAACTCCATGTACCGTTAAGTATTTGGCATCCTCTTTCGTATAAATATCATTGGTAATGACCGCCACTTCCATATCAGGATAGAGTTCTCTCGTTAGTCTCTCGACCATTGCTGTCTTTCCTGATCCTACTGGACCTCCGATTCCTATTTTTACTGGCTTTGGCATACGGGCATTCCCCTTTCTTGATTACATGAATTATTCTTTTGATTTTACGATATAAACAGCCGGACCCGCAGATGCTCATGTTTCATGGAGGCAAGCTCCAGCCCTGCAGTGCTGCTGCCGGCATCAGAGAGTGTCCTTTCATCAATTCTCTTTGCAGCCTTTTCACACTCCGGAAGCAATTGATAGATAGTTTTGACTCCAGATGTCTGACCGAGAGGCACTGCACGCACCGCGTTATGCACCATCCCTGAAACACTGGAATACAAGAACGCCGTCAGTGCTGCACTCAGCTCCATCTTAGATAATGCTGTATACATCCCGTACACAACCGGATAATGAAAATACATATTTCGACTTGATAAATCAAGGTTTATGCTGGGGCCTGGCCCCAACTCATCCATCGCACTGATAGTTTTTAAGAATTGTTTTCCCATCCAGATGCTGCCTTCGCGGGACTCCTTTGGAATTTTCAAGGCATGGCAGAGGACGCCGGCTTCTTCAAGAAGTTCATAATCGTTTTCTAAGGCTGCTCGATGGACTTCTTTTACGATTAAGCCATCACCACCGACAAGATTTCCGTGCAGATAAGACAAGCAGAACTGCTTTAGTGTTTCTTCATTATAAAGGACGCCGGCTTGAATATATGTCTCCATCCCAAAGGACTGGGTGTAGGATCCAATGGGAAATGCGGAGTCATGCAGTTGCATAAGTTGAAGAAAGTTAGTGGGCATGTTCGTGTTGTTGGCCTTTGTACTTAAATGGCTTATGAAATCTGCGCTGATCCTTGAAGAATGTAATACCGACTTCCATAAATAAATCCGGCAGAAGCTTATCGAAACGCACGATAATTTCTCCATTTTCAATTAAACACGGCGTATGACGGTTGCCTAACTCAAATGCTGCTTTCCCCATCTCTTCTATAGACTCCGGCACCAGCACAAACACGTCTTCGAGCACCGTCGTTACCACAACCTCTGTTTCTTCGTCTTCAAAAATTACATCCCCTGGGGAGAGCTCAATACCATCCTCAAGTGAGATAGCCATATCTCTTCCCTGGTCGGTGTTCTTACGGAGAATCCGCTTATTCAATTCCTCCCATTCAAGCTCAAGCCATTCTCTTTTTTTCTTTGTGGATTCTTTAGGATTTATACGTCCTACCGGCTTTGTGATTTTCAATTGCAGATCCCTCCTTTTCTATTTAAAACAAAAAGTAACGCTGCGCCATGGCGACTTCTTCAAACGGTTCACAGCCAATTTTCTCGCCGGCTACTTTTACTTCATATGTCTCCGGGTTGATGCTTATTTCATCCATGCAGTCATTACGCTTCATATCTTTCTTCCCGATCTTGCGGCAGCAGTGGACCGGCACCACTCGCTTCTGAAGACCAAGCCTGTGGTGAATACCCCTATCAAAAGCAGCTTGGGAAAGAAATGTAATGGTGCTTGAATAGCGGGCCCGTCCGAAGCTTGCAAACATCGGGCGCTGCATTACAGGCTGCGGCGTTGGAATCGAAGCATTGGGATCTCCCATCTGAGCGTAGGAAATATGACCTCCTTTGATGATTGTTTCTGGCTTTACCCCAAAAAAAGCGGGCTTCCACAGGACAAGATCTGCCCATTTTCCTGTCTCCACAGACCCTGCTTCATGGCTGATGCCATGTGTCACAGCTGGATTGATTGTATATTTGGCTATGTAGCGCTTAATACGATTATTATCATTTTCCCTGTCTTCCTTTAAATAGCCGCGCTGTTTTTTCATCTTATCTGCTGTCTGCCATGTTCTAATAATCACTTCCCCGACACGTCCCATTGCCTGAGAATCAGAGGAAATAATACTGATGAGGCCCATATCATGCAAAATATCCTCGGCACCGATCGTTTCCGGGCGAATACGCGAGTCAGCAAATGCCACGTCTTCCGGTACGTTTCGGTCCAGGTGATGACAAACCATCAGCATGTCGAGATGCTCATCGATCGTGTTTTTTGTAAAAGGTCTTGTTGGATTAGTAGAAGAAGGTAAAATATTCGGCAGCGATGCTATCTTCATAATATCCGGAGCGTGGCCGCCGCCCGCGCCTTCCGTGTGATACGTATGAATGACACGGTCACCGATTGCCTTGATTGTATCCTCAACAAAACCTGCTTCATTCAGGGTATCCGTATGAATCGCCACCTGAACGTCATACTCATCAGCTGTACTCAGACACGCATCAATTGCAGCCGGCGTCGTTCCCCAATCTTCATGAAGCTTTAATCCAATAGCGCCTGCTTCAATTTGTTCTGCGAGCGGGCGCTGCGCAGAACCGTTACCTTTTCCGAGAAAGCCTAAATTTACCGGAAATGCCTCAGCTGCTTCGAGCATCCTGTGGATGTTCCATTCACCAGGTGTGCATGTCGTGGCATTCGTTCCAGTCGCAGGTCCTGTTCCTCCGCCAAGCATCGTGGTGATACCAGATGCTGTCGCTGTCTCTATTTGCTGGGGACTGATAAAATGAATATGAGCATCAATACCGCCTGCCGTCAAGACCATGCCTTCTGCAGCAATAACTTCCGTCGACGGTCCGCAGACCAGCTCGGGGTCCACTCCTTGCATCGTGCCCGGATTTCCTCCTTTTCCGATCGCATGAATCCTGCCGTCCTTTACTCCGACATCCGCTTTTACAATGCCCCAATGATCAATGATCAGTGCATTCGTGATGAGGAGATCGACGACTCCGTCTGCTCTATCCGCCGTACCGCTTTGTCCCATACCGTCCCTCAACACTTTTCCGCCCCCGAATTTCGCCTCATCTCCATAGGACGTGTAATCCTTTTCCACCTCTGCCCAGAGCTCCGTATCAGCCAACCGCACCTGATCCCCGACAGTCGGGCCATATAAACCAGCATACTGCTTACGTGAAAGCTTCATATTAATTAACTTCCTCCTTTAAAGCCTTTGGCTGCCGCTCTCTGAACTAGAGCTTCTTTATCATCCACCGTTCCCTGTGTCAGAGCGTTCAGACCGAAAACCTCCCGCCTGCCGGCAAGATCAGTGAGTTCTACTTCCTTCTCCTCTCCAGGCTCAAACCTCACAGCGGTACCTGAGGCAATATTCAACCTCATGCCCACTGTCGCCGTTCGATCAAAAGACAAATGTCGGTTCACCTCAAGAAAATGAAAGTGCGACCCTACCTGGATTGGACGGTCACCGGTATTTGCCACACGGATCGTCAAAATCCTGCGTCCCTTATTACATTCAATCGGCTCATTTTTCAGTCGGTACTCACCTGGGATCATCCTGGTTTCCTCCTTTATACAGATTTATTGAATCGGCTGATGGACCGTGACCAGCTTAACTCCATCCGGGAAAGTCGCTTCCACCTGCACGTTATCTATCATCTCTGCCACACCTGCCATTACGTCTGATTCTGAAAGAATTTCTTTCCCTTCGCTCATCAGGTCTGCAACAGACTTGCCGTCCCTCGCCCCTTCTGCGATATAGGAGCTGATGATGGCAATTGCTTCTGGATAATTAAGCTTTACACCGCGGTCCTTGCGCTTTAGTGCAAGCTCTCCTGCTAAAAAGGTCATTAGCTTTTCCTGTTCGACCGGAGAAAGTTTCATCGGGTCACCTCTTCTTTTATAGAAATCTCAGTCTCAATGTAAGTATAGCTCACACAAAATGTTAGTATCTATATTTTCGATAGATAATCTAACATCCTTTCCTTGTAGACACTTGTCTTTCTATTATGAATTTCGTATAGAAATTTCAATAACATATAATAATGAAATTGTTCGAAAATTAGGTTTTATTAAGTCAGTAAATCTAACAGACATACTGAAACAATCCTCCTGGTGTGTTAGCTTAAATGACATACTTACTTTAGGGGGAAGCAAATGACATATTCATTCCGAAGATCTATCATTCATTCTATATCTGCAGCCGCGTGTGTGCTTTTTTTAAGCGCATGCTCGGAAGGGGCTGCTGATGAATCCGCTCCAGATACAGATTCCAGTACCGGAGCAACTGGAGCTGCCGAGGAGGAAGAAGGAACAGAGGGGGAAGTAGAATCTGAAGAAGTAGAAGTAGACGAAGAAGAACAAATTCCAGTAGGAATTCTTCATTCCTTAAGCGGAACGATGGCAATGAGTGAAACCTCCGTACGGGATGCAGAACTCCTGGCGATTGAAGAAATAAATGAAGCCGGAGGGGTACTCGGTAAAGAACTTGTTCCGATTGTAGAAGACGGAGCCTCCGATGAACCGACCTTTTCGGAAAAAGCATCCAAGCTCCTGCAGCAGGATGATGTACCTGTCATTTTCGGCGGCTGGACATCATCAAGCCGGAAAGCGATGCTGCCGGTTGTCGAGGATAATAATGGCCTGCTTTTCTATCCCGTACAGTATGAAGGGATGGAATCATCTCCTAATATTTTTTATGCGGGTGCTGCTCCTAACCAGCAGATAGTCCCGGCAGTAGACTGGCTCCTGGAGAACAAAGGCGATGATTTTTTCCTGTTGGGTTCTGATTATGTGTTTCCACGCCTTGCCAATCAGGTGATCTCTTCCCAGTTGGATGATGAAGGCGGCACCGTTGTCGACGAGGAGTACACTCCGCTCGGCCATACTGATTTCAATACAATTATTTCAAAAATTAAAAGTGAAGAACCAGAGGTTATTTTCAACACATTAAATGGGGACAGTAATGTGGCATTTTTTAAACAGCTCTCAGATGCAGGTCTTACTTCCGAGGATGTAACGGTAATGTCGGTGAGTGTTGCGGAAGAAGAAGTCCGCGGTATAGGGGCTGATGTATCGGCAGGTCATTATGCCAGCTGGAACTATTACCAGAGCACCGACACCCCAGAAAATGAAGAATTTGTTTCCTCTTTTAAGGAGGCATATGGAGATGACCGGGTAACTGGAGACCCGATTGAAGCCGGCTACTTTATGGTTCACCTTTGGGCAAAGGCCGTCGAGGAAGCTGGGAGCACAGACGTGGAGGCGGTTAAGGAAGCTGCAGACGGTATTTCCATGGATGCCCCTGGAGGTCCGGTTGAGATTGACGGTGATAACCAGCATGTCTCCAAGACCGTTCGTATTGGGGAAATTCAGGAAGATGGGCAGTTCGAAGAAGTCTGGGACTCCGGCGAACCGATCGAGCCGGATCCATATTTAGACGCGTATGACTGGGCGACAGGATTAAGTGAAATCGTAGAAGAAGAATCGTAGCATCTATGGGAGAGATGTCTTAGATTTTCTGAGGCATCTCTGTCTTATTTCCAAAAGGAGCGATTGCATGTGGACATTTTGATTTTGCAATTATTTAACGGGGCAAGCCTTGGGTCAATTTTATTATTAATTGCTCTCGGACTCGCCATTACCTTCGGATTAATGAATGTAATTAATATGGCTCACGGCGAGCTGATTATGATCGGCGCTTACGCTACCTATGTCGTTCAGAACATTTTCGCTGCTCATTTCCCAGCCTTATTTGACTGGTATTTTCTTATTGCACTCCCTGTAGCCTTTCTTGTTGCTGCCGGAGTCGGGATGCTGCTGGAATTCACAGTCATCCGGCATTTGTACGGGAGACCTCTCGACAGTCTGCTTGCCACTTTTGGAGCCGGGCTGATCCTTCAGCAAAGTGCCCGAATGATTTTCGGCGCTTCAAATGTAGGTGTCTCCAGTCCATCCTTCTTATCTGGTGGATTATCTATTTTCGGAGTGACCCTTCCGAATACCCGCCTGTTTATTTTAGCGCTGGTGACCCTTTGTGCTCTCGCTTTGTTCTTTTACTTTTTCAAAACTTCGAACGGACGCCGTATTAGGGCCGTCATGCAAAATCGTAACATGGCCTCCTGCGTCGGTATTTCCACTAGAAAAGTAGACACAGTGACCTTTGCTATCGGTTCAGGGTTTGCAGGAATTGCCGGAATGGCACTGACACTCATCGGCCCGATCGGACCTTCTATCGGCATGCATTATATTATTGATGCCTTTATGGTAGTTGTTGTTGGTGGAGTCGGCATGCTTTCAGGCACCATTCTGGGAGCTCTCGGTATCGGAGTCTTTAATACTGTATTTGAATATTGGACCGATGCTTCTCTAGGTAAGGTTCTTATATTCGGTTTGATTATACTGTTCCTGCAATGGCGCCCTAACGGTCTATTTTCTTTAAATACAAGGGCACTGGATTAACATCATCAGGAGGTGAACTTATGTCATCTGCACTTAAACGTATTGCAGGCTCTCAGAAAAACATTTTCATTATTATGTTTCTCGTATTGCTGATACTGCCTCTTTTTTTATCAGATTTTCATACCAATCTGCTCGGGCGTTATTTATCTTTCGCGATACTTGTCATTGGCCTTAACCTGCTTTGGGGATATGCCGGCGTACTGAGTCTCGGTCACGGTATCTTCTTCGGGATCGGCGCCTATGTCATGGCCATGTATGTCACGATGGAGTCCTCCGGCGGCGGCCTGCCTGATTTTATGGTGTGGAACGGAGTTACGGAGCTTCCTTTTATCTGGAGCATTCTTTCCTCTCCGTTTGCAGCCGTCCCGCTCGGCATACTCTTTCCAATGGCACTCGCTTTTCTGATAGGATTTTTTACATTCCGCAACCGTATCAGAGGTGTTTATTTCACCATTCTCACTCAGGCCCTGGTCATCGTTACTGTAACTCTGATTGTCAGCCAGCAGAATGTAACGGGCGGATCCAACGGACTTACCGGCTTTCGCACAGTGTTTGGATTTTCTTTAGCAAGTCCGTTTACAGTAACAATCCTTTATTTTGTGACACTTGCATTTCTGGGACTCATCTTCTGGTTAAGCTGCCGTCTAGTGAACAGCCGATTCGGAAATGTCTTAGTCGCCATTCGCGATGGAGAAAACCGGCTCCGCTTTTCAGGGTATAACACAGCGTACTACAAAATATTTATTTTCACTCTGTCAGCGGGAATCGCCGGACTTGCTGGTATGCTGTTTGTGCTTCAAGTAGGCATCATTTCACCATCTATGATTGATATCGTTCCTTCCATCGAGATGATTTTATGGGTGGCTATCGGCGGACGCGGCACTCTGTTAGGACCAATTTTCGGCGCGTTGCTTGCAAATTCTGGGAAAACCTTCTTTAGCCAGACCTATCCTGATTTCTGGTTATTCTTGATTGGGGCAGTCTTCATTATTGTCGTGGTGTTTCTTCCCGGAGGTTTAATGTCCATCGGTACAAAAATAAAACAGAAATGGGGCAGATCACATGTCAGAGCCAAAGACGAAGAAACAGGAGAAGAAGACAAAAAGAATACTGCAGTGTGAAGACGTTCTCGTCAAATTCGGTGAATTCAAAGCGCTCGACCGCTTCTCTTTTTCCGTAAAAGAGCGGGAGGTTCATTTTCTTATCGGTCCAAATGGTGCGGGAAAAACGACGTTTCTGGATGTACTCTGCGGCCTCACAAAAATGGCAGATGGACAAGCTGTCTTCAACGGTACCCACCATTTAAAACGAATGAAGGAATTCGAAATCGCAAGAAATGGAATCGGCCGAAAGTTTCAAACTCCTTCTGTGTTCCCTAATTTAAGTGTCTATCAAAATCTTGAGATTTCGATGAATCAAAAGAAAAGTGTATTTTCGATGCTGCTGGCCCGTCTCACCTCAACAGACCGGGAAAAAATTGAAGGGCAGCTCCAGACGATTGGACTGAAGGATCAGCAGCACATCAAGGCTAGTTTCCTTTCTCACGGTCAGAAGCAATGGCTCGAAATCGGCATGGTTATGATGCAGGAGCCGGAACTGCTGCTGCTCGATGAGCCGATTGCAGGTATGACCGAAGAAGAAGAGGAAACTACCGGTAAGCTGCTTCACACGTTAAAAGAAAGCTGTTCCATCATCGTGGTTGAGCATGATATGGACTTCGTCCGCAAATACGCAGAACGAGTTACAGTTATGCACGAAGGCAGACTATTGTCAGAGGGAAGCATGGAGGAGGTACAGAAAAATAAGCAGGTCAGAGAGGTTTATCTTGGAAAAACAAAGGAGGAAAAAAATGCTGCAACTTCATCAGCTTGACGCAGGCTATGGAGAAAGCCTTGTTCTCAAAGATATCTCGCTTCATGTTAAAAATGGCAAAGTAGTCTGCATTCTTGGACGGAACGGCGTTGGAAAATCTACGCTTATTAAAACTATCATTGGTGTACTGAAGACCTCGAATGGAGAAATTGTATATGATGAAAAAGACGTCACCCGCTCCGCTCCTTTTGTCCGGGCAAAAAAAGGAATGGGCTACGTCCCACAGGGCAGAGAAATATTCTCTAACCTTACTGTATATGAAAATTTAATTCTTGGGTTTGAAGCAGGAAAAAAACGCAGCAGCGATGTGCTCGCCCGAATTTATAAATACTTTCCGATTTTAAAGGAGATGAAAAATAGGAATGGAGGCGATCTGAGCGGAGGCCAGCAGCAGCAGCTCGCGATCGGCCGGGCGCTCGTCGCTGAACCAGCCCTGTTATTGCTTGATGAGCCTGCCGAAGGCATCCAGCCCAACATCGTCCAGGACATTCAGGACGTAATTTTAAATATAAAGGAAACTACGGATACTTCGATGATTCTCGTGGAGCAGAACATTTCCTTTGCCAGAGAAGTGGGAGATTACTTTTACGTCATGGACCGGGGCAGAATTGTGTTTGAAGGTCCGGAAATTATTGAAAAAGAAGTGAATCGTTATTTGAGTATATAATTCATCAAAATGTGCCTGAGAAACATTACTCAGGCACATGTTACTTTATTTCTCTCCAAGCACCAGCTCTCCAAAATAAGCGGCTTTATATCTATCCCGTATATCCTCAAGTGAATATGGTTTCGGGCTTCTCGCTAACAGCCGTGTCTGTTTCAGCCCGTTTTCAGCGAGCTTGTCGATATCCTCTTCCGAAATTCCGAATTTATCGAGCGTCATCGGAATTCCAACCTCCTGGACTAAGTTTTTCAGTTCTTTGACTGCGGCAAGAGAGGCGTCTCTCTTGTTCATATTTTCTGTCAAGACTCCTAATGCATCCGCCATTAACACCATTTTGTCCATGCAGGACGGCCAGATATAATCAAAAATATAAGGCAGGAGCACGGCATTAGATTCACCGTGCGGGATTTTAAATAATCCTCCAAGCGGATAGGCGAGGGCGTGAACTCCGGAGACGCCTGCGTTATAGAAGCTCATTCCAGCGATGGTGCTTCCCCATGACATATTTTTTCTCGCTTCACGGTCTGAACCATTCCAGACAGCGACACGGATGCTTGAAGAGATTTTTTTGATCGCTTCCAGCGCAAGTGCATCAGTCAATGGTGTTGCATTCACGGAAACAAGCGCTTCCACGGCATGAGTGAGAGCGTCTACCCCTGTTGAGGCCGTAATTTTTGGTGGAAGTGTATAGGTCAGTTCAGGATCTACAATGGCTGCATCTGCCAAAAGATATTCGTGTGTTATTACGTCTTTTGTGTCTTCCAGGGAGAAGACGGCAATATCTGTTATTTCTGCCCCTGTACCTGATGTTGTAGGAATGAGTATTTTAGGCAGCCCTTTATTTGTCAGCGCTTTAGTACCCGTTAGATTTAAATAGTCCTGGATGGACCCTTCGTTTTCAGCCAGCACCGCCGCAGCTTTTGCTATATCCAATGAACTGCCCCCACCGATTCCGATGACAAGATCAGCGTTAAAATCTTTCAGCGCCTGCAATGCATTCTCTCCTACCTGCAGCGGCGGCTCCGGCTGCAGATCTGAATATATCTGATAGTCCAGACCGGCACTGTGCAGCTGTGTTTCAAGTTTTTCCACGACCCCTGCTTTTATTACTCCCGGATCGGCAAAAACCATAATTTTTTTAGCTCCAAAATTGTTCATTACTTCCGTCACTTCATTGATTGCACCTTCCCCGGATACTATTTTTAACGGGGTTACAAAGCTCTTGTACATGCATAGCACTCCTTACCTTGATTTAATGATTAACTGTTTTTTTTCCGGTCATATTTATATTTTTTTCAAAGGTTGCCAGCGACACGACATACATGACTATCATACTTACCGATACCCCGATTCCGGCTGCGCCAAAAGGGTTGGAAAAATTAAATCCAAACGGCAGGTATACAACCCAATAGGTGACGGTGCCGAGTATTAGAGATGCAAGTGCCGCTGTTTTTGTTGCTTTGTTCCACAATGCCCCTACGACAAGCGGCCCGGCTGCAGCTGACATTATACCGCCGATTCCGATCCACATAAACACTGATAAATATTGAGGTGGTGTCCAGGCAAAAAAGACAGCCGCAATAATAACCACAAATGTACTGTACCTGCTGATCAGCAGTTCATTCCGCTCAGCTTTGGCTTTTGGCGTTTTCAGGACCGGTACAAGCGTTTTCCGATACAAGTCATTAGCAAGAAGCTGCGTCAGGGAAACCACCAGACCGTCGGATGTAGACATAACGGCAGAAAGCACAGCAACAGAGAAAAAGGCTGCCACTGCAGGCGGAAAGATTTCGCTGAATAATACAGGGATAATCTGATCAGGCACGATATCGGCACCGCTTCCGACAACAGCCAGTCCGAGCATTCCGCCGAGAGCCATAAGCGGTAAAATTGTCGCAAATATAGTGCAGTACATAATAAGTTTCTTCATGTCTTTTCCTGATTTCACCGCCATGAATTTGTTGCCGAGGTGCGGCAGTACGGCAAATGGCAGATGGGCGATAAATAACAAGGCCACCAGCCAGAAGGCGCCGTAAGTGTTATCACCAGGGAGGAACAGCTGGTTAAACCCACCCTGCGGATTTTCATTATCTATCACTGACATCATGTCAGCAAAGCCTCCATTCACGCCGGCACTTCCAATAAAACAAAAAAAGACAACAACAGCAGTAATGACCATTAACGTTCCCTGGATGGCGTCAGTCATAATGTCAGAGTGAGAGCCGCCCATAAACACATAAATAGAAAGCACAACGGCTGTGATGATAAGTCCAATTTCATAATCGACACCCATCATCGTCTGAAACATGGTGGCCGCTGCAACAAATTGGGAGACAACGTAGAAAATAAGCAAGATAGAAATGATCGTTAAAGCAATTCGCAGGAAATTACTATTGTAACGTTCTCCAATGAACTCAGGAATCGTTCTTGTGCCAAATTGATCACCGTACCTTTTGATGACTTTCGCAACGAACACCATTCCGATCACCGTGGCAATTGGGTATAGTAATGGGTACCATAAGCTTGGTGTTCCGATATCATAAGCAAGTCCCGGCATGCCCATGAAGGTCGATCCACTTGATATACCTGCTGCAATAACCAGTGCAATCGTCAATGGGCCATAGCTGGAGCGGGCCGTAGCAAATGAATCAGAAGATGTTGTTTTTTTCATGCCGGCCCAGCCCATCACAAGCATTAATAAAATAAAAAATCCCATAAAGATCCACGAATACGTAACAATGGAGCTGTTCATTGTTCTCCCTCCTCTTCATTGTCATCCAGAAGCCTTGTTTTCCATAATACCGCGGCCATTGCAGCCCACGTACTAATAATGAAAACTGCCATTATGACAAGAAAGTTCATGTCTGCTCCACCCTTTCTTTTATAAATTGAAAAACCTCTGGAAATTTCTCAACACGATCTGAAGTATTGGAGGCTGGTTCGTATAAATACGTTTTCGATTTCGATGAAAATCTACTTTGCTTGTAATAGATCTGGTACGACATATACATCCTACGGCTGTGCATGAGATTGATTTCCGGCACGCTCCAGGAGCGTGCTTGATGAAGGTAATAGCGGCGCAGCGTTTCAAAGGCGTCATCAATACAAACCGATATGTCCAAATGCGCATTCATGATGTGAGCTGGCTCTACCTCCTTGTCCACTAACGAAGGTAAAGAATCTGACCTGCTGCTGCCCCCTCTCACTCTGTCTGTCATCATAATAACTTTCTCTTCACGCTGGCCAAAAATGGACCGGTATTTAACAAGCCATTGCGTCACACAATGCGGGTAATAAATCGACTCTTCCGTTTCCTGAAGTGTATTTTCAAAGATTGAAATATTCATCGCTTTATTCCTGCCCTTCATATTTAATACTGATCATTTTCAGCGCCTGCTTCAAATTATTCGTTGAAAACTCCTGCATTCAAGCCGAAACGGCTGTTATCAACGCCGCCTCTTCGCTGCGGTTTTTTAAAATACCAGCAGATTTTAACAGAATAGCAGCTCGTTGATTTTATGTTAGCGCTTTCATTTTTGAGAAAGCATGCTGTGCTTCTTCGATCGCCTCTGTCATGTCTGAACTTGGGCCCTCCGCGACTTCAGCAAGCTTCTCCTCCGTGTGTGGATGAAACAGGGAATACGTGTTAGCGATCCCCTTTTCTTTTCCTTAAGAAAATAATCCTTTGGGTATCGTGTTCTCCTTTATGTGCTTTTCAATACGTATTCAAGAAGTTTCAAAAGAAAAACGCCACCTTAGTCAGCGAACTTTTTAGTCGTTTTTCTCTGATAAAGAACAGGATCAAGTGTTATTTGCACCGGTTCTCCGGAATTTGATCCTTCCTCAATCCGGTTAATTAAATGTTCAATGCCAAGCCGGCCAAGGTTATTTTCAGTGTGCTGTCCTATGGTAGTAAGCTCAAAAGAATGATGCCTTGCCATTCGTACATTGTCCATTCCACAAATACTAATGTCCTCAGGAATGCTGTAGCCCAGTTCCATTAGTGCATCAATGACAAATATAGCAATCGCATCTGTCGCTGCGAAAACCGCCGTAGGTTTATTTTTCCTCCCCATCATCAATAATGTTGCTTCTCTTACTGCCTCTTCACTCGTATCGGTTTCCCGGATCAAAGAATCATCTATTTCATGTAATCTTTTATTGATTTCCTCTGTGAACCCGCTGCAGCGACCGAAGAATGTCGAAGTATATAGTGGACCACCGATAAAGCCAATGCGGCGGTGGCCGAGATTCAATAAATGATCTGCTGCCAATGCACCAGCCTTCACATTATCTATTTCCACAAAGCTGCCACCATCTTGATGCTTTCGATTGAACATCATAAAAGGCAGATTCATGGAAGTAAGATCCTTGAAGATAGGGTCATCCATGAAAATGGAGGATAATATAATTCCATCCACCTGCTGTGATAGAACTGTTTCGTAGACCGACATGTTGTCCCCATAATTTTCAAAAAAAACAATTGTCTTATAGCCCTTCTCATTAGCATAATTAACAATTGATGTTGTCGTCTCTACAAAAAATGGGTTATGCAGTGGTCCGGATATTAAAGCGATTGTTTTTGTCTTTTTACTTACAAGTGATCTGGCAATAGAATTCGGCCGGTAATTTAATTCCTTCATGGCAGCCGTCACTTTTTCTAAATTGGAACGGCTTACATTTTTCGGTTCATTTAACACCCGCGACACTGTGGACTGAGACACTCCCGCGCGTTTTGCAACATCCTTTGAAGATACCATGGCTGCTCCTTTAGATTTGAATACGTATTCACAAACTATAGACATTATATTAATTAACGTCTCTATCGTTGTCAAGTAATCTATTAGTTTTATTAGCCTTACTGAAAAATTTAACTCCCTGATTCATTCCATTACCATTAACAGAGTTATATTTTATAAATAATCAAGCTCTTCTATTGATTTCGTATGCTGTGCGGATACCAGACTCGATAGCTCCTTCAATCCATCCATGAAAAGATGAAGTGTGCTCTCCTGCAAAGTGAATTCTCCCTTCCGGCTGACGAATAATTTCGGAAAAATGTTTCCCCTGCCCTGGTGTAAAGAGCGTAAAACATCCCGCCGAATAAGGATTGAGACTCCAGTTAAAGGACGCTCCCTGCATGTATTCATTATAAACGATATCACCATACACTTTTGCCAGATCTCCCAGTATTTCAGAAATCATTTCTTTCGGAGGCAGGCTCGACCAGATGGCGGCGTCCCTGCCCCACGTATAACTAGCGAGCAGAACACCCGGTCCGTCGGCGCCCCTGCGACGACTGGGAACGTAAGTGAACCTGGAGGGAAGGTCAGTAATTGCATTTCCGACCTTGTTCTTTTCCCAGAAACGCTGTCTAAATTCCAATCCTATTTTAACAGCTGAAATATTCGTAAGCTCTCGAATTATCTGCCACTTCTTAAATGAAATTGAATGATAAGGAAGGACCTCAATAAACTGAAAGACTGTGAAAGGAATCGTGACAATAGCATAGTCTCCTTCATAATGCTGCCTTTCTCCAGTAATCGGATTCACTGTCTGCAAAACAACACTATTCCTTGTCTGGTAAATACTTTTCACCTTTTGATTGAATCGAACTTCCTGCTGAAGCTCACTCAAGAACGAATACGGTAATTGATCATTACCCCCGGTGATCTCTAAAAATTTAACTGTTTCACTGAATATCGGATAAATAATGTCAGTGAGAATATCGACGAATGAAAACTCTGGAAACCCTTCGATTCCAAGCATGACACCTATGCTTCGAATCGCGTTCAATGAAAGCGGCGGCCCCAGCGGGTTAAATCGCAGAAATTCTTCCATTGAATATTCGGCATACTCTTCTTCAAGTTTTTTCTTTTCTTCAGGAGAACTATTTTTATAAAGATCAATAAATGGCTGAGTCGCTTCAAGAAACAGCTCCGTGGCAGTTTTTCCTTTTTCATTTTCCTCTACCGGGAAATTCAAGATATCAGGGCTTTTCTCATAGAGTTTTCTTGTCGTTAATACATTATTAACAAAAATCAAATCCTCAGGGGACGTATTATTAAATTCATTTACGGGTAAACGAAATCTCTTAATATATTCAAGCACTAACGCATGATTATCTGGAATTCTCATCGCTCCGGCTTCCATATAATTTCCTGGCGTGAATGGATGCCTCAGAGTATAAATTCTTCCACCAATTCGATGATTTCCTTCTAGCACGGTTACATGATGGCCAGCCTGTTTAAGTAATGATGCTGCTACAAGACCAGCTATCCCGCCCCCTATAATAAGAACACTTTTCGGTCTACCCGCTTTATTTAATCCATTTCTTATAATAGAAAGCATCTCTTCCGGATAACTCAATGTTGTGGCCCTTGTACCTTCCATCACCGCACCACCTCTCTTTTAAACGATATGTGGAAAAAAATTGATTATGTGACGGCTCTGATACTCTATTCTGATTACGGTGGATCCGTGGACAGATGTTTAGGTTTCCTGATTATCGGATACAGAAAGAAGATGCAGCATGTCTTTATATGGGAATTAAGTATGAAGTTTATTTAAAAAAACTGGAATCGTATTACTTGTAAGAGGAGGATGTATCCGAATGATAAATTTGAAGCAGGATGGAAAGCTTGGCTTTGGAACAGCACCATTAGGAAATATGTTCCGGAATATTTCAGAAGAGGAAGCACATGCCACAGTAGATGCAGCTTGGGAACATGGGATCCGCTACTTTGATACTGCCCCGTTCTATGGAGCTGGACTTGCGGAACTTCGGCTAGGAGAAGCATTATCAAAGCATAATCGTGATGATTACGTATTGAGCACCAAAGTTGGAAGGGTGGTTTTAGAAGAAACGGAAGAAAAGCAGGGACTGTTCGAGTTCGGCCGAAAAAACAAAGTGATTGATGATTACAGTGCAGAGGGTACTCGTAAATCAATTGCTCAAAGCTTAGAACGCCTTCAGACGGATAGTCTGGATTTTGTTTATGTTCATGACATTTCCCCGGATTTTCACGGTGATGAATGGCTGTCGAAATTTGAAGAAGCCAGAACGGGAGCATTCCGTGTATTGACAGAGCTTCGTAACAAAGGTGTCATTAAATCCTGGGGGTTAGGTGTAAATCGGACCGAACCAATTGAACTGGCATTAGAATTAGAAGAAACAAAACCGGATATCTGCCTGCAGGCCACCAGATATACACTGTTAAACCATGACCACGCTCTGCAGCGGTTAATGCCTTCCGCAGAAGAAAAAGGCGTCGGCATTGTCGTGGGCGCTCCTTTTGGTTCAGGTATTATAGCCGGAGGCTCTCACTATGAGTATCAAGAAGCACCGTCTGAAATTATTTCAAGAGTAGATCGCATGAAGGAAATTGCAGAACGCCACCAGATCAGCCTTATTGCAGCTGCCCTTCAATTTTCAGCATCTCACCCGGCAGTCACAGCCGTTATCCAGGGAGCCAGCCGCCCGAAGCGAATTCAAGATAATCTAAACGCCTTGAAGGCCGAAATACCTGACAGCTTCTGGCATGAATTAAGAGAACAAAAGCTGGTTTCATCGAAAGCACCTCTGCCGATCAAAGAGTAAATTCGTAACAGCTATGTCAGTACTTTTCAAAGTATCAGCAAGTGACTATCATTGAAAAACAACCAGGGGGCTGTATCATAAATGATACTCGCCCCTTTTTGCATGGTAAAAAAAGCAGTGGACAAGTCCTTCGCTTTCCGTGGACAGCGCTTCAGCTAACCGGGCGAAACCCACGCCCGGCGGATCTTCAGCCACTGCTCTTCCCACTGGAATCTTCGGACTTGTCCTCTGCTATCTTCTATTTAGGATACTACTTTTTCTATAAAAAGGGGCTTTTGCTACAGCCCCCTGGTTTTAATTAATTTGAGGGGGGCGGATGCGGACAGGAGATCCGTTTTTCCTTTAAAAGGAGCTATTTTGAGAAAATAGCGGAATTAGTGTCCGGATAGTGTGGCCGTGGAAGGCTAAGTTCCCAAAAAATGCGAGGCGTTATCTCATTATTTTTAGTACCGATTATTACTAAAAGAAAAAGCCCTTGATGGGTGCTGCACCCCAAAAGTTAGAGTAAAAAACTAACTTTTGGGGTGTTTTTATATGGCTAAATATAGTGATGATTTTAAATTTAACGTGGTGAAAGAGTATCTAGAAGGTTCGTTGGGGTATAGGTTGTTGGCAAAAAAACACAATATACCGAATAAACAACAAGTAAGAAAATGGGTAAAGGCATACAAGAATCTT
>NZ_JBHIKY010000023.1:0-60174 GCF_042139015.1 Alteribacillus sp. HJP-4 | reverse complement strand
ACAAATCGAACCGTTTCTTTTTTGAATTTTTCACTATAACGTTGCCGTTGTTCACCCATGTGAACCCCTCCTTGGTATGATGATGCCATTCCGTTATAGAGGTGTCTACCAATCATACTAACAGCACAGTGTCCGCAGAACTGGTTGTTGCTGAGGCTATTGCCATCTGAACCTGGCGAATGGCCAAGTTTTTCTATACCCGTATTCCAGAGTGGATAGCCGACCCCGTCTTTCCCGGAGTATGGAAAATATGTTAATATGGATTGTTGCCTGGCATGCCCAGGAAAAGTAACGTACACAGAAAGGGATATTTATTATGATATACCTTGATAATAGCGCCACCACCCGCCCTTGGCCAGAGGTTCTGACGTCCTATGTTCAAGCGGCTGAGCAGTATTTCGGCAACCCGTCCTCTCTCCACAGTGAAGGAAGCGCTGCAGAGACACTGCTGAGCAAAGCACGTGAATCTATCGCTTCACTGCTGCATGTGGCACCGGAAGAAATTTTGTTCACAAGTGGAGGCACGGAAGGCAACAATTTAGCCATTCAGGGAACAGCCTTCCAGTTGAAAAATAGAGGCAGACATTTAATTACGACGGCTGTTGAACATCCATCTGTAGAGAATGTTTTCCGCCATCTTGAAAAGGAAGGCTTTGACGTCACAACGGTGCCAGTTGACCGGAACGGGCGCGTCGACCCGGCTGAGGTGGAAAAAGCTCTCCGGCCTGATACGACACTCGTTTCTGTGGTTCATGTCAACAGCGAAATCGGCACGATTCAACCGGTTGAAGAGATCGCAGAGCGTCTGAGAAAATATCCTAAGGTGATCTTTCACAGCGACCATGTACAGGGAGTGGCAAAGGTTCCATTTTCTCCGGTCCGGGCACGCCCCGATCTATTTACAATATCAGCCCATAAATTTCATGGGTTGAAGGGAATGGGAGTTTTATACAGAAGAAAAGGAATAAAGCTTTCTCCATTATTTCACGGCGGCCTGCAGGAAGATGGCACACGACCGGGGACGGAAAATGCCGCGGGTGCTGCTTCAATGGCAAAGGCGCTGCGCATGGCAGCGGAGCGTTATAAACAAGACATTCAAACGATGGAACAATTAAAAGAAGAAGGAATGAATCAGCTCGAGACAATCGAAGGTGTTAAGATGAATACACCTGCTGACGGTTCAGCCCCTCACATTATAAATTTTTCAATTCCAGGAGTGAAGCCGGAAGTGGTTATTCAAGCTTTAGCCAAAAAAGAAATGTATGCTGCGACGAAATCTGCCTGTTCATCTAAGCTGAATGAACCGAGTCCGGTGCTGACTGCGGCAGGATGCGAACCTGAGCTTGCCGAAAGCTCCATCAGAATCAGTATGACTTATGATACGAGCCGCGATGAAATGCAGCGATTTACAGAGGCTTTAAAAGAAATAGTACCTGATTTAAGAAAGGTTATGGGAGCGAACAAGCATGGAAATAAAATATGATCATCTTCTCGTGAGATTCGGCGAGCTTGCCTTGAAAGGGAGAAACCGAAATGAGTTTGAAAAAAAATTAAAGGAAAACGTGCGGCACGCCCTGAAGGAGCATCCTTCTGTAAAAATAAAGCGTACCTACGGACGTATTATGGTTGAACTTCACGGGGAACAAGAATCACCGATCATTGAAAAATTAAAAAATGTCTTTGGTATTTCATCCTTTAGTCTCGCCATGAAGGCAGAAAATAATGAAGAAAGTATAAAAGAGACCGCGCTTCAGGCTTTTTTACAGCATGAAGGAAAAAAGAGCACATTTAAAATTGAATCAAGACGTGCTTATAAAGACTTTCCGATATCTACACGGGACCTGAACCCGCTCATAGGTACCCACATTTTAAAAAACACCGAAAACGTCACAGTAGATGTTCATCAACCGGATGTGGAAGTGAGTGTGGAGGTGCGTGAGCAGGGTACATATATCAGCTGCGGCCGTGTGGAAGGAGCGGGAGGCCTTCCCGTTGGTACTTCTGCGAAAGTCATGCTGATGCTGTCAGGAGGAATTGACAGCCCGGTAGCGGGCTATCTCACGATGAAACGCGGTGCTACGGTAGAAGCTGTTCATTTTCACAGTCCTCCCTATACGAATGAAAGAGCAAGGAAAAAGGTTGAAGATCTTGCTAATCTGCTGACAGCCTTTGGAGGGCCGGTGCGGCTGCATATTGTTCCTTTTACAAACCTGCAGAAAGCTATTCATGAAAACATTCATTCAAATTATACGATGACCATTATGCGGAGAATGATGCTGCGGATTACTGATCGTTTAACTGCTGAGCGCAGGGCCAAGGCCATTGTGAACGGAGAAAGTCTCGGTCAGGTCGCCTCACAGACACTCGAGAGCATGCATGCGATAAACGAAGTTACTACCTGTCCCATACTTCGTCCGCTCGTCACAATGGACAAACTCGAAGTAATTGATATAGCGGAAAAAATCGGAACATATCCGATATCGATTCTGCCTTATGATGACTGCTGCACGGTTTTTCTGCCGCCTGAATCAGTAACAAAACCAACTCGTGAAAAAGCATCTCGTTTTGAAAAAGCTTTTGATTTTGAGCCATTTATCGAAGAGGCATTACAAAATATTGAAATGGTAACACTGGATGGGTCGAACAAAAATGAAAAAGAAATGGATGATCTGCTTTAATTTTTGAAACGAAAGGGAACTAAATTCGTAGTGACTAAAGAAGGGCGGAGGTAACGTCGTGGCGACTTTATGGTACAACGGGCTTATATATACGATGACTGAGAAAGATGAGACGGTCGAAGCCATAATCACAGATAACGGCTGGATCAAAGCTGCAGGGAAGCTGAAGGATCTTAAAGAACACGATCAGATAGACCGCCTGGAGGATCTAGACGGAGGCGTTTTGTTCCCGGGGTTTACAGACAGCCATTTACATATGATTGGGCTTGGAGAAACGATGCTTCGTCTTGATTTGTCGGAAGTGACCTCATCTGCGGAAATGAAACGATTGTTAGAAGAACGAACAAGACAGACAAAGTCCGGTGAGTGGCTGATTGGCGATGGATGGAATGAGAACAATTTTCCGGACAGAAAGATATTTCATCGGACCGAGCTGGATGAAATAGCACCGGAAAGCCCGCTTCTGCTGACAAGAATCTGCCGCCATGCGGCGCTGGCTAACACGAATGCCCTTGAACGGGCGGGTATCAGCGATGATACACCGGATCCCCCCGGCGGTGTAATTGTCCGGGATCGAAATGGCAGAGCAACCGGTTATCTGCTGGACCGGGCGGCGGACCTTGTCCGGGATGTCCAGCCCCCTGTTCAGGACAGTGAGCTTCAGCTTGCACTTTCTACTGCGGTAGAGCGTATGCTCGAAAAAGGCCTGACAGGAGGCCATACAGAGGATCTCAACTATTATGGAGGATTTCAAAGAACGTTTCGTACCTTTCAGGAAGTAATAGGACCGGAACGCAAAAAATTCAGGGTAAATCTGCTTGTTCATCATGAGGTCGTTGATGACATGCACCGCCTTGGCTATACGTATGGCAAAGTGGATGATTATGTTTCCTTCGGGGCGATGAAAATTTTTGCTGACGGTGCTCTTGGAGGGAGAACGGCGCTTTTGAGTCATCCTTATAATGATGCTCCTGAGACATCCGGCGTTGCTATTCATTCAAAGGCTGAACTTGTCTCTCTTGTAAAAAAAGCCAGGGAAAGACAAATGCCTGTCGCTGTCCATGTGATAGGAGATCTTGCACTTGAATACGCAATTGCTGCAGTGGAGGCTCACCCCCCGCCTCCGCATACAAGAGATCGATTTATTCATGTCCAGATCGCCCGGCCGGATCTTCTAGAAAGACTACGCCGTCTAAATGTCATTCTTGATCTGCAGCCTGGGTTTGTTCTGTCTGATTTTCCATGGGTAGAAGAACGGCTTGGAAATGAACGGCTTGCCTATTCATTTGCGTGGAAAACTCTGCTGGATAACGATGTTATTTGTGCCGGAAGTTCAGACGCGCCGATTGAACCGGTGGATCCGTTAATTGGTATCTATGCAGCTATAACTAGAAGAGAGTCCGGTGCCGATCATGGAGGTTATATACCTGAACAAAAGCTCAGTGCTTTTGAAGCGGTCTCTCTGTATACAACCGGCAGTGCCAAAGCAGTCAGTTCTGAAAACGAGTCAGGGCAGATCCGCCGTGGATTTCGGGCTGACTTTACGCTGCTGGACCGGGATATTTTACAGACAGAACCGGAGCAGATATTAGAGGCGAAAGTTCTCGGAACAATTATTGACGGAGAGTATCAATACCATAATGGCAGTAAAGGAGAGTAACTATGAATGCAAAGAGATGGATTGCTTTAGGAATCGCTGGGCTGCTGCTGATTATCTCAGTCGGATTCCAGGTTGTTGCAAATGTTGCTGCAACTAACTTTGAGGGTCTGCTGCCTTCAGCAAATGAGGATGGCATAGAAGAACAGGTCATGGAAGAAGGAAGCGGTGCTGAAAAAATCGCGGTACTTAACTTAGAAGGAGTGATTCAGGATACCGGAGATACATCAGGTTTTATGAGTTCCGGATCGTATAACCACAGGCAGTTTCTTCAAATGCTGAAGCGTTCCGGTGAGCGTTCAGATATTGGAGGAATCATTCTTCGCGTCAACACACCAGGCGGGGGAGTTGTAGAAAGTGCAGAAATTCATGATGCCATTCAAACAATAAAAGAGGAAACGGAAAAGCCTGTCTACATATCAATGGGGAACACGGCAGCTTCCGGAGGTTATTACGTTTCCACTCCGGCGGATCGTATTGTCGCTCATCCGGCTACAATTACTGGTTCTATCGGGGTTATCATGGAAAGTGTAAATTATGCTGAGCTTGCTGAGGAGCTTGGACTTGAATTCAATACGATTAAAAGTGGAGAATTTAAAGACATCATGTCCGGATCGCGTGATATGACAGAGGAAGACGAGGAAATTCTTCAGTCTATCGTTGATGAGATGTACGGGGATTTTGTCAATGTGATTGCTGAAGGACGAGATATGTCAGAAGAAAATGTCCGTGATATTGGCGATGGACGGGTTTATACCGGAACACAGGCCCAGGAAATCGATCTTGTCGACGATCTCGGCAGCATTGAGGATACGATTGCATTCATGAAGAAAGACGAAGACCTGGGGGATGCACCAGTCGTTCAATATAACGCCAGCTTTAGTTTCAATCAGTTTTTAGGGACGTCTGCAAAAAGTCTTATAGTGAAAGATTCGGAATTGCTGGGGCTGAAAGAGCTTCTCATGGAATCTGATTCTCCGAGAGCCATGTATCTTTATCGAGATTAGGAGGTGTTGTTGTGGATTTTAAGGATGAAGAAGGTAAGAATGAACAAGTAGAAGCATCCCGAAATGATTACCCTGGCGAAGAGCGGAGCGACGTCGAGCCTTCTAAGGAACCTATAGCATCATCTGCTTCAGGCACCGCAGTGGCTGAAGGATATCAGGAAATCCGCTACGCAGGTTTTTGGATGCGGTTTTGGGCTTACATTATTGATCTGATTGTCGTCTTCAGTGTAAACGGTCTATTAACAGCACCATTTTTATTTCTCACGGACGGTCCAATTTCGGTTGCCGGGATACTTACAGTGCAGGGGATTACAGGATCGATTGCTGCCTACGTTTATTTTGTGCTTATGACAAAGTTTTTTGGTCAGACATTGGGGAAAATGCTGCTCGGTTTAAAAGTCGTAAGGAAGGATGCCCTTCCGCTGCGCTGGACAGATTTACTGTTCCGCGAAGTGGTTGGCCGGTTTATTTACCGCAGCCTTATTGTTACTAACATTTTGTACGTGGTGGTCGGCTTTACAGATCAAAAACAAGGGATACACGATATATTTGCTGATACGCGTGTTATTCATTCATCAAAATAATTTAACCGGAGAGGGGTTTCCTCTCCGGTTTTTCGTTTGGTGTTGGTCAGAGGTGGATATACTGAAAAGGAGCGTCCATTGTATAAAAGCTAATATGAGGAAGCGGTACATATGAACTGGATAGTCATTACAGCAATCATCATTTTTTTCGTACTTCTTATACTATTTTTAACACCTGTCCGTGTGCAGGTTTTCTTTACCTATCAGGAGAAGAATCAGGATCTGGCTGTAAAGATCACGCTATGGCACATCTTTAAGAAAAACATTACCATTCCGATGCTTGAAATTGATGAAGAGACTTCCTCCGTTATCGTTAAGGAAAAGACTTCATCCTCTGTCTCCGGGCCGGAGGAGAAGACAGTGGAAGAAACACCGGAAGAAATAAAGCAGCAAATGAAAACCATGAAAATGTGGCTGCAGCACATTCAAAATGCCCTGCCGACAGTAAGATCCTTTTTAGAAAAAGTAAAGGTCCGCGAAATGAGGTGGCATACGAGGTACGGGCTCTCCGATGCGGCACTCACGGGAATGGCTGCCGGGGTTATCTGGACACTGAAAATGTCAGTGGCAGCCACAGCCTCCAAGATTCTAGACCTGACATGCAAGCCTGAATTCTCCGTGCAGCCTGAATTTCAAAACAAAGGACTGGAGATGCTGTTTTCCTGTATAATTAGCTTTCGTCTCGGGCAAGCTATCCATGCTGGAATTCGATTGCTAAGACATATGAATGGAAATATTATCAAGCTATTGCGCCAATCAATGCCAGACAATCACAGTAAGGAGGCATCCTGATGACAGACCATCCAATTCAGGGATTAATGAAGACGGCGATGGAAAACCTCAAAGCCATGGTGGATGTAAATACGATCGTCGGCGACCCGGTTGAAACACCGGATGGCAGCGTGATCATCCCGGTATCAAGAGTCGGCTTCGGCTTTGCGGCCGGCGGAAGCGAATTTTTGAAAAAAGGAGAAACATCTCCGGGTGAAGAGCATCCCTTCGGAGGCGGAAGCGGGGGCGGTGTTTCCATCACTCCAATCGCATTTCTCATAGTGAACGGCAGCGGCGTGAAAATGGTTCATCTCGATGAAAATACTCATATCGTAGAAAAACTAATGGAATTAACTCCTCAGGTCGTAGAAAAAATTCAGCATATGCTGAGGGGCACGGATGCAGAAAAGAAACCATATGACACACCGCCAATTTAACAATTAGGACTCGACTTCGGGTCCTTTTTATTTTTTGTTGATCTTTCTATAAATCAATATTCCTCTGCAGGCTGGCGTTTTGAGTTTGGCGTGGTATTCGCACCACCCAGGCTTACGAACTCGTTTTTGAATCATTTGAAAAGCATGGAATAAAAGCGTACGATAAAAGTGTACATATTAAGATAACTAGGAGGCTAATGATGGCATCTATTACGTTCAAAGAAAACTCGGTAACACTTCTAGGCAATGAAGTAAAACCAGGAGATAAAGCCCCGGATTTTACTGTGCTTGCGAATGATCTATCAGAAGTAAAGCTAAGTGATTATGATGGGAAAGTACGTCTGATCAGTGTGGTTCCTTCCATTGATACAGGTGTCTGCGACCAGCAGACCCGCCGGTTTAATGAAGAAGCCGAAAAACTTGATAATGTAGAAGTGCTGACTATCAGCGTTGATCTTCCATTTGCCCAAAAAAGATGGTGCGCTGGTGCCGGGATCGAAAATCTCCAGGTGTTATCGGACCACCGCGACTTGTCCTTCGGAAAAAATTACGGTGTGGCTATTAAAGAGCTCCGCCTTCTTGCCCGTTCTATTTTTGTGGTGAACAGCAAGGGCGAAATTACGTATGCGGAATATGTGTCAGAAGCGACAAATCATCCTGACTATGAAGCGGCAGTAGAAGCAGCAAAGGCTGCTGAATAAAGCAAAAAGCGCTCTTTCCGGAGCGCTTTTTTATATGGATTCAGCTAATTAGTTAGTTATCGTTTCTTGGATTGTAATATTCTTCTGGTTTCTTTCGTGCTGTGATCCGCCTGTTTCTCCCATCTTTTCCATAAAACATTTGCAATCCACCCTAATACTGCAAAATGGGAAATATGTTTAAAAAACCAGCAAGCAAAATCAACCATTTTTTTACCAACTTTTTATTTTGCATAATATTTAGAAAAATTTACCCTTATTATAGCAAACATATCAATCATGCGAATAAAAAAGTAAGGCTGCTGGTGCTAATATTTTTCAGGAGACGCCCTTTCTGCTATACTTGCGTATGAAAAATTGAGAAGAGAAAAGCGGAAAGGACGATGTCACGTGCAGCCTATCACGGGAGTCGAAAAGCTTTATACTTTAATAGATGAAATGGCTTTATCCATTCAAAAGCAGACAGAAGCGACATATTTAGAGGCGCTTGCCGAAGCTGGAGAAAATATATTTCAGCAGTCGGTGCTTCAGGACCTTCCGGAGGAGGAAAAATCACGGCTTCTCGACAAAATGCATACGGAGCTTCCGGAAGAAATGAAACGAGAAGAAATTAGAAAAGCTTTTCAGCTTGCAGTCATTAAAGGAATGAAGGAGGAGGTTCAGCCTCATCATGCAATGACGCCCGATGCGGTGGCAATGTTTATCGGCTATCTCGTCCGCAAATTGACATCAAACCAAGAAAAAGGCAGTACACTGCTAGATCCGGCAGCAGGGACAGCCAATCTGTTGACAGCAGTATTAAATCAGCTCGGAGAAGATAAAATTCTCGCGTACGGCGCCGAGGTGGACGAGACACTGCTGAAGGTGGCTTATGTACTGGCCAACTTACAGGAGCATGAGGTGCAGCTCTTTCACCAGGACAGTATCGAACACCTTGCTACTCCTGAGGTGGATGTCGTCGTTTCAGATCTGCCCGTTGGTTTTTACCCAAAGGATGAAGTAGCTGCCGGTTTTCAGCTGGAAGCAAAAGAAGGAAAATCGTTTGTCCATCATTTAATGCTGGAAAAAAGTCTGGCCCATGTGAAAGAAGGCGGGTTTTTAGTGCTTTTGATACCAAACTTTATGTTTGAGAGCGATGAAGCTCCTGCGTTGAATGCGTTTATGAAAGACCGGGCAAACACCCTCGGACTTCTGCAGCTGCCAGCAACAATGTTTAAATCAGAGCAATTCGGAAAAAGCATCTGGATGCTCCAGAAAAAAGGAAAAGCCACAGTGCAGCCGCGGCAGGCACTGCTCGCTGAGCTTCCTTCCTTTACGAAGCAAGAAGCGATGCTTGATATGGTCCGACAAATCGATAAATGGTTTACCGAACAGGGATTCTCCTCCTAAACGGAGAAGCGGATGAAAATTAGCGCAGCCGTATAAAAATGAATTGTGTAATTTTCGGCGGGGCCAGGCCCCCCCACCCATCCCCCAAAAAAAGGAGAGGAAAAAAACATGCCTAAAATCATGGCGATTAATGCTGGAAGCTCTTCTCTGAAGTTTCAGCTTCTTCATATGCCCTCAGAGGAAGTGATTACTAAGGGAATCGTGGAAAGAATTGGTCTTGATGGCCCACAGCTGACTATTGAAGTGGGCGGGGAGAAGCACACTGTGACACTTCCTATCCCGGATCATGAAGAAGCTGTTAAGAAATTACTCGACGCGTTAACGTCCCACAACATTATTAAGTCTCTTGATGAAATTGAAGGAATCGGCCACCGCGTGGTTCATGGAGGCGAGAAATTTTCGGACTCTGTCCTGATTACGGATGAAGTCTTAGCTGCCATTGAAGAAGTAAGCGAGCTGGCCCCGCTGCACAACCCTGCCAACCTCGTAGGTATCAAAGCATTTCAGGAGATTCTTCCTAATGTTCCTGCGGTAGCTGTATTCGATACGGCCTTCCATCAAACAATGCCGAAGGAAAAATATCTCTACAGCCTTCCATATGAATATTACACAACCTACGGCATTCGGAAGTACGGCTTTCACGGCACGTCTCACAAATATGTAAGTGAGCGGGCCGCTGTTCTGCTGAAGAAAAAACCACAGGACTTAAAAATTATTTCCTGCCACATCGGAAATGGTGCGAGCATTACCGCGGTAGACAGAGGGCGTTCTATCGATACATCTATGGGCTTTACTCCGCTCGCAGGTATTACAATGGGTACCCGTTCTGGAAATGTTGACCCGGCACTAATTCCATTTCTTATGGGAAAAACAGGAAAATCAGCTGAGGAAGTTATCAATATTTTGAATAAAGAAAGCGGAATGCTTGGACTGAGTGAGTTCTCAAGTGACCTTCGTGATATTGAAGAACAGGCAATCGCCGGCAACACCCAGGCTCAGACGGCTCTAAATATTTTCACTACCAGGATTCATAAATATATCGGAGCATACGCCGCAACAATGAACGGCATCGATGCGGTTGTCTTTACAGCCGGAGTCGGCGAAAACAGTTCAGCAGTTCGTAAAAAATCACTCAGTGGTTTAGAATTTATGGGTATTCACCTTGATGAAGAAAAAAATAACCTGCGCGGCAGGGAAGCGTGTATCAGCCGCGATGACTCTAAGGTAAAAGTTCTTGTGGTTCCGACGAACGAAGAAGTCATGCTGGCCCGGGACACTGTCCGTCTCAGCCAATAATAGTATGAAACTCCTCCCAATCAAATGGAAGGAGTTTTTTTGTAGTCTTTAAAAAAGGGATATATGATAATATCACGAAATAAATAAGTATGAAGGAAGCATTTCTCCTGTCAAACCAATACATATACATAATAAGAGAGGAGCCTTTATGAAACGCGCATGCAGAATCGATGTAGATCAACTTGCAGTACGCTGCAAACCGGATGAATTTCCATTTGAAACGACCGCAGAAATACATAATTGGGAAGAAGGCATTATCGGTCAGGAGCGCGCCGTCCGCGCCATGGATTTCGGTTTAAACGTTCATAACGAAAGCTACCACTTGTTTCTGGCCGGCCCAAGCGGCACCGGCAAGACGACATATGCCATCCGAAAAGCAAACGAGATTGCAAAAACGAAACAGGTGCCTCCGGACTGGGTGTTCGTTTATAATTTTCAGTCGCCGGATCATCCTGTGGCTCTCTCCTTTCCGGCTGGCAAGGGTTCAGACTTTGCCAAAGACGTTGAGGAAGTTATGCATGATATTGAAGAAGAAATTGAGAAAGTACTTACCGGCCGACCTTTTGAGAGAAAGAAAGTGGAAATGGCTCAGCAGCATGATGAGGATATGAAAAGAAAATGGAAAGAGCTTGAAGAAACTGCCTATCAGCAGCACTTTACTATTGAGCGGACCAAGCAGGGTGTCATGGCGATTCCGCTTGATGAGAAGAATAATCCACACAGTGACGACTCCTTTGCAGAACTGCCTGAGACCAAACGACGGGACATTATGAAAAAAAGTAAACAGCTAACAAGAGATGTAAACGAAGTACTGCGCCAGCAGCAATCTACGAAACGAACGCTCCGCAAGCAGCTGCGAAAAGCAGAGGAGCAGATGGTTCATCATGCCATTCACGGCTTCATCTCCGTAGTAAAAGAAGATTACAATCACTACCCGGAAGTCCTGACATATTTTAACGAGCTTGAGCAGGACGTCATACATCATTGGAAGCAGTTCGTTCCAAAAAAAGAAAGCGAGGAAGATGAACTATCTAATCTGCTCCATGAAAATCCCCGTGATGACAAGCGGCGCTACCGGGTGAATGTATTTATTGATCACGGGGAGACAACGGGAGCTCCTGTCATTCATGAGAACCATCCTTCCTATGCAAACTTGTTTGGACAAGTTGATTACAAAACCACCTTTGGATCGATGGTCACTGATTTTTCTATGATGAAGCCGGGCACGCTTCAGCGGGCCAATGGAGGATATATTATACTGCATGCTGCTGAGCTGCTGACGCATCCATATTCATGGAAAGTTTTAAAGCAGGTTCTCAAATCTGGAATGATCCGCATGGAAAATCCTTACGATGATGCCGGCATTTTTACGAAAAGTGTAATTAAACCAGAACCGATCCCTCTTCAGGTGAAAATAATTTTAATTGGAACGCCTCATTTGTATCAAATGCTTTTTCATGCTGATGGAGATTTTAAAAAACTCTTTAAGGTAAAAGTCGACTTTGACACTCATATGGAAAGAAGCCATGAACATCAACTGCAGTATGCTGCCTTTGTTGCTTCTTTTTGTAAGAAAGAAAAGCTGAGGCACTTAACGAAAGGGGCACTGGCAAAGGTCGTGGATTACAGTACCCGTCTTGTCAGCGATAAAAGAAAGCTGTCCACCCGCTTTCATGAAGTCACGGAAATATTAATTGAAGCCAATTACTGGGCAGAAAAAAATAACCATCCATTTATAAGAGAAGAACAGGTAAGTCATGCCTTAAAGGAACGTTTTCACCGGTCGGACAAGGTGGAGCAGCGGCTGTATGAATCTATTGAAGACGGTACGATAATGATTTCAACAGAGGGAAAGGCAACCGGCCAAATTAATGCTCTCGTCGTATTGTCGACAGGGGACTACTCTTTTGGGCATCCAACACGTGTCACCGCAAGAACGTTCGTAGGACGGAAGGGAATTGTTAATATCGACCGTGAATCTTTGTTAACCGGAGCAATTCACACGAAAGGGCTTCATATATTGTCTGGATACCTTCAGGCGGAATTCGCCCAGGATTACCCCCTCCCTCTTGCAGCGAGCATTACCTTTGAGCAGTCGTATAACATGGTGGACGGTGACAGTGCATCGAGTACCGAGCTCTATGCTCTGCTGTCATCCCTTGGCCAGGTGCCGATTCACCAGGAGATTGCAGCTACCGGCTCTGTAAATCAATTCGGTGATATTCAGCCGATTGGCGGTGTTAATGAAAAAATCGAAGGTTTCTTTTATGTGTGCCGGCAGAGAGGGCTCACAGGAAGGCAGGGCGTGATTATACCAGTTCAAAATGTCAAGAACCTCATGCTTCGCAATGAAGTACTTGAAGCAGTAACATCAGGCCAATTTCATGTCTGGGCAGTCTCAACGATTAAAGAAGGGATTGAAATCCTGACGGGTATAAAAGCAGGAGTGGCAAACGAAGAAGGATTGTATCCAGAGGATACTGTATACGGAAAAGCGCAGACACGTATTTTGAAAATGATTCGCTCCCAGCGTCATTTATTAGAAAATAAGGAATAAATAACAGCGGGAAAGCTTCATAGTAAGCTCTCCTGCTGTTTTCTTATACATCCGCTGTATTAATGACAGGTTCACAGTCCGTCACATCGGGCCGTGTTCGGTACCAGATCCAAAGATCATTAATAATAGAAGCAAGCTCTGCAATTTCTGAGTTTAACCGGCAGCTTGTTTCGAAATTCTCCTCTATATTCAGGCGGGCCTGCTTCGTATTTATTTTCTCCTCAATCTCCGCAATCCGATCAGGTATTCTGCCGCGGATGCATTCCCATTTTTCTAATATGGCGTATTGGTCGGCTGGTTCGTATTCGTGCCAGGCCATTTCAAGCGCAGGCAGCAGAATGCCGAGCCTTCCATCCGGCTGAAACGTGTATCCCATCTGCATCCTCCTAGTACGTGTATTTCCTACTATTCTATCAAGCATTGTAAAGGAAGGGAACCATTCAGAAATATCTATGAACATACAAAAATATGAATAATTTTTATATGGTTATTTTTGAAAACGCTGATAAATAAACAATTTTCAAAGGAAGGAAGTAAATTTTTATACTTTTTTATGAATAAGTATTGCAAAACCTCCTGACTCTTGTTAAAGTATTCAATAACGATATAAAACAAACGCATCCACAGGGGCAGAGCCTCTTATATTTTTACAATCAAATGTATAAAAATAATGCGCTTAGCATGAATATTCAAACGTGAAAAACTGGAGGTATTTTGAATGGCAAACAAAAAAGTGGTACTCGCATATTCCGGAGGACTTGATACATCGGTAGCTATCCAATGGCTGAAGGACAACAATTATGATGTTGTTGCTGTCGGTCTCGATGTAGGAGAAGGAAAAGACTTAGAATTTGTAAAAGAAAAAGCATTACAGGTAGGTGCCATTCAATCTTATACGATTGATGCGAAGAAAGAATTCGCAGAAGACTTTGTACTTCCGGCGCTTCAAGCGCATGCTCTTTATGAACAGAAGTATCCGCTCGTATCCGCTTTGTCGAGACCATTGATTTCTAAAAAGCTAGTAGAAATCGCTGAACAGACAAATGCTGATGCAGTCGCACACGGCTGCACCGGCAAAGGGAACGACCAGGTGAGATTTGAAGTTTCTATCCAGGCTCTGAACCCGGATCTTGAAGTAATGGCACCGGTGAGAGACTGGGGCTGGTCAAGAGATGAAGAAATCGAGTATGCGAAGAAGCACAACATTCCAGTACCGGTGGATCTCGACAATCCATATTCTGTCGACCAGAACCTCTGGGGCAGAAGTAACGAATGCGGTGTGCTGGAAGATCCGTGGGCCACACCTCCGGAAGGTGCATATGACCTGACGAATGCAATTGAAAATACTCCAGATGAAGCAGATATCGTGGAAATAGCTTTTGAACAAGGTAAGCCGGTTTCCTTAAATGGGCAGGCTTATGAGCTGGATGAATTAATTCTTGAACTGAATTCATTGGCAGGCAAGCACGGCATCGGCAGAATCGACCATGTTGAAAACAGAATGGTCGGTATTAAATCAAGAGAAGTTTACGAATGCCCTGGCGCAATGACTTTGATTAAGGCGCACAAAGAGCTCGAGGACCTTACCCAGCCAAAAGAGGTAGCTCACTTTAAGCCGGACATTGAGAAAAAGCTGACGGAAGTTATCTATGAAGGTCTCTGGTTCTCTGCTCTTAGACCTGCATTAGAGGCTTTTCTTAAAGAAACTCAGAAGAGTGTCACCGGTCTTGTCAGAGTAAAGCTCTTTAAAGGGAACGCTATTGTGGAAGGGAGAAAGTCAGAGTACTCTCTTTACAATGAAAAGCTTGCCACGTATACGCCGGATGATGAGTTTGATCACAGTGCCGCTGTCGGATTCATTAATCTCTGGGGACTGCCGACAAAGGTTCACAGCATGGTCAACAAAAAGGGTGTCAACGTATGACGAAATTATGGGGCGGAAGATTTACGAAAAGTGCAGAAGAATGGGTGGATGCCTTTGGGGCATCCATTCCTTTTGATAAAGAGCTCGTCGAGGAGGATATTGAGGGAAGCCTTGCGCATGTGAAAATGCTTCAGAAAACAGGCATTTTAACTGAAGAGGAGTCTGAGAAAATCTCCGGCGGGCTGAAGACGATCCTTGACAAAGCTAAAAATAACGAACTCGAATACAGTGTTCAAAATGAAGATATTCATTTGAACATTGAAAAGTTTCTTATTGAGGAAATCGGGCCTGTCGGCGGGAAACTGCATACAGGAAGAAGCCGGAACGATCAGGTGGCAACCGATATGCATCTGTATTTACGTAAGCATACCGAAGACATAATGTCCGAGATGTCCCATTTGCAGGAAGCGCTGCTGAAGCAGGCAAGCGAGCATGTGGAAACGATTATTCCCGGCTATACCCATTTGCAGAGAGCCCAGCCTGTTTCATTCGCGCACCACTTAATGGCCTACTTCTGGATGCTGGAGCGTGATTACGGCAGGCTGACGGACAGTTTGAAACGGCTGAATCTCTCTCCACTCGGAGCAGGAGCCCTGGCCGGTACGACTTTTCCGATTGACCGCCATTATTCTGCCGAACTGCTCGGCTTTGACGGCATTTATGAAAACAGTCTCGATGCCGTAAGCGACCGCGACTTCATCCTGGAATTCATGAGTGCGTCTTCGATGGTCATGATGCATCTATCCCGCCTTGCCGAAGAAATCATTATGTGGTCCAGCCAGGAATTTAAGTTTATTGAGCTTGATGACACATTTGCGACCGGCAGCAGCATTATGCCGCAGAAAAAGAATCCAGACATGGCAGAGTTGATCCGTGGGAAAACAGGCCGGGTGTACGGTAATCTTGTTTCCCTGCTTACGTTGTTGAAGGGCCTCCCGCTCGCCTATAACAAAGACATGCAGGAAGATAAGGAAGGCATGTTCGACACGGTGACGACAGTGAAGGGATCTTTAAAGATTTTCGCCGGAATGATTGAAACAATGACTGTGAATACAGACGTAATGGAAAAAGAAACACATTCCGACTTCTCTAACGCCACTGAGCTGGCGGATTACCTTGCCTCGAAAGGTATGCCGTTCAGGGAAGCTCATGAAGTCGTCGGGAAGCTGGTCCTCGTCTGTATTCAAAAGGATATCTACCTGCTTGACCTGCCATTTGAATACTATAAGCAGGCGAGTACTTTGTTTGAAGACGATATCTTCGAAGTCCTGAAACCGAAAACAGTGGTAGCCCGCCGTAACAGCGCTGGGGGTACCGGTTTTGAGCAGGTGAAAAAAGCGATTGCTCTTGCAGAAGAGAAAATGAAAGAAAAATAATATCGGAACGAAAGCTGCTCCAGATTAGTGGGGCAGCTTTTTATAGTAGTTACTCTACGGAAGTGCAAAGAGGGCAAACCGGGACGTGGAGGTGGAAACGGTAATGGAACGTCTGGCGGTGGAAAAGTGGCGTCTGCGGTGGAAATCCGATCAGCACAGTGGAAATCAAAGGGAAGTGGTGGAAATCCGATAAGCAGCGTGGAAACAGGAACAGTTCAAGGGATACAACTTGCTGATCCGGGGAAAGACCAATGGGAGCGGTGGAAACGAAGGGAGCGAAGCGGGAAAAGGAGGCCGTAACCGAGGAAAAGCAAGCGAAACAGTGGAAATCGAATTGGTGTGGTGGAAAAGTGGCGTCTGCGGTGGAAATCCGATCAGCGCAGTGGAAATCAAAGGGAAGTAGTGGAAATGCGATCGGCAGCGTGGAAACAGGAACAGTTCAAGGGATACAATTTGCTGATCCGGGGAAAGACCAATGGGAGCGGTGGAAACGAAGGGAGCGAAGCGGGAAAAGGTAGCCGTAACCGAGGAAAAGCAAGCGGAACAGTGGAAATCGAATTGGAGCGGTGGAAATGTGGCGTCTGCGGTGGAAATCTAATCAGCGCAGTGGAAATCTGTTCTGCAGCAAGCACACACACTGCCGACTAATATTATACGAACAAAACCCCCGCACCGCCGCAGCGGAACGAGGGCACAATATTTAAAGTACAATCTATGAGCGGACGATAAGCACATCACATTTCGCATGCCGGGCAATGGCTTCGGAGACGCTTCCAATCAACATGCGTTCTACGGCGTTTAAACCGGTGGCGCCCGTTACAATCAAATCCGCCTGATAGCGTTTGGCGAGATCTTTAGGGATTTTAATTTTAGGAGATCCAAAGTCGAGCACAGTAGTGATATCCTTTACTCCACCAGTTTCTGCTTCCTTTCGGTAATTTTCAAGAAGCTCCTGGCCGTAATTCTCAGCGCGTGATACGATGGTGCGGTCATACTGCTCTATAGTGGCGAATGTGCGGGTGTCTATGATGTGGGTAATTACAAGTGCGGCATTGTTTTCGACAGCTTCCTGTATCGCTTTTTTTAATGCTCTTTTTGATTCATCTGAACCGTCAACCGCAGCCAGCACTTTTTGATATGCTGCCATTTCACATGCCCCCTCCATCAAATAAGAAATATTATTTTAATACACTTTTATTATATCATGAAAAGGCATACATTTATAAAGAACCAGCTAAATTTCTTAATATCTCCATAATACCGGCGCATTTATTTTTACGAAAACGATAAATAATAGTATGATAAAAAATAACTGGGAAAAAGTACTGTACATATATCGTGATAGGAGGACTCCGGCCATGCGTCATGCCATTATCACAGCAGGATCAAAGGGACTGGGGAGAAAAGTAACAGAAGAATTCCTGAAAAAGGGATACGCAGTCACCGTTACTTATCGAAATGACGAAGAATCTGTAGAGAGATTAAAAAAGGATTTTTCAAAGGAAAGCGGGCGCTTATTGTTCGTGAGGGGAGATGTCACGAATCCAGAGGATTTAAAAAGATTTGCCGCTGATTCATACCATCATTTCGGCAGAATTGACGTGCTAGTCAATAACGCGGGCCCATATATATTTGAACGTAAAAAGCTAATGGATTATTCGACAGCTGAGTGGAAAGAAATGCTCGATGGAAACCTGACGGCCATGTTTCATTTATTTCAGGCCGTGGTGCCGATAATGCGGAAACAGAAGTTCGGCAGGATCATTACGTACGGCTTTCAAGGGGCGCAGGAGGCCCCGGGCTGGCTGTATCGCTCGGCTTACGCTGCTGCGAAAACCGGGCTTGTCTCATTGATGAAATCCGTTTCTCTTGAAGAGGCAGAACATGGAATTACGGTAAATATGGTCTGTCCCGGCGTCGTCACTGATGAATTCAAGGAAGCTTCCATTCAAGAGGCGAGAAATGTTGAAAGCCAGGCTACTCCCGTCGGAAGACCGGCAAGCGGAGAAGATATCGCCCGCACCATCTCCTTTCTCAGCGACGAGAATTCTGATATGATCACAGGCTCTGTCGTAGAAGTTACCGGCGGAATAGATGTTTTGCATAAAAGACGCAGTAATTGATGTATAAAGCACGCCTCTCAGCGGAAAGCTAGTCGGGAGGTGATAGCTTGTGAAAATTTGGATAAGTGCATTGCTTGTACTGCTGATATTATTTGCTCCAGGAGCTGCATTACAGGCGCAGGGAGCCGAGCTTGAAGAGATTTTTGTATTTAAAGCAACAGTTGAAACAAGAAATGACACTCTGCACTGGGAATACAACAGTCCCTCTGCGTATGAGTTCCATCAAGGAGATACGGCTTTTCACGATGAGCGGGCTGTCAAGGAAGTAAAGGAGATATATGAAAAGCTGCAGCCGGAAAAAGGAGTATCAAAGGAAGAGCTTGCCGCTCGTCTTTTGAAAAACGGGTATGCAGACCTTGAACGTTTAGATGTACGCTGGCAGAATGATCAAGGCGAACTTCATACATGGATATGGAAAAAAACACCATCCTCCTAAAACTGTCTCTTATGAAAAGAGATAGTTTTTTCTTTCATGGATGAGGGCATAGGAGGTATGATATTAGGGTATAAAAAAATATATAGCTGTGGAAGGGGGCACCACAAATGAAGATCGGAATACCGCGTGAGGTCAAAAACAATGAAAATCGAGTGGCGTTGACCCCGGGCGGAGTCATGCAATTTAAGGAAAAAGGACATGAAGTATTTGTGGAACGGCATGCTGGTGCCGGTTCAGGGTTTTCAGATGAGCAATATGAGAGAGCCGGAGCTTCGATAGTGGGCACACCAGATGAAGCTTGGGAGCAGGATATGGTGATGAAGGTAAAGGAGCCGGTTGATGAGGAATTCAGGCATTTTAGAGAAGGACTGATTCTTTTTACTTACCTTCACCTCGCGCCGCTTCCTGAGCTTACCAAGCAGCTCATGGAGAAAAAAGTGACGGCGATAGCGTATGAAACGGTACAGCTTCAAGATGGGTCACTGCCGCTTCTGACTCCGATGAGTGAGGTGGCAGGCCGCATGTCTGCCCAGATGGGGGCACAGTTTCTTGAAAAAACAAAAGGCGGCAAAGGAATTCTGCTTGCCGGCGTGCCGGGAGTCCGCCGCGGAAAAGTGGCAATAATCGGCGGAGGGATTGCCGGAACCAATGCAGCAAAGATTGCCTGCGGATTAGGTGCTGATGTAACGATTCTCGATGTGAATCCAGCAAGGCTCCGACAGCTCGAGGATATTTTCGGTAAGGAGATTCACACTCTGATTTCGAATCCTGTCACGCTGGCAGAAGCTGTGGCTGAAGCGGATATTGTCATCGGGGCGGTATTGATTCCAGGTGCGCGTGCACCAAAGCTTGTAACGGAGGAAATGGTAAAAAGCATGGAGACAGGCTCCGTGCTTGTAGATGTGGCGATTGATCAAGGCGGCATTTTTGAAACGACTGATCATATTACGACTCACGATGACCCGGTTTACGAAAGACATGGGATTCTGCACTATGCTGTGGCAAACATGCCTGGTGCGGTGCCAAGAACCTCAACCCTTGCTCTGACAAACGTAACCGTTCCTTATGCACTGCAGCTTGCGGATCAAGGGCTTTCCAAGGCTTTGAAAAATAACCCCGCCTTATTTATGGGGCTCAATACAATGAGCGGACACCTCGTCTACCAGGCTGTGGCAGAAGCACAAAACGTGTCGTTTACCCCTGCAGAAAAGCTTCCTGAGCTGCAGCAGGCTTAAGAAAACTCCTTTTTTAACCGGAATCATTGTTTAGAATTTCTTCAAAAGAGGAAAAAAGAGCAATGGTAGATAATTACTAGCCCGGAAAGGAGAACTCTATTCATGAAAGTAACTTATCATGGACATTCAGTGGTGAATATTGAAACGAATGGCAAAAATGTTTTAATTGATCCGTTTATCAGCGGGAATGAATTATGCGACTTAAACGCAGATGACGTGAAGGCAGACGTCATACTGCTGACGCATGGACATAACGACCATGTTGGAGACACTGTCGATATTGCAAAACGCAATGATGCTCTCGTGGTAGCACCGTTTGAGCTTGCAACCTATTTAGGATGGCAGGGTCTTAATACTCATCCGCTTCATATCGGCGGAGGTTATACTTTTGACTTTGGGCGTGTCAAGCTTACTCAGGCTTTTCACGGATCTTCTTATACGGAAGAAGAGAATCAAAAAATTATTTATACCGGCATGCCGGCGGGAATCCTGTTTGAAGCAGAAGGTAAAACCGTCTATCATATGGGAGATACAGCATTATTTTCCGATATGAAAATGATCGGCGAGCGGCATCCGGCGGATTTGTTGTTTGTACCTATCGGGGATAATTTTACGATGGGGCCGGAGGACGCGAAACAGGCCGTCGAATGGTTGAAACCGAAATTTACGGTTCCGATTCATTATGATACCTTCCCTCCGATTAAACAGGACGCAAAAGCGTTCGTTGAGTCGATTTCTCCTCAAAAAGGACAAGCATTGAAAGCCGGAGAATCTGTGGATCTATAATTACTGAAAACGCGCAGCTGTTCTTTCTCTCTTTTCAAAGAGGTTAGAACAGCTTTTTTCTTTCTTGTAACCACATAAGCGCTTACACTATTGATATTTCAAGAAAAATCGTTATAATCAAATGGCAGATTCTTGCGTTCCGAAACGAGGATACGTATACTTAAAGTATTACAGACCAAAGATGTAACTAATACAGTTTTTTGCAGGTGTCGGAGGAGGTGCCAGAACTGGCTACAAAGCATGAACAGATACTTCACCATATAACCGAGCTCGGTGTTGGGGAAAAAATTTCAGTACGGCAGGTTGCCAAAGTACTTCAGGTCAGTGAAGGGACCGCGTACCGCGCGATAAAGGATGCGGAAAATCAAGGACTGGTCAGTACAATTGAACGTGTCGGTACGATACGGATTGAAAAAAAATTAAAAGAAAATTTCGAAAAGCTGACGTATGCTGAAGTCGTTAATATTGTTGACGGACAAGTCCTCGGCGGACGAAACGGCCTCCATAAAACCTTGAATCGTTTTGTCATTGGAGCGATGAAGCTTGAAGCAATGATGCGCTATGTGGAAGCGGGGAATTTATTAATTGTCGGGAACCGTTATCAAGTACATAAACTTGCGCTTGAGGCCGGGGCAGCTGTTTTAATTACAGGCGGCTTTGATACAAACGAAAATGTTATTGCTCTTGCCGATGAACTGGGGCTTCCGGTAATTTCGACAAGCTATGACACATTTACGGTTGCAACGATGATTAACCGTGCAATTTATGACCAGCTCATAAAAAAAGAGATTGTGCTCGTAGATGATATATTAATTCCACTGCAGGACACATACTACATGACTACCGAAAATAACGTGGAGAAATGGCACGAAATGAACCGGAAAACAGGGCACAGCCGCTATCCGGTCATTGGAGAAGATATGAAAGTGCAGGGAATGGTCGCTGCGAAAGATGTGCTCGGCGCCCAGATGCACACGCCGATTGAGAAAGTGATGACAAAAAGTCCAATTACAGTGAATGAACGAACCTCTATTGCCTCGGTCGCCCATGTGATGGTGTGGGAAGGGATTGAGCTGCTTCCGGTTATCGATGATCAACGTCACTTAATAGGGGTCATCAGCAGGCAGGATGTGCTGAAGGCTCTGCAGATGGTGCAGCGGCAGCCGCACGTTGGAGAGACAATTGATGATGTGGTTACAAGCCGCTTTCATGAAATGCCTCAGGGTTCAGAGTATAATTACCAATGTGAAGTCAGTCCGCAGATGACGAATCAGCTCGGCATGATTTCCTACGGCGTGCTGACGACGCTCGTGACTGAATGTGGAAGCCGGCTCCTGCGCCATTATAAGCGCGGAGATATAGTCGTTGAAAATATTACGATGTATTTTATTAAACCAATTCAGATTGAAAGCACGATCGATTTGAAGGGAAAAATGCTCGAGGTCGGCCGCAAGCACGGCAAAGTTGATGTAGAATTATTTCATGAAGGGGAAATTGTTGCCAAAGCGCTGATGATGGCGCAGCTGCTCGATCGTTAATGACCGCTAAGCCGCAATAAAACCGGCCAGGATCAGGCCGGTTTTTACATGTACTTTTTCATTAGGCGGAGCATTAGGTTTTCAGCCGTTGTTCTTCGGCCTCTTTTGATGCGTATGGATGATACAATTTATATGCACGGAGCCCGAGAAGGATATTGGCGATTCCGAGCACAGCAAAAATGGTACCTATGACAATGTCGATCGTCATTGTATTTGTAAAAAGTAGATTGGCCCCAAAACCTGTTAAAAAAAGGCCGAGACTGATATTCGCTTTCGTCTGCACCCATTTCTTTTCAACCGGGGCTTTCGTGCGAAAAGCTTTTATCTTGTAAAATACATACATTGCCGCGGCAATTACGACGATAATCGTGAATATCTGCATTCCTTTCCCTCCTGATCATTCTTCCTCCTCATTTTAAGGCTGGAAAAGAAAAATAGCAATTGCATCCGGCTGGAAATATTGAAAGGTGGCAATATCAATGAAAAATAAGATAATTGACGCTGTGAAAGCACATGCAGTTATTTATATTTACCGGCATGAAAAACCAGACCCGGACGCTGTCGGCTCTCAAGGCGGCCTGGCTTCTTTAATTAAATTCAATTGTCCAGATAAGCAGATTCATCTGGTTGGTGAAAATGAAAATTCGCTTTCGTTTCTGGCAAACAGTGATTCAGACCATGCAGAGCCGGAGGGAAATGCACTAGTGATTGTCTGTGACACCGCCAACACGGAACGGATAGATGGTAAAGGCTGGGATAAAGGGACTCAGCTGGTGAAAATTGACCATCATCCTAACGTCGATCCGTATGGAGATATCGCCTGGGTGGATACGAAGGCAAGTTCGACCTGTGAAATGATAATTGAACTGGCCATGCACGCAGCAGAAGTTGAAAAATGGAAATTACCAAAGGACGCAGCTCGTCTCTTATATGCAGGGATCGTCGGAGATACTGGACGATTCCAGCATTCGAACACGACACCGCGTACGCACCGGATGGCAGCCGCCGTACTTGAGCATGGGGTGGATACGACCTCATTATATACGGAGTTCTATAAAAATTCCGAAGCAGTCGTGAGGCTCCGCGGAAAAGTGCTGCAGGAGTTCACACTGACAGAAGAAGGCACCGGCATGATGTACTTAACGAAAGATACACTTGCACATTACAATATCAGCATTAATGAATCTTCTGCCGTTATTAACGCTTTTGCAGATACTGACGGCATCTTAGCCTGGGTATTCTTCGTTGAAAACGACGACAGCACTTACCGGGTCCGTCTCCGTTCGAAGGGGCCGGTAATTAATGACATCGCAGCTGAGCATAATGGCGGCGGGCATCCTATGGCTGCGGGAGCAAAGGCTGAGAATTTGGATGAAACAAAGCAGGTAATGAAGAAATTGCAGGCTGTTTGTCATGAGTGGAAAAAGAAAAACAACCTCTTCAATTAATTGCTGCTCTTTCGTGCTTCATTAAAGTATGTGCAGGAGAGAAGAAGGTATATATTTTATATTCGGATTTCTCAGATAACGTTTTTTCCCGGGCAAATAAAAAAAGAGGCCGGTCTGCAGCCGCACCTCCATGCCTTTTATTCTTTTTTATTTGTCGGAATAAACCATGAGCCAAGATCCGTCATATCCTCGTATACATCAATCTGTTGATGCTCAAGTTCTTTTCGGATCATCTCCGACACCTCTTGGGATTCAGCAAAAGCTGAATAGCCAGCTTTAATCTTCTCTACTTTTTGAAGAGCCAGTTCCTTGCGGTTCATTACCATTTCCTTTCCTGTGACATCCATAATGAACACCTCCTAAACGTATGGGCAGCCTTCTGCCATTCATTATACCGAAAATTTACATTTTTGTGCACAAAAAACACTGAATCTTTCAATAATTATTCATTACTCTGCTGCTTCGATCCGGACATAAAGCTCAAGCATTGTATAAATGTACATTTCTTCAATTTTTAATTTATACTGCTTGTCTCCAGACGTGTACGTTTTATTTTCAATTGTCCGTTTAATTAACTCTTTCCCTTCTACGGCACTTTCTATGTTTTTATTTTTTAACAAATGCATTTCGCTTTCGGCCTCCTGTTTCAATTCGTACAAAGCAAGCTCATTTAATTTGGATGATTTTTCGTTCGTGAAGGTGATGGAAACGTCCTGAATGGTCAATTTTCTTTCATTTTCTTGATTTTTAGCCTGTTCTGCTTCCCGGAGCAGGTCAATTTGTTCATGCTGTTCAGCGATTAAAAGTCTTTGTTTGTTTAAATCTACCACGAGCTCTTCATGAATGGCACCGAATTGAAAAATAAAAAAAGCCCAGCCTGCCAGTGTGCCGATGGCCACTCCTGCAAAAAAACGCTGCCAGCCGGGCTTGCGGTAATAAGGTGGAATTCTCATGGAGTGAGCTGCTCCTGGGTAATCCATTGAATAATAAATGTCCCGGCATTTGCGCCGCCAAGGGCAGCACATATCATGCCAAGCGTTTTAAATACATCGCTGTGTGTGCCGTAAAAGAGACCCCGTTCAAGTGTGGTGATCGCGTCAAATGTACCGCCGATAGCGGCGACCAGTGCCCAGATTTTCAGGCTGGCTGCTAAATCATGGATGGCAGACAATGGTGGTTTTCCGATCAGAAAAGCTCCGATCCCTCCAATAATCGAACCGCCGATAATAACACCGAAAGCAACAAAGAAATCCATCACAAGTGTACCGGCAAATTCTCTAGTCATTATAAATCCCCCTTGTTCCTGTATACTCACTGGAGCATGTGACTCAAAATAGTAAAAACATTCTCTCTAAATATATAGAGCAGCAGAGATTCTTATATGCTTGTTTTCTGTAGAAATCGCCTGCATACTAAAATGAAGAAACACGCGAGAAAAGGAGCGGTACGCTTATGGCATTAGTCCATTTGCATGTACATACTGAATACAGCCTATTAAAAAGTTCGGCCCGTATCGACCATCTGACGAAGCGTGCGAAAGAATTAAATATGGACGCGCTGGCGATTACAGATAAAAATGTGATGCACGGAGCTGTCCCTTTTTATAAAAAATGCATGGAATACGGTATTAAACCGATTTTAGGGCTTGAGCTCTGGGTGGATGGTTTATACTTAGACGGCGAATTTCCCATTGTTCTGCTTGCCAGAAATATTGACGGTTATAGAGATCTAATGCGACTTTCATCGGAAAAACAGATGAATGATAAGGTAACGTCTGAACAAATATCAACCCATCTCACCAATTGTTATGTTCTTCTCCCTTATGCAGAAAGTGAAGCCGCCGTCAGCGTTAGAGAGCAGGAGGGATGGAAGGCGGCAGAGATTCTGCAGAGCTGGAAGCAGCTCGTTCAAATAGATCATTTGTTTATGGAGTTACAGCCTCTGCAGGAGGATGCACGCAGTCAGAAGGATTGGAAAGCGCTGGCGGCCCAGGCAGAGATTCCGCTTATCGCTGGGAATAACGTTCATATGACAGAAAAATCGGAAAGCCGTGCGAGACTCGCATTAACAGCAATCGAGCAGGGAAAAGCCTTAAAGGAATTGGAACAGCACCAGGGGTACTTTGGCACGCTCCTGAATGAAAAAGAAGCAGTTTCCCGGCTCCCGGATGATGGCGAAGCCATCCGCCGTACAGCAGAGATCGCAAAAGCCTGCAGTGTGACACTGGAGTTTCAGCAGATGCTTCTCCCGAAATATCCCGTCTCAGCAGACACATCTTCAGGAGAGAAGCTGCGAAGGCTGTGTGAAGAAGGATTAGCCAGACGTTACTCAAAAGTCTCAGAGCAAGCGCAGAAACGTTTGCTTCATGAACTGGCGATTATTGAAAAAATGGGATTTCAGGATTATTTTCTGATCGTTTGGGATTTTGTAGCGTATGCCCGTTCCCAGAACATACTTGTCGGACCGGGCAGAGGTTCCGCCGCTGGGTCGCTTGTCTCGTATGTGCTTGAAATAACTGATGTAGATCCGCTTGAGCATGACTTATTATTTGAACGATTTTTAAATCCGGAGCGGATATCGATGCCCGACATTGATATTGACTTCCCGGATCACCGCCGGGATGAAGTGATCCAGTATGTAGCTCGAAAATACGGTGAGAAGAGAGTAGCTCAAATTGTAACCTTCGGCACGTTCGGAGCGCGTGCGGCAGTCCGTGACACGGGTCGGATATTAGAGGCGCCGCAGGCACTGATTGACCGGGTGGCCGGCTTTATCCCGCAGACTCCAGGCATGACTCTGAAGAAAGCAATCGACTCGAATCGGGAGTTTCGTGCATTTATCGAACGGGAGCCGGACGGAGCAGGCATTGTCAAGCTTGCATTAGAAATTGAAGGGCTGCCCCGGCACACCTCCGTTCATGCTGCAGGTGTCATAATAAGCGGAGGCAAACTAACCGAATATGTTCCGTTAATGAAAAAGGATGCGGAAATTCTACTTACTCAGTATCCGATGGAGGTTCTCGAGGAAATCGGACTGTTGAAAATGGATTTTCTTGGTCTGAGAAACCTGACTATTCTCGAGCGGATTACGGAATCGATTCAGCGGCGAGAGGGGAAAACATTTGACCTGAGGACGCTGCCTCTTGAGGATAAAAAAACGTATGAAATGCTTTCAAAAGGGGAAACTACGGGGGTTTTTCAGCTTGAATCAGCAGGAATGAGACAGGCTCTTCAGCAGGTAGCTCCTTCTAGATTTGAGGATATAGCGGCAGTAAATGCGCTGTACCGTCCGGGCCCGATGGAAAACATTCCGCTTTATTCGGACAGAAAGCACGAACGAAAGCAGCCGGAGTATCCGCATGAAAGCCTCAAGCCGATTCTGGCACAGACCTACGGTGTCATCATTTATCAAGAGCAGATTATGAAGATTGCCGCGATAATGGCTGGTTACAGCTTTGGGGAAGCAGACCTTTTACGGCGTGCGGTCAGCAAAAAAGTCAGGCACGTTCTTGAGAATGAAAGATCTCGTTTTTTGAAAGGAGCGGAGACAAAGGGCTATACAAGTGAAGCGGCAGATGAGGTTTATGACCTGATCGTCCGCTTTGCCGACTACGGTTTTAACCGCAGTCACGCAGTTGCGTACAGCATTATTGCATATCAGCTAGCCTATTTAAAAGCGAATTATCCGGCTGACTTTTATGCAGCGCTCCTTTCCGCTCACCTGCACCAGACCGCAAAGCTTAGTCTCTATCTCCGCGAAGCTCTGCAGGCAGGAGTAAAAATTCTCCCTCCATCTATCTTGTACAGCCAGCCTGGATTTTCCGTCACAGGTGCCCAGATTAGATTTGGACTGCTTGCCATCAAACAGCTGAACGTCAAGCAGGTCCGTTCGATTATTCAGGCGCGCCGAAGGAAGGGATTCGACAGCTTCGTCGATTTCTTCATGCAGCAGGAAGCTGCTTCGTTGAATCGAAAAAGCGTGGAGAATCTTATTAAAGCGGGGGCATTTGATGAGATTTATGAAAACCGGGCAGCCCTGCTTGCTTCCATCGACCGTGCGCAGGAATTTGCTGAATTTCAGCAGGATCTCGGCGGTTTGATCGGAGGAGACAATGATTTTAGATATGTAGAGGCAGACCCTTATTCCGAGACAGAAAAATTAGAAGCAGAAAAAGAGGCCCTTGGTTTTTATATCAGCGGGCATCCACTTGAGAAATATGCCGCCGTTCTGGAAAGGTTTCAGCCTGTGTCTTTAATAGAAACGTTTGACCGGTCGAGCCGCAGCATTCCAGCAGCCGGGCTGATAGAGGAAGTAAAAAGAGTGCGGACGAAAGCCGGTCAATCCATGGCTTTTGCAGTTATGAGTGACGGGGTGGGCAGTGTGGAGGTGGTGCTGTTTCCAGCGGTTTTCCGCACCATCAACAACAGGTTTACCGCACAAAGCCCGGTATTGATCATAGGGCGTCAGGACAAAAAAAGCCAGACGAATAAGATTCTTGCTGACCAGGTGATATTTTTAGATGAGCTTCTTGCTGGTGCTCAGCATACCTTGTTTCTTAAAATAGAAGAGAAATATAATAACAGTTGGACGACCAGCCGGATCAAAGAAGTTTTACGAAAATATCCCGGCGTGACCCCGGTCTGTTTATATTATTCTGATGCAAAAAAAACGATTCAATTGACTGAACGCTACAATACACAGGCCACCTCCGAATGTTTGAGGGAACTCCGCGGAGTACTTCCTGAGGAATTTGTCGTTTTAAAAGGTTCATAGAGGATGAACATAAAGAAGTCTTCTGTTATAATAAGATAAGTTTTTGCAAACGGAGACAATACAACAGAATTTTTAACAGGGGAGAAAGAGCCCAATGCCTGCATATTCAGACGGGCACCATTATAAAGGAGAGTGGAGTTTGTGCCAACGACAAGAGAAGAAGCTTTGCATATTCACCGAGTAAATCAGGGAAAGCTGGAATCAAAGTCTAAAGTCCCTGTAAAAAATTCACGCGATTTGAGCCTTGCTTATTCTCCTGGCGTAGCGGAACCTTGTAAGGAGATTTTTGACGACAAACAAAAAGTATACGAGTATACCATGAAAGGAAACATGGTGGCTGTTGTTTCCAACGGAACCGCAGTGCTCGGGCTGGGGAATATTGGAGCAGAGGCATCCCTTCCTGTAATGGAAGGAAAAGCTGTTCTGTTTAAATCATTCGCTGGGGTGGACGCGTTCCCGATCTGCCTTGATACTACAAATGTGGATGAGATGGTTCAGAGCGTCAAGCTGATGCAGCCAACGTTCGGTGGAGTCAATCTTGAAGACATCGCCGCTCCGGACTGCTTTATTATTGAAGAGCGGCTGAAGAAAGAAACGAACATACCTGTTTTTCATGATGACCAGCACGGGACAGCCATTGTTACGGCAGCTGGACTGATCAACGCTTTAAAATTATCCGGCAAATCCCTTTCAGAAGCAAAGGTTATCATCAATGGAGCAGGCTCCGCCGGAATTGCTATTATTAAATTGTTACTCAAATTAGGCGTGCGTGATGTAATTTTGTGTGATTCTAAAGGAGCTATTTATGAAGGCCGTTCGTTTGGAATGAACGACGTAAAAGCAGAAATGGCCAAGTTAACGAACAAAGACCGCGCTGAAGGCAGGCTTGAAGATGTCATTCACGGCACAGATGTCTTTATCGGCGTTTCAGTCGCTGGGGCGCTCACGACCGAAATGGTTCATGCAATGAATGATAATCCGATTATTTTTGCCATGGCTAATCCTGATCCGGAAATCATGCCTGATGTTGCTAAGGAAGCTGGTGTGAAGGTAATTGGCACCGGGCGTTCTGATTTTCCTAATCAAGTCAATAACGTTCTCGCTTTCCCCGGAATCTTCCGAGGCGCTCTTGACGTCAATGCTACGATTATAAACGAAGAAATGAAAAAAGCAGCGGTATACGCGATTGCGGAGCTTATTGAAGAGTCTGAACTGACCGAGGAATACGTCATTCCTGCCCCATTCGACGGCAGAGTAGCACCAGCAGTTGCATCTGCTGTAGCAAAAGCTGCGATGGAAACCGGAGTGGCACGTAAAGAAGTGGACCCGGAAGTAATTGCGGAAAAAACCCGCCGTCTTTCCATTATCGATAAATAGTAACTCCAACAGCAAGAATGCTGGACGGATGCTTTGCCGCTTTTCCCGCCCAATGGAAAGAGCGATCGGGTGAATGGCGATCGCTCTTCTATTGTGACGTGCAGAAAGCGAAGCTTGTCTTGTTTTAGGGAAACACTTGTCATATAGCGCAGGTATGATATTCTTTTTCTTATTCCCATACTGCAAGAGTCTGCAAAAAGCTTCCTACATACACAAAGAAAAAGAAGGTGTCATCGTGTTAAAAGATTTTTTCAGCAAAAAAAGAAAATACGCGACGATTCCATCCGAACGCAAGCAGCCGGCCACCATGAATGAAGGTGTCATGACAAAGTGCCCTGAATGCAAGACAATCGTCTATACGAAGGAATTGAAAAAGCATTTAATGGTGTGCATGCATTGTGACCATCATATGCCTATGACGGCATCGGAGCGGATTCATTCCTTATTGGAGGAAGGAACGTTCAAAGAACTGGACGGGTCCATATCCTCAACAAATCCACTGGATTTTCCTGATTATGCAGAAAAGCTTGAAAAGGACCGCACGAAGACTAAATTAAATGAAGCGGTCGTGACAGGAGAAGGCGAATTAGAGGGTATACCGGTTGTGATTGCGGTAATGGATTCGCGTTTTCGAATGGGCAGCATGGGCTCGGTTGTCGGAGAAAAAATTACGAGAGCAATTGAACGTGCGCTTAACCAAGAGACGCCGTTTCTAATGTTTTCTGCCTCGGGGGGAGCCCGCATGCAGGAAGGTGTGCTGAGCCTGATGCAGATGGCGAAGACGAGCGCGGCCTTAAAAAAGCTCGATGAAGCCGGGCTGTTATATATATCAGTGATGACACACCCGACCACGGGCGGAGTCTCAGCAAGCTTTGCATCGCTTGGAGATTATAATTTTGCGGAACCGCAGGCACTGATCGGCTTTGCCGGCAGACGCATCATTGAACAGACCATCCGCCAGGACCTGCCGGAGGACTTTCAAACTGCTGAATTTTTGTTAAAGCATGGGCAGCTTGACCGGGTCATTCCAAGGAATGAAATGAAGCAGACGCTGGCTGCGATTGTAGAAATGCATCAAGGCAAAAGGCCGTAAGGAGGTGGACAATGTGCAAAGTTATCTTCCATTTGAAAAGCCAGTAGTGGAATTAAGAGAAAAAATTTCAGAGCTTAAGACATTTACGGAAGAAAAAGATATTGATTTAACGGATGAAATCAGTCATTTAGAAGAACGTCTTGAACAGCTTGAAAATGATATATACGGAAACCTAATGCCCTGGCAGCGTGTGCAGATCGCAAGGCATGCAGAACGTCCCACAACGCTCGATTATATTGAGTACTTGTTTACAAGCTTTCTGGAGATGCATGGAGACAGGCTATATGGAGATGACGAAGCGATTGTCGGCGGCATCGCTTATTACAAAGGCAGGCCGGTTACCGTAATCGGACATCAGCGCGGCAAAGATACAAAGGAAAACCTGCAGCGCAACTTTGGCATGCCTCATCCTGAGGGGTACCGGAAAGCACTGAGGCTGATGAAGCAGGCAGAAAAATTCAAGCGCCCGATTGTCTGTTTTATAGATACAAAAGGAGCCTATCCAGGAAAGGCAGCGGAAGAACGCGGCCAGAGTGAGGCGATTGCGAGAAACCTTTTCGAAATGGCCGGCCTGCGAGTTCCTGTGGTATGTATCGTTATTGGGGAAGGCGGCAGCGGCGGAGCGCTTGCATTGGGAATAGGAAATCATATTCATATGCTTGAAAATTCTACGTATTCCGTTATCTCACCGGAAGGTGCAGCAGCTCTGCTATGGAAGGATTCGGGGCAGGCAAAACGAGCAGCTGAAAATATGAAAATTACTGCTCCTGACTTAAAAGAACTCGGCATTATCGAGACAATGATTTCAGAGGTCCGTGGGGGAGCTCACCGGGATGTTGAAGCACAGGCAGCTTCAATCGATAAAATACTGGACGCTTCTCTGGCGGAGCTGAATGGTTTGTCCCCAGAGGAACTTGTAGAGCATCGTTATGAAAAATACAAGAAAATCGGAGAATTTACTGATGTAAACGCTCTCAATGATGTGACACAACCTTAGTGCTTTCTGACTTAACAGGAAGGCACTATTTCTTTTTGTAGTGGATCATTAAAAAGCCGAGCACATTGGATAAAAGAAGTAATGGTTCCAAAAAAAGCGGACGATAGAATAAAAAAGGCCTCATTAATGTTTGGAGAACCTATTCAATGATTTATCTTTGTGTGTATTCCGGTATAATATGAGTGGACAACGACGAGAGCACCCGCAGTGCGGTTTATATAATATGATTTTCAATTGGATAATAAAGGAGTGTACGAATCATGAAACGAATTGGTGTTTTAACGAGCGGCGGGGATTCGCCCGGCATGAATGCAGCAATCAGAGCCGTGGTAAGAAAAGCAATTTTTCACGGACTTGAAGTATACGGAGTGAAATATGGTTATGCCGGTTTGATCAGCGGCGATATTGAAAAGCTGGAAATCGGGGATGTAGGCGATATTATCCACCGCGGAGGTACGAAGCTGTACACGGCGCGATGTGAAGAGTTCAAGACACCGGAAGGACGTCAGGAAGCGGTCAATCAATTGAATGCGTTAGGCATTGAAGGGCTGGTTGTTATTGGCGGAGACGGCTCTTTCCGGGGAGCCGAAAAGCTGACCGATTTAGGGTTTCCTACAATCGGGGTCCCGGGTACGATAGATAATGATATTCCAGGGACGGATTATACTATCGGGTTTGATACCGCCCTTAACACTGTAATTAACGCCATTGACAAAATCCGTGACACGGCTACCTCCCATGAAAGGACCTACGTCATCGAAGTGATGGGAAGAAACGCCGGAGACCTGGCACTTTGGGCAGGTCTGGCAGACGGGGCAGAAACAATTGTCATCCCGGAAGAGCAATATGACATGGAGAGTATCTTCAAGCGTTTGAAGCGCGGTCACGACCGTGGGAAAAAGCACAGCATTATCATCGTAGCAGAGGGAGTCGGGAGCGGCCCTGAATTTGGAGAGAAAATTAAAGAGGCGACGAATCTTGAAACCCGAGTGACTGTCCTGGGACATATTCAGCGGGGTGGATCACCGACAGGCTTTGACAGAGTGCTTGCAAGCCGTCTCGGTGCTAAAGCGGTGGAGCTGTTGATCGATGGGGAACAGGGAAGAATGGTCGGCATCCGAAATAATAAAGTCATCCATAAAGCTATTACAGAAGCACTCTCAGAAAAGCATGAGATTGACCGGGATATGTATGTTCTCTCGCAGGAACTGTCTATTTAAGCTCTTTATGAAGGTTGGCGCAATATTAGTTCCGCGGACTGAATGCGGTGCGGACATGAGGTACGCTATTTGTGGAAAAGGTGAAGAATTTGACTCTCCTTTTGCCCATTAACGGAACTCCTGTCCGGCAAAGCCCATAAAACCGACCTGTTTGGAGAAAATAACGGAACCAGTGGCTGGAGAACCAGGCCATCGCTGCTGCCCGGCAGGACAGGGCGTAAATTTTGACTTATGATACAATAATACAAGCTTATTGAGTAATGAGGAGGACCAAAATGAGAAAAACAAAAATTGTTTGTACGATAGGGCCTGCAAGTGAATCAAATGAAATGCTTGAAAATTTAATGCATGCAGGAATGAACGTAGCGAGACTTAATTTTTCCCACGGTGATTTTGCCGAACATAAAGCACGCATTGACACCATCCGTGAAACATCGAAGCGGCTCGATAAAAACGTTGCTATTTTACTCGATACAAAAGGACCGGAAATCAGGACTCACTCCATGAAAGATGGAGCGCTTCAGCTTGAGAAGGGGCAGGAATTAATTGTTTCCGGAGAGGAAGTAGAAGGAACCACAGAAAAAATTTCTGTTACATATCCGAATCTGGCGGACGATATGGCACCGGGTAAAAAAATTCTTTTGGATGACGGTCTGATTGAGTTAGAAGTTCTCAAAGTCATGGGAAGAGATCTGCGTACGAAGGTTCTGAACAATGGAGAACTGAAAAATAAAAAAGGCGTGAACCTTCCCAATGTCAGTGTGAATCTGCCGGGTATTACCGAGAAGGACGCTGCCGATATTAAGTTTGGTATTCAACAGGAAGTAGATTTTATCGCTGCCTCCTTTGTAAGAAGAGCGTCAGATGTACTCGAGATTAGAGAGCTTTTAGAAAAGCACAACGCCGGGGACATTCAAATCATCCCGAAAATCGAGAACCAGGAAGGTATAGACAACATTGATGAAATTTTAGAGGTATCAGACGGGCTGATGGTAGCCCGCGGGGATTTAGGTGTTGAAATTCCGCCGGAAGAAGTACCGCTCGTGCAAAAGAATCTTATTAAAAAATGCAATACTCTTGCAAAGCCAGTTATTACAGCCACTCAGATGCTTGATTCGATGCAGCGCAATCCCCGCCCTACAAGAGCTGAAGCCAGCGACGTGGCTAACGCGATCTTCGACGGCACAGATGCGATTATGCTTTCCGGAGAAACAGCAGCTGGTGACTACCCGGAAGAGTCGGTAAAAACAATGAGCAATATTGCGCTCAAGGCAGAAACCGCCTTGAAATATGAAGATATATTGAGTCAGCGTACGAAGGAAAGCAGACGCTCTATTACGAACTCTATCAGTCAGTCAGTCTCCCACACGGCATATAACCTTAATGCAGCAGCGATCTTGTCTGCGACCGAAAGCGGCCATACAGCCAAAATTGTATCCAAATACCGTCCGGAGTCCCCAATTATTGCCGTAACAAGCAACGAAAAAGTATTCCGCAGACTCGCGCTTGTCTGGGGCGTGACCCCAATGCTGGGAGTAGCCGCAGCTTCCACGGATGAAATGCTCGACAGCACAGTGCGGGAATCGCTGAAAACTGATTTTGTGAAACACGGGGACCTCGTTGTCATTACTGCCGGTGTCCCTGTCGGTGAATCCGGCACTACGAACATTATGAAAGTTCATGTAATTGGAGAAGTGATAGGAAAAGGGCAGGGAATTGGAAGAAAAACGGCAAGTGGTAAGGTTGTTGTGGCCCGCAATGCCCAGGATGCAAACGACCGCATGCAGGATGGAATGATCTTAGTTACGTACAGTACAGATAAAGATATGATGCCTGCGTTTGAAAAAGCTTCCGCAGTGGTAACAGAAGAAGGTGGACTGACCTCTCACGCTGCCGTAGTTGGTTTGAATCTCGGCATTCCTGTCATAGTAGGTGTGCAGCGTGCTATTGATTTATTTGAAGACGGAGAAGAAATAACGGTCGACGGGACCAGAGGCGACTTGTACCGCGGCCATGCCAGTGTTCTGTAATAGAAACGTTTTTTAACACTATACTGCCCCGCTGCGTCGGGGCAGTTTTTTCTTCTGGTTGAATGAATGTCGGAAATATTAAGAAAGTACTAATGTGGAATGAAAGACTGTTTAAAAGTAAGGTTGTATGTAATCATGCAAAAGAACTATGTCTTATAGTGGGATCCTGCAGGGAGCAACGCCTGCTGAAAAGCAAACCATTTCGTACACGAAATCTCCCCCCGGATAAGTTCAGATGCTGGTTGATGTGTCTTTCACAGGGTACACTGTAAGTAGCGGTTTATCACTGAAGACACTTATGTCTTTTTATACTTTAAAAAATTAACCTTTTTGAAGGCGATACTTTTCAAAGCAGGGAGGTAGTATTTTGGGAAAACTGCTTGTATTATTGCTTATTATTGTTCCAGCTCTCGAAGTAGGGATATTAGTATTAGCTGGAAATTCTCTCGGTGTGATCCCGACTGTGCTGCTGATTATAACTACTGGGCTGATCGGAGCTTGGCTGGCAAAGCGGGAGGGAACGCAGGTGCTGCGTACCGCTCAGCTTCAGATGCAGAACGGAGAAGTTCCTTCAGGTTTAGTACTGGACGGCATCTGCATCCTGGTTGGAGGGGTCCTGCTCCTCACCCCCGGGTTTTTGACAGATCTTTTAGGCTTTATTTTAATTATCCCTTATACGAGGGCTACGATGAAAGGTCTCTTTCAGAAAATATTTGAACGGCTCGTAAAAAACGGGAATGTTGTAATTTCCCGCCGCAGATGAGCAGTTCTATGTGAGGGAACATGACAGAATACCTCGCTTTATGGTAGGATAAAAACGAAGTCTATGTGGAAGGATGAACGCATGGTGATGTCGCAGGCAACTATGTTTTTACTCGTATTGCTTGCGATCGGAGTTATTGGAAAGAACCAGTCCCTTATCGTCGCGATTGTAATTTTACTCGCCTTAAAATGGCTGGGGCTTGGGGACAAACTATTTCCCTTTATGCAGGCAAAAGGAATAAATATTGCGATTACTATTTTAACCATCGCCGTGCTTGTTCCGATAGCAACCGGTGAAATTGGTTTTAAACAGTTGGGTGAAGCAGTAAAGTCCTCCTATGCATGGGTTGCTCTTGCAGCCGGTATTATTGTAGCTCTGATTGCAAAAGGTGGGGTTGAAGTTATGCAGAATGACCCTCATATTACTGCAGCCCTCGTAATCGGCACTATACTAGCTGTGGCATTGTTCAATGGCGTAGCAGTCGGTCCCTTGATCGCTGCAGGTGTAGTATATGTCTTTATGAAAGCAGGCGAATGGTTTACTGCCGGCGGCTGATAACAAAGTATCACGCTGCAGCTGATTAATTCTCCCATTACTTGTCAGACTGGCGTGAAAAATTTATTTCATGCACTGCGTTCACAAAAGAAATAAAAATGTTTATAATGGTAGATGGTTCCATGACTCTTTCTACATAGCTTTTTATGAAGCAGTATAAAATCAAGATTACCCTGTTTTCATTCAGGGAATGTACATCCATGTCACGAACAGACCGACTGGTCCAGTTACCTTGTGATTGTTGATTTGCCATGTGACTGCGGCGTGGAGGTTGAACTGGTTTTTCTGAAGTGGAAAAACGTTATATTTTTCGGTAAAAGGAGAGGTTGTAATGAGCACAACTCGTGGTCTTGAAGGTGTTGTCGCAACAACATCCAGCGTTAGTTCAATCATTGATGATGTTTTAACTTATCAGGGCTATAATATCGACGATTTAGCAGAAAATGCTTCTTTTGAAGAAGTTATTTATCTACTGTGGAACGGCCGTCTGCCTAATAAAAGTGAGCTGGAAGAGCTGACTGCAGATCTGGCAGAAAACATGGCAGTTCCTGATGAGATCTTCGACTACATGAAAGCGTATTCGATCGAAGATATTCATCCTATGGCTGCTGTACGAACAGCTATTTCTCAGCTTGGGCTTTATGACAGCGAAGCGGATGAAATGTCAGAAGAAGCCAATAAACGTAAGGCTGTCCGTCTTCAAGCGAAGATTCCGGCAATCGTTACCGGTTTCAGCCGCATCCGTAAAGGCCAGAAACAGGTAGCTCCAAAGAAAGATCTGAGCTTTGCTGCAAACTTTTTATACATGCTGAATGGAGAAGAGCCGGATGAGATTTCCGAAACAGCTTTTAACAAAGCTCTCGTTCTGCATGCCGACCATGAGTTAAACGCTTCTACCTTTACCGCGCGTGTCTGTGTTGCCACGCTGTCTGATATTTATTCCGGCGTGACAGCAGCGATCGGAGCATTAAAAGGACCACTGCACGGCGGGGCAAATGAACGTGTCATGAGCATGCTCTCTGACATCGGCGAAGTGGATAACGTAGAGCCGTACATTCGCAGGACTCTTGATAATAAAGAAAAGATTATGGGATTTGGACACCGGGTATATAAGCAGGGGGATCCACGCGCCAAGCATCTGCGTGAAATGTCCCGCAGGCTTACGGATATTACCGGTGAAACAAAGTGGTATGACATGTCTATTAAAATCGAAGAGATGGTAACTGGCGAGAAAAAGCTTCCGCCAAACGTCGATTTTTATTCCGCTTCTGTATATCACAGTCTCGGATTAGACCATGATCTATTTACACCGATTTTTGCAGTGAGCCGAATGTCGGGCTGGCTTGCTCACATTCTCGAGCAGTACAACGACAACCGCTTGATTCGTCCGCGTGCAGATTACGTGGGACCTGGCAAGCAGGACTATATTCCGCTGGAAAATCGATAAAATTTCTGATTAGGTGATTACAAGGGAATAAGGTCCGGCAGAGGCTGGGCCTTCCCTTTTCAATGTAAAAATATAGAGGAGGTCTTTATTAACATGGCAAATGGAGAAAAGATTACGACAAACAGTGGTGTATTAAACGTACCGGATGAGCCGGTAATCCCTTATATTGAAGGGGACGGTATCGGTCCGGATATTTGGGCAGCTGCGTCAAAGGTTATCGATGCAGCCGTTGATAAAGCATACGATGGCAAGAAAAAGATTCACTGGAAAGAAATCCTCGTCGGTGAAAAAGCTTACAACAATGCCGGTGAATGGCTTCCCGAAGAATCCCTTGATGCCATCCGAGAATATTTAATCGCAATTAAAGGGCCGCTCACTACCCCTATCGGCGGCGGTATCCGCTCATTGAATGTGGCACTGCGCCAGAAACTTGATTTATTCACATGCCTGCGGCCTGTCCGCCACTTTACTGGTGTTCCATCTCCTGTAAAACGTCCGGAAGATGTAAACATGGTTATTTTCCGTGAAAATACAGAGGATATTTACGCTGGTATTGAGTATCAGGAAGGCTCAGCAGAAGTGAAAAAAGTAATTGACTTTCTGCAGAACGAAATGGGTACGTCGAATATCCGTTTCCCGGAAACTTCCGGAATCGGCATTAAGCCTGTTTCTAAAGAGGGTACAGAACGACTCGTACGTGCTTCTATAGATTACGCTCTTGAAGAAGGCCGTAAAAGTGTAACGCTCGTACACAAAGGCAATATCATGAAATATACTGAAGGCTCCTTTAAAAACTGGGGTTATGCTCTGGCGGAACGTGAATACGGGGATAAGGTATTTACGTGGTCCAAGTATGATGAAATCGTAGAAAAAGAAGGAAAAGATGCGGCAAACGCTGCTCAGCAAAAAGCAGAAGATGAAGGTAAAATCATCATAAAAGATGCGATCGCTGACATTTTCCTGCAGCAGATTCTGACTCGTCCAAAGGAATTTGATGTAGTAGCTACAATGAACCTGAACGGAGACTATGTTTCTGACGCACTGGCTGCACAGGTCGGCGGCATCGGGATTGCTCCTGGTGCAAACATCAATTATGAAACAGGACATGCCATCTTTGAAGCGACACACGGCACAGCTCCGAAGTATGCAGGTCTAGATAAAGTAAATCCATCATCTGTTATCCTTTCTGGTGAATTAATGCTTCGTCATCTTGGCTGGAATGAAGCAGCGGATCTAGTTTTGACTTCCATGGATAAAACAATCGGAAGCAAGGTGGTTACGTATGACTTCGCCCGCCTGATGGATGGTGCTAAAGAAGTGAAGTGTTCAGAGTTTGGTGACGAACTGATTAAGAACATGTCATAATAATAAGCCACAAGGAAAGCGAATTTTCAGAGGAGGATATTACAATGGCCATTACACGCAGAAAAGTATCAGTTATCGGCTCCGGGTTCACCGGTGCTACAACCGCACTTATGGTAGCTCAAAAGGAACTCGGCGATGTTGTGCTTGTAGATATTCCAGATATGGAAGGTCCTACAAAAGGTAAAGCACTTGATATGCTTGAATCGACACCAGTCACAGGAGCAGACGTCAATGTAAAAGGCACGGCCGACTATGCAGACACAGCTGGGTCGGATGTGGTAGTAATAACAGCCGGAATCGCAAGAAAGCCGGGCATGAGCCGGGATGATCTCGTAAATACCAATGCTAAGATTATGAAATCTGTTACGAGAGAAGTTGTGAAAAACTCACCCGATTGCACGATCATTGTGCTTACCAACCCTGCAGATGCGATGACGTATACGGTTTATAAAGAGTCAGGTCTTCCGAAAAACCGGGTTATTGGACAATCCGGAGTTCTTGACACTGCCCGCTTCCGTACTTTCGTTGCGCAGGAGCTTGGCTTTTCAGTGGAAGACATTCAAGGATTCGTACTCGGTGGACACGGAGACGACATGGTGCCACTGATCCGCTACTCCAACGCTGGTGGTGTGCCGCTGACTAAGCTGCTCTCACAGGACCGCATTGATGCAATTGTAGAACGCACACGTAAAGGCGGCGGTGAAATCGTCGGCCTGCTTGGTAACGGTAGTGCTTACTATGCGCCGGCCGCTTCTCTGACGCAGATGGTGGAAGCAATCTTAAAGGACAAGAAAAGAATTCTGCCATCGATCGCTTATCTTGAAGGTGAATATGGCGAAGAAGATATGTATCTCGGCGTTCCGACCGTACTGGGCGGAAACGGTATTGAGAAAATTATCGAGCTTGATCTTACCGATGATGAAAAAGCAGAGCTTTCAAAATCAATTGATTCTGTAAGAAATGTTATGAAGGCACTGCCTAACGATTAATTAATGAGAGAAAGTCCCGGTATCCTGTATAGGACCCGGGACTTTTTTTATTCACTAACAGTGAAGCTTCCGCCGTACATATTATCTACCTGTCCGCTTTTTTCTGCGAATGCAAATAGGTGGTATTCCCCCGGAGCGAGCGGCTCTCCTTCAAGCAGGCCGTCCCAGGTAAAGGAGTGATAGCCTGGATCAAGATTCTGGCGGGAAGCAACTACTCCCTGGAATTCCAGAAGGTCGCTCTCATAAAGAACAATTTCCGCCGTTTCTGCTCCTCCTGGAGTATAAACATCCATCAGGAACGTACCATCCTCCATTAAATCAATCTGAAAATCCGAAACTCGTGGATAATCAGGCTCCTGTACGAATAATATCGTTGGAATTTCAATCTCTTCCTCGTCATCTGTGAGAGTGATCATACCTTCATGATAGCCTGGATCAAGCTTTGAGGCAGTAACCTTCACGTTCATGTTTACTTTTTTCGTCTGGCCGGGATTAATTTTTGTGTTTTTGCTTGTAGATACGGAAATACCATCTGGATTTCCGTCAAAGGTTACATCCAGGTCGTAATCTTTTCTTTCCCCTGACTCGTTTTGAATAGAGAAATGCTGCCGTTCGACCTGTCTGCCGTTATCTTTTAGAAACGTGCCAAATGAGTGGCTTCCTGGTACAGCAATCGTTTCTGTATCAAGTGCCTCCGGCAGGCGGATACTGCCTGCTCCCTGGGCGTTGTGAGGATAATCATTGCCCTCTGGATCGTTCAGTCGTTCAGCTGTGTTCATTAAAGCCCCTTTCACTTCTTCTACTTCCCAATCTGAGTGTTTTTCGAGCAGCACAGCAGCAGCCCCGGCCACATGAGGGGAAGCCATACTTGTCCCCTGCATGGACGCATAGCCATGAGGTTCTTCTTCATTATAGGTCGGTACAGTGCTGGTAATATCGACGCCTGGTGCTGAAACGTCTGGCTTAATCATCCAGGTATCCATGACCGGTCCTCGCGAGGAGAAATCAGCAATCGTTTCTCCGACCTTCCCGGCCTCAGCCAGGCTGATCGTTACCTCGTTATCGCCATCTTCTACAGCCTCGGCCAGGTCCCTTCCTGAAATGTCATCCAGCTTCCAGGTGGGCACCGCCATTCCTGGAATATAAAAAGGAATCGGTCCGCTTACATTGTTATAAATGATCGCTCCATCGGCCCCGGCTGCTTCGGCATTAATGGCTTTATCTACAAAAGCAAGCTCGCCCCGCTCCATGAGAGCAATTTTTCCCTCTGCATCGATCTCCTGAAATTCCTCTTCGCTGCCAAGACCTGCAAATACTACTTCTCTCGTTTCTCCTTCGAGTTCAAGCAGTTCATCTTCAGAAGGAAAACCTAAGATTTCAGCATCAGGGAACGACACGCTTCCTAAATCAAGTTCAGTATCAAATTCGTTATACGGAAGCTGCGAAGCTCCTACAGAAATTGCATCTCTTGAGGTTCCTGGTGAACCAACAGTCCATTCACTGTCTCCGGCATTGCCATTGGAGGTGACGGCAACGACTCCCTCTTCCATTGCCCAGTCTAGTGCGGTACTCGTGGCATAATCAGGGTCATTTAATGTATTACCAAGCGATAGGTTCATAATATCTGCTCCGTCTTCCACCGCCTGTTCAATTCCGGCAAGAACATCTTCTGTAGTGCCGCTTCCTCCGGGACCGAGCACCCTGTAGCCAAGAAGATCTGCATCAGGAGCTATCCCTTTAATATTCCCGTTTGCAGCAATTGTTCCGGCGACATGGGAGCCGTGATTCGTTTCATCTCCCGGGTTTTCTCCCGGTTGAGTTTCCTGCGGATCAGAATCTTCATCTACAAAATCATAGCCTTTATAGCTGCCAAAAGCGTGCTCGAGATCCGGATGAGTATAATCAACACCGGTATCAATTACTGCTACGGTGATTCCCTCTCCAGTGTAGCCGGCCTCCCAGGCTTCATCAGCACCTATGTATGGAGCACTATCCGCCATGAGCGGGTGGAACTCTTCAGCATCCAACTCTGTGGTCTCTCCGATTTGATCCGTTTCATACTGGGCATTCGGATATACGGCCTTGACACCATCCACAGAGAGAATGGAAAGGATATCTTCTCCTTCTAATTCAAGGGAAAAACCTGAAAATACGTAATCATACTCCCGGTCCACCTCGCCGTCCTCTAAGCGTTCCAGAACATCAGCACTCACTTGATCACGGCTGTTCTTAATCTGCTCACGTGACGACGGCTGTCCGGTCTGCCTGGCTTCAACTAAGGATGGCTCATCAATTTCTACAATGACTCTTGTCCGTTCCTTAGAGTTTAAATCATGTTCACCTTTCAGCACCGCCATTTCATCTTCCACGCTGCTCTTTTGCTCAGGCTGGGAGGGCGCAGCTTCAATTCCTCCGGCTCCTGCGGAAAAAACAACAAAAGACAGGAGTGCTCCAGCAATAGTGCGTTTAGCATTTCTAAGATCTTTTTCCATTTTTCAACCTCTTTCCTGAAAGATTTAAACACATATTGTAAAATTACGGCATATTAGTAGATTTTTCCTTGTTACATTTGAAGGGTATCTGTCGAGAGGATAGACCTATTATTTAGGGAGTCGAAATTATTTTCTGGTAATTTGATGATTTACATAAGACAAATGTAATATTTTAACAAAGGTAGTTTGGATTGGAGGTTAGAACTGCTGTATAGTAAGATAGAATAAAAAGGGATGGAAACACACACCATTTAACAAAGCATGTCACCAGTATTTGGGGAGCTGGTGCGAGATGGAGGATGAATATGTCGCAAAGGCTTCTAGTTGTAGACGATGAAGAGTCAATTGTAACGCTTATTTCTTATAATTTGGAACAGTCCGGTTATACCGTTGATAAAGCGATGAACGGGAGAACCGCGATGGAGAAGGTGAAAAGTAATACGTATGATCTTGTGGTTCTGGATTTGATGCTCCCTGAAATTGACGGGCTTGAGGTGTGCAGACAAATAAGACAGGAAAAAATTAAAGTTCCCATTCTCATGCTGACAGCCAAAGATGATGAATTTGATAAAGTGCTCGGGCTCGAGCTTGGGGCCGATGATTATATGACGAAACCGTTCAGCCCCAGAGAGCTTGTTGCGAGAGTGCGTGCAATTTTAAGAAGGCTTGAGTATGCTCCGGAAGCTGCAGAAGCAGAGAAAGCAGGCGACCGGATCAAGATTGCAAGACTCACGATCTATCCGGACAATTATGAAGTGTATGTGAACGAATCGCAGCTCGAATTAACACCAAAGGAATTTGAACTGCTGTTGTACCTTGCCAATAATAAAGGAAGGGTGCTAACAAGAGATCAGCTGTTAAATGCTGTGTGGAATTATGAGTTCGTGGGAGACACGAGGATAGTTGACGTTCATATCAGTCACCTGCGTGAAAAGATCGAACCTAACACAAAGAAGCCTGTTTATATAAAAACAGTACGCGGGCTCGGCTATAAATTTGAGGAGCCCGCCGGACTATGAAAAGATTCCGAACGAGACTGATCTTCGGTCTGATGGCAGCCAGTCTGTTTGTACTGGCTTCTTTAGGTCTGATAATTGGACAGCTCGTCAAAGGCTTTTATGTGGATCAGCTTGAAGACAGGCTTGGAAAAGAGGCAGCTCTGTCTGCGTATGCACTGGAGGATATCCCCGCTGAGGAATGGCAGTCATTTTCAGAAGGAATCAAAGACCGGCTTGATGTCCGTGTAACGATTATTGATCAGAACGGGGAGGTCCAGGCAGAAACAGAACTCAGCCCTGACGAACTTGAGAACCACGGCGACCGTCCTGAAATCACGGAAGCAGAAGACAACGGAGGCACAAATATTCGTTTTAGTGAAACGGTGCAATCAGAGCTGTTATATTTTGCCTACCCTTTTACATACGGAGAAGCGGAAGAAGGGCATCTGCGGCTTGCTCTGCCTGTCGAACGGATAGATAATATCAATAAGCAGATCTGGTTATTCGTCGGCATCAGCTTTTCTATCGCTTTTATATTAATCTTATTTTTAAGCTACCGGATTGCCAACCAGCTCACACAGCCGATAGGCCAGGTCACTGATGTAGCCAATGAACTTGCCAGGGGAAACTTTAAGGCAAGAACTTATGCAGGCACCAAGGATGAAATCGGACAGCTCACCAGATCCATCAATGTACTGGCATATAATTTAGATCAAATCACTTCCCGCTACAAGACTCAGCAGGAAAGGCTCGAGGCATTGATCGACAATATGGGCAGCGGACTTATTTTTATTAATGACCGGGGGGACATAACTCTTGTCAATCAATACTGCAACAGCATCTTTGACACAGATACAGACAAGTGGCTGAACGAGCTGTATCATGAAGTGATTGAGGATAAAACGCTCGTTAAGCTGATTCAGGAGGTATTTTTAACCGAAGCTAAAGTGCGCAGGCAGATGCAGATGAATGCAAAGCTTCAGGTTCATCAGTACGAGGTATATGGCGCGCCCATCATAGGAGATAAAGAAAAGCTGCGCGGTATCGTGCTTGTTCTGCATGATATTACGGAGTTAAAAAAACTAGAGCAGGTCCGCAAGGATTTCGTAGCCAATGTATCCCATGAATTGAAAACACCAGTGACGTCGTTAAAAGGTTTCACCGAAACGCTGCTAGACGGGGCGATGGAAGACCCGGATGCGAGAAAACAATTTCTTGATATTATTTGGAAGGAAAGCGACCGGCTGCAGGATTTAATCAGTGATTTACTGGAGCTGTCCCGAATTGAGCAGGAGTATTTTCACTTAAACTGGCAGGATGTCAAAGTAGATAAAGCTGTTTATGAGGTTATAGAGCTGTTGTATCCAAAAGCTGAGGAAAAAGAGATTTCCCTGCTTGCAGACTATCCGCAGGGACTGGTCATGCCTGGTGATACGGCCCGATTCAAACAGATAATGATTAATTTGATCAACAATGCCATTGTGTATACGCCGGCCGGCGGCAGGATCAATGTAACGATTACAAAAGAAACGGATATGGTCAAGCTGGTGGTGGCGGATACTGGTATCGGCATCAGCAAAGACGAATGGCCGCGGATATTCGAGCGCTTCTACCGCGTGGATAAAGCCAGAAGCCGTAACTCCGGTGGTACAGGGCTCGGTCTTGCCATCGTAAAGCACCTGGTTGAAGCGCATCAAGGCCATATCGATGTTGAGAGCGAAAAGGATAAAGGAACTACATTTAAAATTTTCTTCCCTGCGGAAAAAAAGAAAGACTAGCTAGTTTACAAAACCTTTACATCTTCTCAACTACAACTTTACGAACTTTCTGTATGCTTAGTAAGTGAATGGTTTCATTTTCCTGTATGACTCGTTTTTCGACTCATCCCTTCAATCGGTCATGCAGGTAAATGGCATCCCCTTTTTTAGACGAAAGCCCCCCCTTGGCTTTCGTCTTTTCTATTATTATTAGAGATAGTGCTGTCTGTGAGGACGGATGAAAGATATCCACCGAAGCAAAGCAGTTTCTACTGAACAAAAGCGCTGTCTCCTTGAAGAGCTAATATGATCTGCTAATTTTTGAAAATAAATTGAAAAATTTACTGGAAAGTAACGACAAATATACTATAATTGAAACTGTTAGCTTCGTGTATATTTACATATTCAAAACTGTTATGAAACCGTTAGGAGCGCTGATTCGTAACAATAATTATCAATGAAAAAAAGGGGGGGATCATTTGTGCTCAGTGTCAAACAAATACTATTAGGTTTTATTTCTCTTCTCGGAATCGTAATCCTGGCGCTGTTTTTGATCACCGGCTGGTATACAGTGGATGAATCTGAGCAGGCGGCCCTTGTTACATTCGGCCGCGTCGATGAAACAATAACCGAGCCGGGCTTAAAATTTAAGATGCCCTGGCCGATTCAAAAAGCAGAGGTGCTGCCAATTTCGACGAATACGCTGCGGGTTGGGTATGAAAAGGAAGATGGAGAGGTCACGGAATACCGGGATGAAGCGAAGATGATTACCGGAGATGAAAACATATTGTTCGTTGATCTCGTTGTTCAATGGAGAATAACCGATGTGGAGCAGTACTTATATAATACGGATAATCCAGAGAATATGCTTTACCAGGCGACATCTGCATCACTTCGCAGTGTTATAGGAAATTCTGTTGTCGATGATGTACTCACCGATCAACGGGCCGAAATTGAAGGTACAGTACTTGATTCTTTAACTCAGTTGGTTAATACATATGAAATCGGTGTAACTGTGATGGACGTTAAGCTGCAGAATGTTGAGCTCCCAACCGAGGATGTCCGCCAGGCTTTTACAGCGGTAACCGATGCGAGGGAAGAACGTCTTACGAAAATTAATGAAGCCAATCGGTACAGAAATCAGGAGATGAATGAAGCTGAAGGGGAAGAGGATGCGATCATCTCCAGAGCGGAAGGCGAACGTCAGAAGAATATTGAAGACGCACGCGGGGATACCTCCCGTTTTAATGCCCTTTACGACGAATATGTGAATAATCCTGAGGTGACAAGAGAACGGCTGGTGCTCGAAACACTCGAGGACGTGCTGCCGGCTTCTGAACTCTACATTATCGACAGTGAACAGGATACGACGAACTACCTCCCGATCCGGCCGCTTGAACGGCAGCAGGGTCAGGCTCCTGCTGCAGATTCAGATGGTTTAGAGGAAGAACCTGAGCAGTCACAGGAAGAGCCTGAGCAGCCTGACGAAGAACCGGAATCAGAGGAAGGAGGCGGTTCGGATGGCAGATGATAACAATGTATATGAGATGAATGAGAAGAAAAACGGCTCCTGGTCAGGATGGATACGGACCGCCATTATTCTGGCACTTCTGATTTTTGCGCTTCTTATTGTTCTTTTAAATGTTTTTATAGTGAAGCAGGGTGAATTTAAAGTGGTTACTCAATTTGGAGAGGTGATGCGAATCGAGGATGAGCCCGGATTAAATTTTAAAATCCCGTTTATCCAGCAGACGAGCACACTTCCAAAGCATCAGATGAATTATGATATCTCTTCAGCTGAAATTAATACGATGGACAAAAAACGGGTGCTCGTGGACAATTACGCAATTTGGAGAGTAACAAATCCTCAAAAAATGATATCCAACGCGAGAACCGTTGAAAACGCAGAATCGATTATGGCAAATTACATCAATTCTGTCACTCGGTCTGAACTTGGCCGAATGGACTTTGATGAGATCATTAATGAGGGGGATTCTGCCCGGGGAGACGTTAATGAAATGGTCAGGGATAATGTCAACACCCTGCTCGAGGATGGAGACTACGGTGTTTCTCTGACTGATGTAAGAATTAAGCGAACCGATCTGCCGGAGGATAATGAAAAATCAGTATACCGGCGCATGATTTCTGAACGAGAATCAACAGCTCAGGAATATCTGTCCGAAGGGGATGCAGAGGCAAATCGAATTCGTGCGAATACAGACAGAGAAGTTACGGAAACCATTTCAGCGGCCCAGGCGGATGCTGATGAAATCATCGGGGAAGGTGAGGCGGAAGCGGCTTCGATATATAACGATGCCTTCAGCAGCGATGTAGAATTTTACGAATTATACCGCACCCTCCAGTCTTATGAACAAACGATTAATGATGAAACAGTGATTGTACTTCCGTCCGATTCTCCGTATGCGAGAATTTTAATGGGATACGTTGAATAAGACATTATTTTTACGAACACGTTTATTTACTGGAAGACCGGGGGAGCATCCGGTCTTCTTTTTTATATGGATAAGAAAGGTTAGATTTTATTGATTTCATCCCTGGAGGCGGCCGCTTTCCGTTCTTCAATCTAAGAATAAACCATAAGTGTGACTTTGTATTTCTCATATTGAATTTAATTCAAGGCAAAGAATGACCTGTCTCATCGGCAATCTGACGACACTTCTCTGGTATGATAAAATAGACAGGCATACAAAACAATGACCTGAATATAGAGAGGGGTAATCTCCTTGAACAAACTAGTCTTAATCGATGGAAATAGTATCGCGTTTCGTGCGTTTTTTGCGCTTCCGCTTCTGAATAATGAGAAGGGAGTATATACAAATGCCGTTTACGGTTTCACACAAATGCTGCTGAAGGTGCTGGAAGAGGAAAGTCCAAGCCATATTCTCGTTGCTTTTGATGCCGGGAAAACGACCTTCCGTCATGATACATACGGCGAATATAAATCCGGGCGGCAGAAGACGCCTTCCGAGCTTTCCGAACAGCTTCCCCTCATCCGGGAAGTACTGGATGCCTTTTCCATTCCGCACGTGGAGCTCGCGAATTATGAAGCAGATGATATCATTGGTACACTTTCCCGCCAGGCGGAGCATAAGGATTGGAACGTTAAGATATATTCTGGGGATAAGGATCTCCTTCAGCTCGTTTCCGATAAAACCACCGTTGCGATGACCAAAAAGGGAATCACGAATGTAGAAACATTTGATGTACAGGCGATCGATGAAAAGTATGGTCTCACCCCTGAGAAAATCATTGATATGAAAGGATTAATGGGGGACAGTTCGGACAACATTCCAGGTGTCCCGGGAATAGGAGAAAAAACAGCGTTAAAGCTTCTTCATGAGTATGGCTCTCTTGAAAACGTCCTTGATTCGATCGATGCCATATCCGCGAAAAAAATGAAGGAACGCCTGCAGGAAAATCAGAATCAGGCGAGAATGAGCAAACAGCTGGCTGTTATTTACCGTGAAACGCCGATTGACGTAGAACTTGATAAGCTGAAACGAGCTGAATATGATACGAAAAAAGTAACGGACCTTTTCAAATCGCTCGAATTTAATTCCCTTCTGAGTAAATTTGATGACGAAGAAGAAGAGCAGCAGGACTTTAAAGAAATACATTTTGAAACGGTGAGTGAAATCACTGAAGAAATGCTGGCGAGTCCATCGGCTCTCATCGTGGAGGTTCCGAGTGAAAATTATCATCGGGCTGACATCTGGGGGGTTGCGTTAGTAAACAAAAACGGTCGCTTTTTCGTGCCACAGGCGGCCGCTCTTTCCTCTGATGCCTTTAAAGAATGGGCAGCTGATGAAACGATGGAAAAATATATGTTTGATACGAAACGTGCGGTAGTAGCATTGGGCTGGAAGGAAATTCCGCTTGCGGGTGTCGTTCATGACATGCAGATTGCCTCGTATTTGATCGATCCATCCGTATCTTCTCACAGCGTGTCTGATATCGCTGTGCGAAAGGGTCTTCGTGTCGTGGATACCGATGAAGCAGTTTACGGCAAAGGTGCAAAGCGCGCAAGACCGGAGGAGCATGCCCTTGCTGAACACCTCGTGCGAAAAGGCGAAGCCATTTTTGCACTGGAGAATCAGCTGGAAAAAGAGTTAAAAGATAACGCGCAGTTTGAACTATTTTCCCAGCTCGAAATGCCGCTTTCTCTGATTCTCGGTAAAATGGAAACGACCGGTGTGCATGTGGATCACGACCAGCTGGAAAATATGGGAGTCGAGCTCAATGAAAAGCTTGCTCAGCTTGAATCAGAAATTCATGAGCTTGCTGGAACGGAGTTTAATATTAACTCCCCAAAACAGCTGGGTCCCATCTTATTTGAAAAGCTTAACCTGCCAGTAATTAAGAAAACGAAAACCGGATATTCCACAGCTGCGGATGTTCTGGAAAAGCTGGAGGGCCAGCATGACATCATCCCGAAGCTGCTGTTATACCGCCAGGTGTCCAAGCTGAATTCAACATATATTGAAGGACTCTTAAAGGTGATTCATCCAGAAACAAATAAGATACACACGATCTTTAATCAGGCCCTCACTCAAACGGGAAGGCTGAGTTCGACCGAGCCCAACCTGCAGAACATCCCGATTAGGCTTGAGGAAGGCCGCCGCATCCGCAAAGCCTTTATTCCATCAGAAAAAGGCTGGTCGATTCTTGCTGCGGATTATTCCCAGATTGAGCTACGTGTGCTGGCACATATTGCAGGGGATGAGGGACTTATTGAGGCATTTCAGAAGGATATGGATGTTCATACGAAAACAGCGATGGATGTATTTCATGTCAAAGAAGAGGACGTCACTTCGAATATGAGAAGAAGTGCCAAAGCTGTAAACTTCGGCATTGTTTATGGAATTTCCGATTATGGGCTTTCTCAGAGCCTCGGTATTACGAGAAAGGAAGCACAGGAGTTTATTGATCGGTATCTGGCAAGCTATCCAAAGGTTAAAGAATATATGGATGATGTAAAAGATGAAGCCCGTGAAAAAGGTTACGTCTCTACGCTTCTGCAGCGGCGCCGGTATCTGCCGGATATTACGAGCAGAAACTTTAACCTGCGCAGTTTTGCAGAGCGGACCGCGATGAATACGCCGATTCAGGGTACGGCGGCTGACATTATTAAGCAGGCAATGGTGGATGTCAGCAAGGCTCTGGAGGACGAAGGTCTCGAAAGCCGACTGCTCCTGCAGGTGCACGATGAATTAATTTTTGAAGTGCCTGAAAATGAACTGCATAAAATGACAAAACTCGTACCAAAGGTGATGGAGGAAACAATGAAGCTTCACGTTCCGCTGAAAGCCGATGTTTCTTATGGAGACACGTGGTACGACGCCAAATAAGGAGAGAGAAGTATGCCGGAGCTGCCGGAAGTTGAAACGGTAAGACGCACCCTGGAAAAATTGGTGGCAGGAAAAACAATTCAAACCGCTGAGATCAGCTGGCCCCGCATTATAAAAAGACCGGATGATGCGCTTGCCTTTGCCGCGATGCTTGAAGGCCAGAGGATTGAAAGTATCGGAAGACAGGGCAAATTTTTAAAAATAAATCTTCAGGACTATGTGATGGTTTCTCATTTGCGAATGGAAGGTAAGTATGAGATGGGGAGTGGAGAAGAGCCTGATAAGCATACGCATGTACGCTTTTTCTTTGCTGACGGCAGTGAACTCCGCTACCGGGATGTGCGCAAATTCGGGACGATGCATTTGTTTGAAAAAGGAACAGAGCAATCGGAAATGCCGCTTCGCCAGCTGGGCCCGGAACCTATTAATGATGAAGCTTTTACCGCCGAATATCTATCCGCCTGTTTTACGAAGACGGCCCGTGATGTAAAGACTGTACTGCTCGATCAGCGTGTAGTGGCAGGGCTGGGCAATATTTATGTCGACGAAGCACTGTTTCGTGCCGGCATCCGCCCGGGTGCAAAGGCTGCGGCCCTGAACCACAGGCAGACAGAAAAGCTTTGGAACGAGATTAATTGCACAATCGACGAAGCAGTTAAAAAAGGTGGAAGTACTGTCCGCTCCTATGTGAACGGCGCCGGAGAGATGGGGATGTTTCAGCTTGAGCTGAATGTTTATGGACGCAAGGATGAGCCGTGCCACACGTGCGGCATTCCCATTGAAAAAACAGTCGTTGCCGGACGCGGCACCCACTACTGCCCTGGCTGCCAGCCCGCTTAAAAGCACGAATACTCGTCAAATCTTTCATATGGATACACGCCTGCTGTGAATCCTCCATATACTGTCGTAGATATCGACAGGGAGGAGCCAGCTTTCATGGCACAACTCATATCACTATTTGTTTTGGCATTTGCTGTCAGTGTAGACAGCTTTGGAACTGGATTGGCATATGGCCTCCGCAAGCTTCAGCTCTCCAGCTCTGTACTGATTTTTATCAGTATCTGTTCTGGAGTATCTGTGCTGCTAGGTGCAGCGGGGGCAGGCCTGCTCACTCAATTTATACCGGATGCTGTTACGGAAACGATCGGCGGAATGCTGTTAATCGCGATCGGCAGCTGGGCTGTGCTGCAGGTGATGAAAAAAGAAAAACCGGCAGCTTCTGAAACGTTGGAAATCGATAAAGGCAGCAGTACTAATTTTATGAAACAAACGATTGAAATTATTAAAACACCTGAAAAAGCAGATATGGATGACTCCGGTTCCATAAGCTGGGGAGAAGCAGTCCTGCTGTCGGCAGCCTTATCTCTTGACGCCTTTGGCGCAGGAATAAGCGCTGCACTTCTCGGACTGAATGCTTATTATCTTGCAGCTGCAGTTGCTGTATTATGTGCCTTTTTTCTAGCCGGTGGAAGATCTGCAGGCGAAAAACTGTCTGCATTTCAATCGGTGCAGAAATTATCCTTTGCGCCGGGTGTTCTGCTTATCTGCTTAGGTTTATTAAATCTTTCATAACTGAGGAAAGGAGGGATAAAGATGGTAATTGGCTTAACTGGAGGCATTGCAAGCGGAAAAAGTATTGTTGGAAACGCTCTGGAAGAAAAAGGGTTCCCTGTCGTTGATGCTGATAAAATCGCAAGAGAAGTGGCAGAGCCCGGAGAAGATGCCTATGAAAAAATTGTAGAACATTTCGGGCCGGATGTATTAGAGCATGACGGCACGCTCGCAAGAAAAAAATTAGGAAAAATTATCTTTCAGGACCAGGAAAAGCGTCAGCTGCTGAACCAGATTATGCATCCCTCCATTCGCAAGCGAATGCTCGAGAGAAAAGACGAACTACAGCAGAACGGACATTCAACGATTATTTTCGATATCCCTTTACTTATAGAAAATAAGCTGCAATTTATGGTAGACAAGGTGCTGCTCGTATATGTAACGAAAGAAGTACAGCTGCAGCGGTTAATGGATAGAGACAAGGCCGGCGGGCAGGATGCTGCTGACCGGATTGCCTCCCAGATGGCACTTGATGAGAAAAAAGCGTTTGCCGATGAAGTCATTAATAACAATGGCACGATACAAGAAACTCTCGACCAGCTGCAAATTGTGATTCATAAATGGAAGATGAAGCCTGCCCGTTAAAAACGGGCAATTTTTTTTGTAAAAAACAGTACATTATCTATTTTAATGTGATATACTAATTCTACAAAATGATAATTTAGTGTAACACAATTAGCAGGGAGGCCTGTCTGTATGAAAGTAAAAACGGCAATTAATGGATTTGGACGGATCGGCCGGATGGTATTCCGGAAAGCAATACAGAACGAAGAACTTGATGTAGTAGCGGTTAACGCAAGCTACCCTGCCGAAACCCTCGCTCATCTTATTAAGTATGACACGATTCATGGTATGTTTGACAAAGAAGTGGAAGTCAAGGACGGGGATCTTGTCGTAGACGGAAAAATAGTATACCTACTAAACGATAGAGATCCGCTCAATCTGCCCTGGAAAGAGCTTGGCGTAGATATTGTGATCGAAGCCACTGGTAAATTTAAATCGAAAGATACAGCCGGACTTCATCTTCAGGCTGGTGCAAAAAAGGTCGTTATCACTGCACCAGGCAAGGATGAAGATGTGACAATCGTTGTCGGCGTTAATGACGATGACTATGACCCGGCAAAGCATCATGTCATCTCTAACGCTTCCTGTACGACCAATTGCCTTGCGCCTGTAGCGAAGGTGCTTGATCAGGCATTTGAGATCGAAAGCGGTTTGATGACAACCATTCATTCGTATACAAATGACCAGAATAATATTGATAACCCGCACAAGGATCTCCGCCGTGCCAGAGCCTGCGGCCAGTCGATTATTCCTACATCCACTGGAGCAGCAAAGGCACTTGCCAAGGTTCTGCCAAACCTGGAAGGGAAAATGAACGGAATGGCACTGCGTGTGCCGACACCAAATGTCTCTCTAGTTGATCTTGTTATTGATACCAAAAATAAGGTAACGGAGAAAGATGTGAATGCGGTACTCAAAATCGCATCTGAAACCGATTTAAAAGGAATTCTTGGATATAACGACGATCCGCTTGTATCATCGGACTATAACGGCAATGAACATTCTTCTATTATTGACGGCCTATCCACGATGGTCATCAACGACCGTCAGGTAAAAGTGCTGGCATGGTACGACAATGAATGGGGATATTCCTGCCGGGTGGTTGATCTCGTCTGTCATGTCGGTCGGTACATTCACGAAAAATCAGTGATGAGTGCATAAAAAAGCAGTTCCGGCTGTCTCAGCCGGGCTGCTTTTTTTGATGTGGAAAAAATTTAGGCAAAAAGAGATTTGGCTGCTGGAAGCCGGTATCGAATAATGGTCTGCTTCACGTCATAGGTTCATCGACAGTACGCGCTGAAAAGCCTGTCAGCGAAAGACGGCCACTACGTGAGGAAAAACAACAGTCAGAAGGCTGCAGCAGGAAATGCATGTTTTTTCCAGCGCCCGGCAGGGAACGTGGGGTTTAGGGCTTCTTAGTTTAAGACTGCCCTCACTATTTTCAGCAGTGTTGTGCTAAGCCAGATCTACTGAGCTTCTGCGCTAAAGAGCCTTGTGTGACTGATAAATTTTTATTGCAAAAAATGCATAAAGTCAGTATACTAATTTTCGTGAACTTCCATATAAGAGGTGAATAAACTTCTATTATGAAGCTGAAATTGAAGCGTTACTGAAAGGGTTAGGACCTCATTTCGGACTAACTTTCCCCCGTGGTAACGTGATGGCTGCCAGCTTTTGAAGCCACGTCATGATAATCGACACAAAAAGACATGATGATGAATTGATTTGAAAAGGGGGAATCCGCGTATGGATACAATGGGAAGACACGTCATTGCGGAACTTTGGGGATGTGACATGGAAAAGCTTAATGACATGAGTTATATTGAACGAGTTTTCGTGAATGCTGCATTGAAGGCAGGAGCAGAAGTGAGAGAGGTCGCGTTTCATAAATTTGCTCCTCAGGGAGTGAGCGGGGTCGTTATTATTTCTGAATCGCACTTAACGATTCACAGCTTTCCTGAGCATGGATATGCCAGCATTGATGTATATACATGCGGCGACCGGATTAATCCGAACGTCGCTGCAGATTATATCGCTTCTTCTTTAGGCGCCGATAAACAAGAAACCGTCGAAGTGCCGAGAGGAATGGGGCCTGTGAAGGTAGAAGCTCCGCAGATAAACGCTTTATAATAGGAAAAACCCGGCTGCCGGCCGGGTTTTTCTATGCCATCATTTAAATTAATATGATTCCAGCTTCCCACCTTCCCAACATCCTTTCATTAATGATATGATAGAACGTAATAATGAACGTGCGTCGTACTTTTGCAGTCGTGTTCAAAACGGAGTTGATAGCTAATGCGATGTCCTGCCTGCCAATCAAACGGTACACGGGTTTTGGACTCAAGGCCAAGCAATGAAGGTAGATCAATCAGGCGCCGCCGAGAGTGTGATGCGTGCCAGCACAGATTTACTACGTTTGAAATAGTCGAAGAGCTTCCTCTGATCGTTGTTAAAAAAGGCGGGACCCGCGAAGAATTCAGCCGTGAAAAAATACTGCGGGGCTTGATCCGTGCCTGCGAGAAACGGCCCGTCCCTTTGGAAACACTCGAAAATATCGTAAATGAAGTAGAAAGAGATTTACGAAGCGATGGCAGATCGGAAGTGAAAAGCGAGGACGTCGGAGAATTGGTCATGGAGCGTCTTTCTCGGGTCGACGATGTTGCTTACGTCCGCTTTGCATCAGTCTACAGACAGTTTAAGGATATTAATGTGTTTATTAATGAATTAAAAGATTTAATAAGTAAAGATAAAAAAGATGACAGAGATGATGGAGCTTAAAGCAAAGGCTTGGAGCTCTTTTTTCTCTGAAAGTCTGCATTTACGGAAGGAGGAAAAAGAGTGGCACTTCATTGGACGGAACTGCTTCCGGTGGATCGGTTTGCAGTAAGGTCCTCCGACTTTATCGGAGAGCGTGATCAAAAAACATTAACCCTTTTGTATCAGCCTCTTATTGGAACGGTTCCCATTTCCTTATTTCAAACGCTTTGGAGTAAACTGGAGCGTGACTGTTTATGGAGTTCGGAAGTTTCCCATCATGAGCTGATGGTATTATTGAACCTTCCGCTCGACGATATTTTTGCCGCTCGTCAGAAGCTCGAAGCCATTGGATTGATCCGCACCTTTAAAAGAAGTACTGAGACGACTGCTTTATTTATATATGAATTGCAGCGTCCTATGACGCCTGCAGAGTTTTTTCAAAACGATGTTTTAAGTGTTTTTTTATATAATAAATTAGGCAGAGACCGCTATATCGAAATCCGGAGCCGTTTCCTGCTTGAAGCTATTGACCATGAGGCCTATCAGGAGGTCACAGCTTCTTTTAATGATATATTTACATCTCTTCAATATTCTGAAATGCTGCTGCACGATGAACTTGCTGATGAGCCCGCAGGAAAAGAATACATAGGAAAGGACCAAAAGGCTGATATCAGTTTTGGGACAGAAGGCTTTGATTTTGAGCTGTTGAAGGCCTCTCTTCCTGCATTTATTGATGGGGAGACAATGCTGACTGAAGAGATTAAATGGGTGATTCGACGGCTTGCATTTGTGTACAGGCTCGAGCCGCTGGAAATGAGCCGGATGGTTCAGCAGTCTTTAACGGCGGATGACACACTCAATCCCGCGGAGCTTCGCAAAAAAGTCCAGGACTGGTACCGTTTTGAATACGGTCCGGAGCCCCCGGCCCTTGGCTATCGTGTCCATCCGAAGGAGTGGCGCACAATGGATAAAAAAGAGCCTGCCACAAATGAAGAGAAGATGGTCCGCTACTATGAACAGACCTCTCCTTTGTCTTTTTTAGAAAGTATTTCAGATGGCGCGAAGGTGCCATCTACTGATGTGAAGCTGGTCGAATCACTGCTGTTTGAATATCAGCTCCAGCCAGGAATTGTAAATGTGCTGATTGATTATGTCATGCAGACAAACAATATGAAGCTTCATAAGACGCTTGTGCAGAAGATTGCCGGCCACTGGTCGCGCAAGCAGCTTAAATCCGTTAAAGATGCAATGGAGCTTGCTAAAAAGGAACACCGTGAACGAAAGCACTGGAAGGAAAATGGCAGCCGCTCCAGTAATGGACGACAGGCAAAGCCGTATGTCAGAAAAGACCGGCTTCCAAAATGGCTCGAAAATGAAAAGCAGGTGCAGCAGGAGCCTGAGCAAATGAATACTGTTCCTTCAGACTCTTCGCTTGAAACAGAAAAACAGCGTTTTGAAGCGATGTTAAAGCAATTAAAAAACAGCCGCCAGAAATGAGGTGAGCCATGATGGATTCAATTAAGACATCACTGGACCAGTTTATGAAAAATAAAAATTGGCACTCCCGGTATGAAAAGCTGCAGCGGGAAGTATTGGATTACTCCAGAGTTCGGGCTTTTTTGGCGAGCCATCCGGAAGTAAAGGAAGCGCCAGCCGAAAAAAACATCAATAAACTTTTTGAATATAAAAGGGAACGGGAGCATTGTGATGCCTGTCCCGGGCTGGCGGAATGCCCGAACATTATGCAGGGCTATCAGCCGGAAATTTCTGCAGCGGACGGCCTTGTTGAGCTTCATTATCATCCGTGCAGGCTCAAACAGAAGGCTGATGAAAGAAAAAGACATCAGTCGTTAATTAAGAGCTTGTATATCCCCCAAGAAATATTGAATGCTACTTTTGATGATATTGAACAGGATCATGCAAGCAGGCTTTCTGCAAGCAATGCAGCGCTGGAATTTGCGATACAGGCACGGCCTGGGGAAGACAGCATCGGCCTCTATTTTCACGGTCCATTCGGCGTCGGAAAAACATACATGATGGGCGCAATTGCCAACGAACTTGCAGAGCGCCGGATTTCATCAATGATCGTATATGTGCCTGACTTTTTTAGAGAAATGAAGCAGTCGATATCCGATGGCTCGGTCCAGGAAAAGCTCGATAATGTAAAAAATATCGACGTGCTGATTCTTGATGACATTGGTGCAGAGACCATTTCACCCTGGGTCCGCGATGATGTGCTCGGTGTGATCCTGCAGCACCGCATGATGGAAAAGCTGCCGACGCTGTACACCTCCAATTTTGATTACGAGGAGCTTGAAGCACATCTTGCCTCGTCACAGCGCGGGGCAGTTGAAAAAATAGACGAGACGAAAGCAAAACGAATCATGGAAAGAGTAAAGCATTTAACCTCTCCTGTATTTATTGATGGAAAAAATAGAAGAGGAAGGTAATTCTTCAGCTGGGAATATATCCAGGAAATATGATACGATGAAGAAAGTCATTGACAAAGATTGAACAGGCTAGAGGCTTTTAATTATTGGAGGGTTTGTCATGAGCATAGATGCAATTCTCGATCGTGCCGTTTCAGGTGAACGATTGACAATGGAAGATGCTGTCCGCTTATACGAAAGTGATGAAATTGAGAAAATGGGAGCGGCCGCCAATAAAGTCATGAAAAAGTGGCATCCAGACCCTGTCACGACCTTTGTTATCGGCCGCAATGTGAATTATACGAATGTTTGTGATACCTACTGCCGGTTCTGCGCGTTTTACCGCCGGCCCGGATCGGACGAGGGCTATACACTATCCGATGAAGTGATTTTTAATAAAATCCAGGAAACGTCAGATGTTAATGGAACGGAAATTCTTATGCAGGGCGGCACGAATCCGAACCTTCCGTTTGACTATTACACGACGCTTCTCCGCGACATAAAAACTAGATTTCCTGATATAACGATGCACTCTTTCTCTCCGGCCGAAATATATAAGATGATGGAGGTCTCCGGTCTCTCACTTGAGGAAGTCCTGCGCCAGCTTCATGAGGCTGGTCTGGATTCACTGCCCGGCGGCGGAGCGGAGATCCTCACAGAGGAAACCCGCAAAAAAGTCAGCCGTCTCAAATGCACTGCAGATCAATGGATCGACTGCATGAAAACCGCTAAAAAAGTCGGCATGCACGGCACTGCCACCATGGTCATCGGCTTGACTGAGTCGAATGAAGAAAGAGCAGAGCATCTTCAGCGTATCCGTGATGCTCAGGATGAAAGCAACTGCTTTCTTGCCTTTATTTCGTGGACATTCCAGCCCGACAATACGAACATGAAGGGTGAAATTATCAGCGGAGACGGATATTTAAGAAATGTGGCCATTTCCCGCCTATTCCTTGATAATATTCCGAACTTCCAGTCGTCCTGGGTCACAATGGGGCCGGTTGTCGGCAAGCGCTCCCTTAATTTCGGCTGCAATGATTTCGGCAGCACGATGATGGAAGAAAACGTCGTTTCAGCCGCCGGCACGACCCACAAGGTCAACACGAACGAAATATTAAAGCTGATCCGCGAAGCCGGCAAAATTCCGGCCCAGCGCGATACAAAATACAACATTCTCCGCCGCTTTGACGGAGAAACCAGCGCGGAAAAAGATTTTGTCATGCAGAATTAATAAAGGGAAGAAGAGAACGATCTCTGCTAAAGAAAAACTTGGCGATAAGCCAAGTTTTTTCTATTAAAACCCTATACGCTGCAGGTCAGCGTTTTTCGAAATATGAGACTTTATCATATTGCACGGTTCAAGCCGTGTGAAACAAGCAGATTCTCCAGGCGAGCTGTATGCGGACATTAAATCCGCTATTTTATCAAAATGTGCTCATTTTGAAAGGTAAGCGGACATGAGATACGCTATTTGCCTAAATGGTAATGAAACTGGCTCTCATTTTGGCTATTAACGGAACCGATGGACCTCTGTCAAGAAAGTGGACACCCTTTAACAGAATAGGAATGATGCGATGGTGACAGCTACAGATCATTCTTCCCTATGTTTCAATCGTAGATGATCTCGCAGAAGCGTCAAGCCCAGCCC